>CAJOKR010000001.1 GCA_905235135.1 uncultured Bacteroidales bacterium
CGACGACCTCCTGTTCGTGGAACTGCGCGGGGCGGGGATTGCCAACGTCGCGTTGTATGACCTGCAGGGGCGGGTCGTAGAGACGTTGCGCGCAACGTCTCTACAGGACGGAACCGCCACCCTGAACGTGAAATCCCTTCCCGCGGGCGTGTATGTGTTGCGTGTGAAAGATGCGGACGGGCGGGAATACCAACAGAAGGTTGTGAGGCGGTAACGATTTGCGAGGTTTGTAGAGACGCAAAATTTTGCGTCTCTACGGTCTCTCGCAACACCATATTCTCGCGTATCTTTCGTCAAAAATTCTGACGGCTACGGACGATAAAAAATCGTATTTTTGCCGCTCCATTAGCCGTATGTTATGAAACCTGTTTTTCGATATATTACTCTATTTTTCGCACTGCTGCTGTTGACGCTCTCCTCGGGAGTGCGGAAGCCAGACCCTAACCTTAACCAGCTGGACCAGATGACGTTGGAGGAGAAAATCGCCCAACTCATCATCATCCGCGTCAGCTCAACGGAAGATGAGAAGTACAACCGCGAACTGGTGGACAAGGTGGCCCGCATCCAGCCCGGCGGCGTCTGCTTTTTCAAAGGCGGCCCCGTCAGGGAGGCCCGACTCACCCAACGCCTACAGGCCGTCAGTAAGATTCCGCTCTTCGTAGCCATCGACGGCGAATGGGGACCTTCCATGCGTCTCGACAGCTGCGTGGCCTTCCCTCGGCAGATGACCCTCGGCGCCCTCACAGAAGAAAACGACTCCCTGATCTACCAGATGGGACTCGAGGTGGCCGAACAGTGCAAGGCCGTGGGCGTCAACCTCAACTTCGCCCCTTGCATCGACATCAACAACAACAGCCGTAACCCCGTGATTAACAGCCGTTCCTTTGGCGAAAACCGCGACAAGGTATGCCGCAAAGCCACCCTCTACATGCACGGGATGCAGGACGGCGGCATCGCTACCTCCATCAAGCATTTCCCCGGTCACGGTGACACCGAAAGCGACTCGCACCTCGCCCTGCCCACCATCCGCAAAAGCCGCATCGAACTTGACGAGATGGAACTTTACCCCTACCGACAACTCATCGACGAGAATCCCGACATGGTGATGGTCGGGCACCTCAATATCCCCGCCTTAGATTCCACCGACAATTCCGTCTCTTCTCTATCCTATCAAATTGTGTCACAGTTGCTTAAGAAGGAAATGGGCTATAACGGTCTGATTATCACCGATGGTATGGAGATGAAGGGTGTGCGCAACCAAAACCGTTTCGAAGGCGATGTGGAGATTCGCGCCCTGCTGGCTGGGGCTGACATCCTTCTGCTGCCCGGCGAAACCGATTCCGTCATCGCGGCCATCAAACGGGCGGTGGAACAGGATATTATCCCTGAAGAACTCATCAACGAACGCTGCCTGCGCGTGCTGCAGTTCAAACAGAGCCGCGGCATTACGAACTACACCTCCAACAGCAGCGCGGAGATTAACAAATGGATGAACCGTTCGGAAGCCACTTGGGTGAACCGGCAGATTGAGGAAAAGGCCCTCACGCTGCTGAAAAACGAGGACAACATCTTGCCGCTGAATACGAAAACCACTGAAAAGACGGCGTTCCTGTGCGTGGACCGCAAAGCCTACCAGAGCGATTACAAGCGGATTGTGGGCGAATACAACCTTCCCTATTTTTATATGGACAAGAAGATTTCCGCGAAAGAGCAGTCTAACCTCCTCGCGCAACTGGCTCCCTATAAGCAAATTATCGTGGCTTTTGGGGGTTCCAACCAGTTGGGCGGCTCTGGCTACGGTATCGACATGTCGTCGGTGAAACTGCTCAACCGTTTGGCAAAGGAGAAACAGGTGATACTCATCCACTTAGGGAATCCTTACGCACTCAACTATTTCGATTCGCTGACCAACTACCGCGCCGTCATCGGGGCTTACCAGTTCACGCCCACCACCGTGGCAGCGGCGATGAAGGCCTGCTACGGGCAGATTGTCTGCGAGGGCACCCTGCCGGTCAGCATCAACGAATATCCCGCCGGCAGCGGCATCCTGATGAGCAAGTCCATTGAGAATTTCTCCGCCCTGCCCGACGACATCACCCGCAGTCTGGACCAAATGCTCGAAGACGGCATTCGCAACCAAATCTACCCGGGCTGCGTGGTAATAGCCCTGCATCACGGGCAGCCCATCTATCACAAGGCTTTCGGCTATTTGGACTACAATCGTCAGGACAAGGTGACCCCGCAGACGATGTACGACATCGCCTCGCTGACCAAAGTGGCGGCTACCACGTTAGCTGTCATGAAGTTATACGACAACCACGAGATTCATCTTACCGACAAGATTGGCAAGTACCTGCCCTATTTGTCCGGCACCGACAAAGCAAGCCTCACCCTCGAGGAACTGCTCACGCACACGTCGGGATTGCCGGCATTTATCCCGTTCTACAAGTCCATCCAGGGCAACGAAAAGTACCTCCGCGCCTATAAGACAGAGAATTTCAGCATTCAGGTGGCCGAAAACCTTTACCTGCGCAACGACTATCCCGATACCATCCGCTACAAAGTGGCGCACTGCAAGCTGAAGGAGAAAAAGTACGAGTATAGCGACCTCAACTTTCTGTTACTCAAAGACATGGTGGAAATGGTCACCATGCTGCCGATTGAGCAGTTCTTAGCCGAGACGTTCTACCAGCCGATGGGGCTTTCGCACACCTCGTTCATGCCGCTACATCATGGCTTCCACAAGCAGGAAATCGCCCCGACGGAGAAAGACGAGACCTTCCGCAAGCAGCTGGTGCATGGCTATGTACACGACCAAACCTCCGCGCTGATGAACGGCAATGCCGGCAACGCGGGACTGTTCTCCACGGCGGAGGAAATTGGTGCTATCTTCCTGATGCTGCAAAACGGTGGTGTCTATGAGGGGAAACGGTATCTGTCGGAGGCCACCGTCGCGGAATTCACGAAGATGCACCACTTGCACGGATGCCAGCTTCGCGGTTTCGGTTTCCACACCCCGAAGGCATCCGGCGAATCCTCCATCGTGCCCGGTGCCGCCTCCACCCATATCTTCGGCCACCAAGGCTTCACCGGCACCGTAGTCTGGTGCGACCCCAAAGAAGAACTCATTTTCGTCTTCCTCTCCAACCGCGTCTGCCCCAACGCCGAACCCAACAAGCTGGCCAAGAGCGGAATCCGGCTGAAAGCCCACGATCTCATTTATAAGGGAATAGGCAGCAGGCAGTAGGCAATAGTAATTTAGAAACGATCGAAGGACCATATATTATGAATATCTTCCATGAGCAGCCTCGAAGAGGCAACACGCGCGAAGCGCAATTAACCCCACATAAGGCGAAGCCGCAATGTGGGGCGCTTATGACCCCAGTAATCCTCCACATCGAAACCGCCACCGACGTATGTTCCGTGGCCCTGTCGCGAGGCGAAGAAATCATCGGCCTGAAAGAGGAGGCCGGTGGCAACAACCACGCCAAAAACCTCCTGCCCTTCGTTGAAGAAGCGTTGAAACAGGGCGGATGCACCGTCAAAGACCTTAACGGTGTGTCCGTGAGCATCGGTCCGGGCTCCTACACAGGCTTGCGCATCGGTGTCTCGACCGCCAAGGGCATCGCCTACACCGCCGGCATTCCCGTCATGGCCATCAGCACCTTGGAAGGTATCGCACAGGGTGCCAGAGCGTTATGGCAGGAAACCTCCTCAGAGCAACCGCAGATCATCCCGATGATCGATGCCCGCCGCATGGAGGTCTTCACCACCCGCTACGATTTCGCGATGAATCCGTTAGAGGAGGTCACCTCCAAAATCGTAGATGAGAGCACATTCTTGGAACTACTTGCGAAACAACCCGTTATCTTCTGTGGCAACGGAATGCCCAAATGCCGCGAACTCCTCTCCGCCTCCCCCAACGCCCACTTTGTTGACACTCCCGTCTCCGCCAAAAACCTACTTCTCCCCGCCCTCCAAAAATGGCAAAACCATGATTTCGAGGACGTTGCCTACTTCGAACCGTTCTACCTGAAGGAGTACGTAGCCGCAAAACCTGTAGTAAAAGGACTACATTAAACATAAAATAATTCCTTAAGCAGCCTCGGAGAGGCAAAACGCACGAAGCGCAATTAACCCCACACAAGGCGTAAGCCGCAGTGTGGGGCCTCCCACAAAAAACGAATATGGAAGTACACGAACCGATAAAGCGAGACAAGAACCTGAACATCACGGTGATAGCCGACAATTCCCCCTTCGGGCGGATAGCGGCAAAACACGGTGTGCATCTGGCCGAGGTGTTCCAAGCCTCGCTGACGGTCATGGCAAATTTCGGGTTCCAACTTCCCGACAGCACTTCCGAGCCTGACAAAGCGTTCGTGACAGAGCTGCAAAACATCGTCCAGGAGGCCAAAAACAACCAGGTTATCACAGATTACGTATTTCCGGAAACGCTCTTCAAGTATGCGGAAGAGCACAACACCGCCATGCTCGTCATCGGGATTGATAAGACAGCGAAAGAGGGTCTCTTCAGCGTCAAGAAAGCGCTCAAGTTCATCCGCCAGTCGCGGTTTCCCGTCATGACCGTCACGGAAACCGTTGAGGATACCACCCGCTACAAACATATCCTGCTAACACTGGATATCGAGCGGCAGAACAAGGAAAAAGCACTGTGGGCGGGCTACTTCAGCCGATTTTATGGCTCCGTCATCCACATTCTCTATCCCGAATACAAAGACGAGGGACTGGCCAAGTTAGTGCGCGACAATGTGGATTTCGTGGAAAAACTGTACGAAAATCTGGAGATTTCATACGACAAGTACCCGGTGCCATCGCAAAGCCATTTGGATGCGTATGCCCTGACTGACACCCACGAGTCCGGTGCGCTGGTCATCATGATGACGCGCTACTACACCCTCGGCGACATCCTGACGGGTCCCCGCGAGCGCAAAATCATCGGACAAACGGGGCTGCCGGTACTCTGCATCAACCAACGCGACGACTTGTACGTACTTTGCACGTAGCGCCGTCCATGGCAACGTCTCTACGCAAAAAAATTGTATTTTTGCAGGTTTTTTCAAAGAGAAATAAATATCAATGGCCAGACATTTCAACAAGGACAATTCAGAGGAGGATTTCACCCCGAGGCGCGCGCCACGGAAGACCTCCTTTCAAGATAAAAAACGACCTTCAGGCTACAAAAAGCCGCGGAGAGAGCACTTCGACGACGAGGATTCTTTCGAAGATTCCGACCGCAAGTTCTCCAAAAAGCGCTATCCGCGCGAAAACGACGGGGAACGGAAATTCAGCCGCGAACGGAAGTTTGACGGCGGACGCGACGTCGAAAAACGTTACAGCCGCGACCGCAAATTCGACCGCGACGAAAATCGCGAGAAAGGGCGTGACCGATCCTTCAAACGCGGTTTCCGTAAAGACAATGACGATTCGAAACCCCGCAAACGCGATGTGGTTGCCGAATCAGAGATCCTGACCGAAATTATCGGTCGCCGTCGAAGCGAAGGCCGCACCCTGCCGAGAAAGCAGCGTGTACTATCGTTGGAATACGAGGAAAAACATGGTCCCATCCGTCTCAACAAGTACATTGCCAATGCCGGCATCTGCTCCCGCCGCGAGGCAGACATCCTTATCGCCACGGGTGCCATCACCGTCAATGGGGAGGTGGTCACCGAGATGGGCCACAAAGTGATGCCCACCGATGAGGTCCGCTACGGCGACAAGATTCTGCAACGGGAGAAGCCCGTTTACGTATTGCTCAACAAGCCAAAGGATTACATCACCACCACCGACGACGAAAGGGGTCGTGCCAACGTTATGGAGCTCGTGCGCGATGCTTGTGAAGAGCGTATTTATCCCGTTGGCCGCCTCGACCGAGACACCACAGGTCTGCTGCTGTTTACCAACGACGGCGACCTCACCAAAAAGCTCACCCACCCGAGCTCCGAAATTGAGAAAACCTACGATGTGGAACTCGACAAGCCTTTCGCCTCTGTGGATATGGACCTGTTGCGCGAAAACGGTGTGGAACTTCACGACGGGAAAATAAAACCCGATGAGGTGGAATATGTCGGGGAAGGCAAACGCGAGGTTGGCATCACCATCCATTCCGGCAAAAACCGCATCGTGCGCCGCATTTTCGAATCCCTTGGTTACGAAGTGGTTAAGCTCGACCGCGTTGTATTTGCGGGTCTCACCAAGAAGGACCTGCCGCGTGGCCGCTGGCGTTTCCTCTCCAAAAGCGAGGTCAATTTCCTGAAGATGCTCGCCAAACCGAAAGATCAAGACACCCTGTAGAGACGCAATGCATTGCGTCTCTACAATAGATTCCATGCCCTCAACCAACCTGACAATTATGATAGAAATCATGTCGCCGGTAGGCTCGTATGAGTCATTATCTGCCGCCATCGCTGCCGGTGCGGGTTCCGTCTATTTTGGGGTAGGCGCGATGAACATGCGTTCCCGTTCCGCGGCCAATTTCACCCTCGACGACCTGGCTAATCTCGTCAGCATCTGCAAAGAACACAACGTGAGCAGCTACCTCACCGTCAATACTATTATATATAATGACGAGCTTGGCAAGATGCGGGAGTTGTTGGATGCTGCGAAAGCCTGCGGGGTCACGGCCATCATCGCCTCCGATATGGCAGTCATCCAATATGCCCGCGAAATCGGCATTGAAATCCACCTTTCCACGCAGTGCAACGTCACAAATGTGGAGGCCGTTCGTTACTATGCCCAGTTTGCCGATGTGGTGGTGTTGGGTCGAGAATGCACGCTGCAACAAATCGCAGATATCTGTCAAGAGATTAAGAATCAGAATATTACTGGACCGAAAGGTGACCTCGTAAAAATCGAAATGTTCATCCACGGGGCACTCTGCATGGCTGTTTCCGGACGTTGTTACCTCAGCCTTGACAATTACAACTCCCCCGCAAACAGGGGCGCATGTCTGCAACCCTGCCGCCGCGCCTACGAGGTTCGGGACATCGAGGATGGGTTGGAACTGCGCGTCGATAACCCTTACATCTTCTCTCCCAAGGACTTATGCACCATCGGCTACCTTGACAAAATCGTGCGGGCGGGTGTTTCAATCCTGAAAATCGAAGGTCGCGGTCGTTCGGCGGAATACGTGAAGATGGTGACCGAATGCTACCACGAAGCTTTGGAATCCATTTACAACCAGACCTTTAGCCTCGAAAAAATCGACAATTGGATGACCCGTCTGCGCAGTGTCTATAACCGCGACTTTTGGGGCGGCTACTATCTCGGTCGCACCGCTGGCGAATGGGCTGACAAATACGGCTCGCAGGCCACCCGCATGAAACGGCGCATCGGCAAGATCACCAACTATTTCGGAAAACTCGGGGTGGCGGAGATTTGCATGGAAGAGGACACCCTTTCCGTGGGCGACGATCTGCTGATTATCGGTCCGACCACCGGCGTTTACGAGGACACCGTGCAGGAAATCCGCGTGGAGGACGAAACGGTGGAAAACGTCGGAAAAGGAATCTACTGCTCGGTAAAAACCAAATCGCTTGTGCGCCGTGGCGACCAAGTTTACAAGTGGATTTGGGTAAAAGATGAATTCTAACCCTAACCTCTAAACCTTTAACCTTTAACCTTAAACTTTTTTTATTATTTTTGCCGCAAAATTCAGAACAATGAAAAAAATATTCGTCATCATCGCGGTTTTGGCCCTCGCCCTCACCTCCTGCAACAGCGGAGACATCATCGGCGGCCGCTATTACGGCACCTTCCAAAACCAGCTGAACGGCCAGATTGAGGCCGGCAGCCTGAGCTTCAAATACGTCAACGAAGAAGGAATCATCTACTTCATGATGAACGATCTTGTCCCCATGACCCAGATGGCGGAGAAAAAGTTCGCCGGTGTAGCAGACGGGCACACGCTCGAAGAGCTGCTGAAGACCATGCCCGCCATCGACAGCATCCAGATTTGCGATTCCCTGGAAACCATCCGCCTCATGAACGTGGATGCCGAATTTATGAGCAATTCCGTGAAAGCCATCATGACCTTCACCACCTCCACCGATAAATTGGTGGACGTGCAATTTGTCGGGTATTACGAATAATTACGCGGCTTCTTCCTTATAAGGACATTCCGGATATTTCGGTTTTACAAACGAGTAAATCAACAAGGTTAATCCCATGATTATCAGCGGGATGCTAAGCCATTGGCCGTTGTTGAGCACGTGGCCGGCCTCGCTTTGCACCTGCACTTCCTTGAAAAATTCGATAATGAAACGGGCGGTGAAAATCACCGTGAGGGTGATGCCGGAGGTGCGACCGGCAGGCACCTTACCCTTGGCATATTTGAAATAATAGATGCACAACCCGACGAAAACCAGCATATAAACGATGGATTCGTAAAGTTGTGCAGGATGGCGGTACGTGCCAGCAATCCCGAAGCCGCCGTAAATGAAATCGAAGGCCCAAGGCACCTCCGTGATGCGGCCCACAATCTCATGGTTCATCAGATTGCCGATGCGCACAAACGAGGCCGCCACCGGCACCGCAATGGCCAAACGGTCCAAAATCCAGAGGAAGTTGATCTTATGTTTCCAACAGTAGTAAATCAGGAATCCGAAAATACCAATCACCCCGCCGTGGCTTGCAAGTCCTTGGTAACCAATAAAGTGCCAGTTTTCGTCCACGGGAAAGATAATCTGCAGCGGATGGGTGACGAACATCTCCGGTTCATAGAAGAGGAAATGCCCGATCCGCAGACCCACAATCGTCCACACAATCGTCCAAATGGAGATTTTATCTAACAATTTCTGCGAAAGATGCTCGGTTTTGAATATCTGCTGAAGCGTGTAGTAGGCCAACAGAAAACCCACCGCCAGAAAGATACCGTACCAGCGAACCTCCACAGGTCCAAGGTGGAACGCCACCGGATTCACCTTCCAAGTGATATAAGCTAATGTGTTCATAAACATATTCATATCCTCTATTATAAAGCGGTGCAAAAGTACATTTTTTTTGGCTGTTGGCCATTGGAGATTGGCGATTAAAACCAATGTATTTATATCGGAAAAAAGTGTATTTTCGCGGCCGAAAACCGGTGGATAGATTTGTAATGATTGCAACCACAAGAAAAAATGCTAAAACATATTTTTCCACGATTTTCAGTTTTTATTTTTTTTTATAATTTAAAATACTGATTATGAGTTATTTATTCACATCAGAATCGGTGTCAGAAGGACACCCTGACAAAATTTGCGACCAGATTTCGGACGCCTTATTGGACAATTTCCTCGCGCAGGATCCCGAGTCGAAAGTGGCATGTGAGACACTTGTTACTACCGGACTTGTGGTCTGTGCGGGCGAAGTGAAGACCGAAGGTTATGTCTCCGTTGATGACGTGGCACGCCGGGTCATCCAAAAAATTGGCTACAACAAGAGTGACTACCAGTTCGACTACAAATCCTGCGGCGTGATTTCCACCATCCACAGCCAGTCGCCCGACATCAACCAGGGCGTGGAACGGGCGGCGTTGGAAGAGCAAGGTGCCGGCGACCAGGGCATGATGTTCGGATACGCCTGCAACGAGATGGACAACTATATGCCACTGCCCGTGGAACTGGCCCATCGTTTCGTGCAGGAGCTGGCTGCCATCCGCAAGGAGGGCAAAAAGATGACCTACCTGCGTCCCGACTCCAAATCGCAGGTTACCGTACAATATTCCGAACGCCATCGTCCTGAGCGCATTGACAGCATTGTCATTTCCACCCAGCACGACGAATTTGCGGACGAAGCCACTATGTTGGAGACCATCCGCCGCGATGTCGAGAAAATCCTGATTCCCCGCGTGAAGAAAAGCTGCCCGAAGAACGTGCAGAAGCTGTTCAACACTGACTATCAGCTGTTTGTAAACCCGACGGGCAAGTTCGTCATTGGCGGTCCGCACGGCGATACGGGTCTCACCGGCCGAAAGATTATCGTTGATACTTACGGCGGACGCGGTGCCCACGGCGGCGGTGCTTTCTCTGGCAAAGACCCCTCAAAGGTCGATCGTTCAGCCGCTTACGCCACCCGCCACATCGCCAAGAACATGGTGGCCGCCGGTCTTTGCGACCAAGTCCTCATCCAAGTGGCCTACGCCATCGGCAAGGCCGAACCTGTAGGACTTTACGTCAACACCTACGGCACCGCCAAGGTGAAAATGCACGACAGCGAGATCGCCATGCGCATCCGCGAGATTTTCCCGATGCGTCCTTACGACATCATCAACCGTTTCCAGCTGAAGAACCCGATTTACGAGCCCACCGCCTCCTACGGCCATTTCGGCCGCGACACCTACGAAGCCGAGGTGGAGACCGCCCAAGGCCCCCGCACCGTCACCTTCTTCCCCTGGGAACGCCTCGATTACGTTGACATTGTGAAAAAAACGTTTGGATTGTAATTACCTATTGTAGAGACGCACGGCCGTGCGTCTCTACATCAATAACCTATAACCCATAACCATAAATAAAGAATGAACGCCTACATATTTCCCGGACAAGGTTCCCAGCATCCGGGCATGGGTTTGCAGCTGTACGAGCAGTTCCCGCTGGCGCAGGAGCTGTTCCGGTATGCAGACAAGATTCTGGGCTATCCCATCTCCGACATCATGTTCCACGGCACGGAGGAGCAGCTTAAGCAGACTAAATACACGCAATTAGCGATGTTTCTGCATGGTTACATTGCTTTCAAATGCCTGCACGTGGCGGATCCCGACATGACCGCCGGTCACTCGTTGGGTGAATATACCGCCTTGGCAGCCGCGGGGTGTCTTTCCTTTGAAGATGCTCTCCAGCTGGTGGAAAAACGTGCCAACGCCATGCAGAAAGCCTGCGAGCAGGTGCCGTCGGGCATGGCCGTGATCCTGAAATTCGATGACAAAACCATCGAAGAGGTTTGCGCCTCCATCACCGAAGAGGTGGTCGTGCCGGCTAACTACAACTCCCAGCAGCAGCTGGTGATTTCCGGCAGCGAGAAGGGCATCGAAATCGCTATTGAGCGGCTGAAAGAGGCTGGTGCCAAGCGCATTATGAAGCTCAACGTGGGTGGCGCTTTCCATTCCCCGCTGATGCAGAGTGCCCAGGACGAGCTAGCTGAGGCAATCTACAATTGCGCCTTCCACGCTCCAATATGCCCTGTCTATCAGAATGTCACCGCCGAACCTTCCACCAACGCCGACACCATCCGGATGAATCTGGTCTTGCAACTCACTGCCCCCGTGCGCTGGACGCAGACCGTGCTGAACATGATCCGCGATGGCGCAACTTGCTTCACCGAATTCGGCCCTGGCCCCACCCTCGGAAACCTCGTCAAACGAATCGTTCCGGAAACCACTACCGAGTGCCTCGGCGCGGATGGAGAATGATTTTTCAACGTCCTTTTGTAGGGGCAAATATTTATTCACCAATACCGTTTAATCATTCCAAAAAAAGTGTATTTTTGCACCCTTAAAAAATTAGACGAACAATTATGGCAAATAACGAAAATCTGGGTTCCAAGAAAATGGAACAAACGGCTGAAAATGAGAACTTTCTGACAAGATTCTTCACTTTCTTCAGCAAATATCAGAACATCATCTACGGTGTCATTATTGGCATCTTAGTCATCATTCTCGCCATTTTGGCCTTCAACCGCTTCTATCTCCAGAAGAAAAACGCCGAGGCTTCCGCACAGATTGTGCAACCCATCCACTGGTTCACCCAAGGCGATTCCGCTTCTTTGAAGAAAGCCCTCGAAGGCGATGGTGAAAACGACGGTTTCCTCGATATCGCCAGCGGTTATAAAATCACCCGCACTGCCAACACCGCCAACTACTATGCCGGTCTGACTTACATGAAGCTGGGTCAGAAGGACGAGGCTTTGGATTATCTGAAGAAATTCAAAAAGAAAGAAAATGTGCTGTGGTACGGTTGTCAGGCTGTGATCGGCGACCTTTATGACGAGCAGGGCGATGAGGCTAAGGCCATCAGCTACTACGAGAAGGCTGTGAAGGGCAATGATCCCTACTTCACCCCCATCACGCTCTTCAAGCTGGGTCAGATGTACGAGCGCAAAGGCGACTGGAAGAAAGCCCTCGATGCTTACGAGACCATTGAGAAAGATTTCTACACCGAGTACAACAAGATGAGCATCGCTCAATACGCCGAAAGAGCGAGAGCGAACGCTTCTAAATAATATATAATGACAGAAAAGAAGAAAAACTTATCGGAATTTACGCCGTTTGAGTTTTCTTCCGCCAACAAAACAAGAATCGGTATTGTGGTCAGCGAATGGAACGACCGCATTACCGATTCGCTTTTTAAGGGTGCGGAAGAGAGCCTGCTTGAGCACGGCATTCTCAAAGAAAACATCCTCGTGAAGCACGTTCCCGGCAGCTTCGAACTGCCCTTAGGTGCCCAGTGGATGCTCGACAAAACCCCCGTTGACGCGGTGATCTGCATCGGCTGCGTCATCCAAGGGGAAACCCGCCATTTCGACTTCATCTCCCAAGCGGTGGCCGACGGCATCATGAACGTCGGGCTGAAGTTCTCCAAACCGGTGATTTTCAGCGTGCTAACCTGCAATACGATGGAACAGGCCGAGGACCGCGCCGGTGGAAAACACGGCAACAAGGGGGTGGAAGGCGCTGTCAGCGCACTGAAAATGTTGGAATTGTTGCACGGTATCGAATAATGTTCCCCGTAGAGACGTGCCATTGCGCGTCTCTACAGCCACGTTAACATACGTTAAACACAAAAACGAGCCATTTATGAGGAAATTACGTGTAGGATTCATGGGTACGCCCGAATTTGCAGTGGCGACGTTGGATGCCATCCGCAATGCCGGGCATGAGGTAGTCTGTGTGGTCACCACCCCCGACAAACCCGCCGGCCGCGGACAGCAGATGCACTGCTCCGACGTGAAACGCTATGCCCTGGAGCACCAACTGCCTGTTTTGCAGCCCGAAAAGCTCAAAGACGACAGTTTCGTGGAGGATTTGCGCGACTATCGTCCCGACGTGTTCGTGGTGGTGGCTTTCCGGATGCTGCCCCGATGTGTCTATGCGATGCCGATGTTGGGCACCTTCAATGTTCATGCCTCGCTGCTTCCTCAGTATCGAGGTGCCGCGCCCATCCAGCGGGCTATCATGAACGGGGAAACCAAGACTGGTGTCACCACTTTCCTGCTCGATGAACATACCGATACTGGCTCGATGCTACTGCAAAAGGAGGTGGAAATCACCCATGAGGACAATGCCGGCACCCTGCACGACAAATTGATGGTTGCCGGTGCAGAACTGGCTGTCGAAACCTTGCGCCAGCTGGCCGAAGATACTGCCACCCCAATTCCGCAACCCAGCGTCGAAAACCTGATTCCCGCCCCGAAGATCTTCAAGGAGGACATGCACATCCGTTGGGACAACACGGCCGAGAACATTTACAACCATATTCGCGGCCTCTCCCCCTATCCTGCCGCGTTCTCCCTTATCGGTTTCCGCCACCCCGAAAACGAGGAGTTGAAAGACTGCGTTTTGAAGATTTTTGAGGTTGAAATCACAGACCGCCCGAGCAGTGGGAAACCTGGAAAAATCACGCTTGAAAACGACCAACAGCTGTTCGTTTCGACAAAAAATTTCGATATTTCTGTCAAAATACTCCAATTGGAGGGAAAAAGACGTATGAAAACCAAAGACTTCCTGTCTGGGTTTAGGTTTAATAACTATACTGACTATTTGTATTGATGTAACAAAACACTTTATCGGCTCGCTCTTATTAACTAATCTAAATAAATATCCACAATTTGAGATTAGGACTTGTTTCTTACAATTTTTACTAACTTTGTGGCTCAAACTCATTTATTAACCTTTTTAAATTTTAACAGCATGAACAAGAGTGAATTAATCGCCGCAATGGCATTGAAAGCCGGTTTAACAAAAGTCCAAGCCAAGAACGCTTTGGAAGCCTTAATGGACAGCTCAAAGGAAGCCTTGAAGAAAGGTGAGAAGATCGCCTTGATCGGATTCGGCACCTTCAGCGTTGCCAGCCGCAAAGCCAGAACGGGTCACAACCCCGCCACCGGCAAATCCATCAAGATTCCGGCAAAGAAGGTTGTCAAATTCAAACCCGGTTCCGCTTTTGCAAAGATGAAATAATCGGATTTCACACACAATCGAAAAAGCCCTGAACAAGGGCTTTTTTATTTTATTTGCTATGGTAAAGATAGAGGATAAAGAATTGAGAGACAAGATTGTTGAGTATCTTCAGCAATTCGTTACGGAGAATCGGCAGGAACGGCTGATGGAAATCCTGCAATATCGCACGCGGCATGTCACGGTGGTGCTGGAGGACCTTTTTCAAGCCCAAAACATCAGTGCGGTGTTGAGGACCTGCGACTGTTACGGCGTGCAGGATGTGCATGTGATCCAACATCGTAACACCTTCGAAGCGAACAAGGATATCAGCATGGGGGCCGACAAATGGCTCACCATCCACGAATACCCGCACAGCGAACATAACGTGAAAGATTGCATTGACCGGCTGCATGAGCAGGGCTATTGGGTAGCCGCCACCCTCCCCGACGAGAAAAAGCGCACCATTTTCGACCTGCCAGTGGAACAGAAGACCGCTTTCCTATTCGGCACCGAGCTGACTGGCCTCTCCGACGAAGCCGTAAAATATGCCGACGGTAACGTTCTTATCCCGATGTACGGTTTCACCGAGAGCTTCAACATTTCCAACTCCGCTGCCATCATCCTCTCCCACTTCACCGAAAAGATGCGCCGCTCCGATGTGAAATGGCAACTTTCCAACGAAGAAAAGGCCGAACTCTACTTCGAATGGCTGCAAAAAACCGTCAAAGACCCCGAGGGACTGATCCGCCAATATTACAGCCGTTCCGGTTTGTAGAGACGCAATGCATTGCGTCTCTACGGTGGTCGGTAAGAATGCCGACTCGCCTAAATAAAAAAGTTGATGCGTAAGCCCTGACTGATCACAGTTCACTGATCACAGTTCTCTAAAAAATTGTATCTTTGCACGCTCAAATATAAAAGGTTATGACTGACGAAAAATTGTTCCCCGAATTCCCGCCCGTGACCACGGAACAGTGGGAAGCCACCATCAATAAAGACCTCAAAGGCGCTGATTACGAGAAGAAACTCGTGTGGCGCACCGACGAAGGTTTCCAAGTTCGGCCTTATTACCGCGCCGAAAACATGCAGGATCTGGACTACCTGAAGACCATGCCGAATGAGTTCCCATACACGCGCGGCACGAAAGCCCGCGACAACCATTGGGACATCGTGCAGGAGATTGAAGAAGCTGATCCCGCAAAAGCCAATGCCATCGCAGTGGATGCTTTGAAACGCGGTGCCACCTGCATTGCCTTCAATGCAGCCAACATCGACAACGATGCGGCTTTGGAAACGCTGCTCAAGGACATTGACCTGAATGTCAACGGTGTGCAGTTCAACCACGTGAAAAGCTACCTCGACCTGATGAAACGTTTTGTCAGCTACGTGGAAGCGCACAATTTCGACAAGGAAAAAGTACAGGGCAGCCTTAACTTTGACCCGCTAATTTACCGTTTGCGCCACAACAAGTTCTGGAAATCTGCCGAAGAAGATATGCAGCAGGCCGTTGAACTTTTGGAGATGAACGGCTGTATGCGGAATTTCAAGGTCATTAACGTAAACGGTATTGTGCTGCACAACGCTGGCGCAACCATCGTGCAAGAGTTGGCATACGCGCTCGGATTGGCTAACGAATACCTCGCTTTTTGCACCGGCAAGGGCCTCAAACCCGAAAAGGTAGCCTCACGGATGCAGCTCACGCTCTCCGTCGGTTCCAACTATTTCATGGAAATCGCCAAACTGCGCGCTACCCGTCTGCTTTGGTCCACCATGGTGGCCCAATACAAGCCCGAATGCGACTGCGCGTACAAAATCCATATCAACACTGTGGCATCTACCTGGAACAAAACCCTTTACGACCCGTATGTCAATATGTTGCGTAGCACAACGGAAGGCATGTCGGCAGCCATCGGCGGTTCCGACAGCATCTCGCTGCAACCCTTTGATGTGGCCTATAAGGAATCCGATGAGTTCTCCCGCCGCATTTCCCGCAACGTGCAGGTGATTTTGCAAGAAGAAGCCTTCATGGATCGTGTGGTGGATCCCGCCGCTGGTTCCTACTATGTGGAGAACCTCACCAATTCCATCGCGGAGAATGCTTGGAAACTGTTCCAAAGTGTTGAACAGCAGGGCGGTGCGCTCGCAGCTATCGAAAATGGTTCGATGCGTGAGGCAATCGAGGCCAGCTGCCAAAAACGTGATATGAATATCGCCACCCGCCGCTATATCCTGCTCGGCACCAACCAATATCCGAACATCAACGAGACGATGGCCGACAAGATTGAGCGTATGAAAAAGGACGACTGCGAAGGTTTAAAGACCTATCGCGGCGCCATGGCATTCGAAGAGTTGCGTCTCGAAACGGAGAAATACGCCGCCAAGAACCATCGTCCGTCGGTCTATCTGCTGAAAGTCGGTAATCTAGCCATGCGTCAGGCGCGCGCCGGATTCATCACCAATTTCTTCGGCTGTGCCGGCTATAAGATTGTCGAGCCCGCCGGTTTTGCAACCGTGGAAGAGGGTGTGAAGGCCGCTGGCGAGGCAAAACCCGACCTCATCGTGGTATGCAGCTCCGACGACGAATATGCCACCCTCGGTGTGGAAGCTGCCAAGCAGTGCAAGGCCCAGTTCCCGAACATCCCGTTCCTCGTGGCCGGTAACCCGACCGAGTGTATCGATGCTCTCAAAGAGGCTGGTGCTGATGACTTTATCCACGTGAGAGTCAACATCTTGGAATCCTTACGGAAATATAACCAACTGCTGTTGAAATAACCGATTGTAGAGACTTGCCATGGCGCGTCTCTACGGTAATACGTACAAATCCCCCCGCCTCTTGACGGGGGTTTATTTCTTAAAGTTATGGAATTTTATCAAGGCAAAACCGCTTTCTTCCCCAATGTCGGGAAAATCAACTTCGAAGGCAAAGAGTCCAAAAACCCGATGGCCTTCCACTATTATGACGAAAACCGCGTGGTGATGGGCAAAACCATGAAAGAACATCTCAAGTTCGCCATGGCCTACTGGCACACGCTCTGCGCCGATGGTGTGGATCAGTTTGGGGGTCCGACGAAGACCTTCCCATGGAATAATGCCGCTGACCCGATTTCCCGCGCCAAGCTCAAGATGGATGCGGCTTTCGAGTTCATGACCAAATGCGGCATTCCCTACTACTGCTTCCACGATGTGGATGTGGTGGAACCGGGCGACACGTTGGCGGAGTTCGAGAAACGGTTGGCCACGATGGTGGAGCACGCGAAAGGGGTGCAACAGGCTACGGGCAAGCAGCTTCTCTGGTCCACGGCCAACGTCTTCGGGCACAAGCGCTACATGAACGGCGCGGCCACCAACCCCGATTTCCACGTCACGACGTTCGCGGCCACGCAGATCAAGAACGCCATCGACGCGTGCATCGCCTTGGGCGGCCGGAACTACGTCTTCTGGGGCGGAAGAGAGGGATACATGTCGCTGCTCAACACCGACATGAAGCGCGAGAAAGAGCACCTCGCCATGATGTTGACGATGGCCCGCGACTATGGTCGCAAGAACGGCTTCAAAGGCACCTTCCTCATCGAGCCGAAACCGATGGAACCGACTAAGCACCAGTACGATGTGGATGCCGAGACGGTCATCGGGTTTCTCAGGCACTACGGTTTGGACAAGGATTTCGCTCTGAACATCGAGGTGAACCACGCCACCTTGGCCGGCCACACCTTCGAGCACGAGCTGCAGTGCGCCGCTGACGCGGGGATGCTGTGCAGCATCGACATCAACCGGGGCGACTACCAGAACGGCTGGGACACCGACCAGTTCCCCATCGACATCTATGAGCTGACGATGGCCTGGTTAGTCATCTTGCAGGGCGGCGGATTCACCACCGGCGGCACCAACTTCGATGCCAAAACGCGCCGTAATTCCACCGATTTGGAAGACCTCTTCTACGCCCACATCAGCGGTATGGATGCTTTCGCACGGGCATTGCTCACCGCTGCCGCCATCCTCCAACATTCAGACCTCCCCAAGATGCGTGCCGCCCGCTACGCCTCCTTCGACGAAGGCAACGGCAAGGCTTTCGAAGAGGGCAAACTCACGTTGGAAGATATGCGCAATATCGCCCTGCAACTACCTGAGCCGAAACAGATTAGCGGCCAGCAGGAGCTGTACGAGATGATCGTGAACATGTACGTATAAAATTGTGTACTTTTGCAATTTCAAAAATAACCCATTATGAAGAAAGTAATCCACACCAACAATGCACCGGCCGCCATCGGGCCGTACAGCCAGGCTATCGAAGCTAACGGCATGTTATTCATCTCCGGTCAGATTCCCGTGAATCCCGCCGACGGCACTGTGCCTGAGGGCATTACCGCCCAAACCGAGCAGGTGATGAAGAACATTGCCGCCATCCTTGACGAGGCTGGCTACACTTTCGACAATGTGGTGAAGACCACCTGTCTGCTCAGCGATATCGCCAATTTCGGCGCGATGAACGAGGTCTATGCGACCCGCTTCCCCTCCAATCCACCCGCCCGCGCCGCTTTCGCCGTGCGCGATCTCCCCAAGGGCGTGATGGTCGAAATTGAGGTCATTGCCGCGAAATAAGACTTGAGACTTAGGACTTAAAGAAAACGTGTGGCGTTGGGTTTTCCTGACGCCACACGTTGTTTTTATTCTTTGACAATTCTGGTATTCCCGAAAGAAGTTACCGTCCTTCACTCTACCGTTTCTCCTTCCAATATTCCTCCATCTCCTCTAATGATTTCCCCGTCGTCTCCGGAACCATCTTCCAGATGAAGAGGGCGGCGAGGACACCCATCAGACCGTAAATCCAATAGGAGAAACCGTGGTTGAAAAGCGCGGTGAGGGTTTCGTTTTTGTCGAGCATCGGGAACGTCCAGGAAACCAGGAAGTTGGAAATCCACTGTGAGGCCACGGCGACGCTCATCACCATGGAACGGATGGAGTTGGGGAAAATTTCCGAGAGCAGCACCCAGCAGACGGGTCCCCACGACATGGCAAATCCCGCCGTATAGACCAACATGCAGATGAGTGAACCGATGCCCACATTGTGCATGAAGAAGGTGGTGCCGAGAATGAACATCGAGAGTGCCATCACCAATGCGCCCACAATCATCAGCGGACGACGACCGAACTTATCGACCGTCAGGATAGCGAGGATGGTGAAGGAGAGGTTCACCGCCCCGACGATAATCTGCTGCATCAAGGCCGTGTCGGTGGCCGCACCCATGGTCTTGAAGATTTCCGGCGCATAGTAAAGCACCACATTGATGCCGATAAACTGCTGCAGCGAAGCCAACAGCACGCCCACCAAGATGATGGCGCGGCCGTAGGTGCGCAAGGGGAAAATGAGTGCAACCAAGAAGCTAATGAGCAGCGAAATCTCGAATGCACTGGTGACTTTGCACAATTTCAGGAGGATGAAGCCGGCCACAAAGAGGATAACCCAGGTGAGCACGAAGGTATAGAACGGCCGCATGGACTGGGCTTTTTCGTTCAGGCTTTCGCGGATGGCAGACATCTCCCGTTCGGCATTGTCGCCAGAAGTTTTGCGCAACACGGCGAGAGCTTTCTCCTCACGACCGCGCATGACAAGGTAGCGGGGCGTTTCTGGCACGAAAAACAGCGCAATGAGGAAGAGACCCGCGGGAATCATTTCGGAGGCAAACATCTGCCGCCAGCCGATGGTATGAAGCCATTCCGCATCGCCGCGACGGGCAATATTGTAGTTCACAAAGTAGATGATGAGCATACCGAGAATGATGGCGAACTGGTTAAGGGAGACCAATGTGCCGCGCCGGTTGGCGGGTGCGATCTCGGCAATGTACATCGGAGAAAGCATCGAAGCGATACCGACTCCCACGCCGCCGCTGATACGGTAGAAAACGAAATGGTTGATGAAATGATAGTCACCATCGCCAGGCATCCCCCAGAAAATCTCCGGCCATGCAGAGCGTATGGCAGAGAGCAGGAAAAGTACGGCAGCAATCATCAGCGAGGGTTTGCGACCGAGTTTCTGGGAGAGCCAGCCGGCAAAGCAGGCCCCGATAATACAGCCGATCAGGGTGCTGCTCACCACAAAGCCTTCTAAAGCATTTGCCTGTGCCGCAGGAAGGCCCTGTGGTTCGATGAAAAAGACCCGCAGCGACTCCACCGTGCCGGAAATCACCGCCGTGTCGTAACCGAACAGAAGGCCGCCCATGGTGGCCACTAACGTCAGCGCGAAAATATACAGTCTGTTATTCTTCATAATCAAGGGGTTATACAAATTTCAGACGGCAAAAATACACATTTTTCGGGTTAATTAAACATTCGGCCGAAAGGGGAATCTATCGCCCCAAAATAATGAACCAAAACCTATTAATAAAATTTTTCACCGAGTGCGCGACAATTCATAAAAAGTGTATTTTTGCGGCTCAATCAACAACCAAAAAAGTATTATGGCTTACAAAATTAGTGAAGATCTTTGCGCCGCTTGCGGAACCTGCATCGGCGAATGCCCCCAAGAGGCTATCTCCGAGGGCGCGACTTACTCCATCAACCCCGATCTCTGCATCGAGTGCGGTGCCTGCGCAGACGTTTGTCCGTGCGAGGCTATCAGCCTGGAGTAGTCTGGACTTTATTGTCTAACAACCAAAAAGAGGCGCGGAATTCCGTGCCTCTTTTCGTTGGTTCAAAGTTCAACAACCATTACAGCAAGAACTGCGCGGCCAAGAACACGATAGCCCAGGCGAAGGTGACCCCGAGGATGCCGCGGCCTGTCTTGTCGAATTTCAGCTTCAACAGATAGTAGCGTAGGATGAAGATGTTCGGGATCAGGGCAAGAAGGATGAATTTCGGAATCAGGTCCTTCGTAAGGTCGGGATTCCTGGCAATCACTTGCGGGTTGGCATGCATTATCAGCGCATAAATGCCGTAGATGATGCCGAACAGCACCACCGTGACGACAAATCCCAAAATCACGCCCACGGCATAGGAGTCTCTTCTCAGTTTTTCCATCATAATTCCAAGAATTTAAGGGTTTCGATATATTGGTATGCGGTAAGATCATACTGCACGGGCTGCACCGAGATATAGTTATGCTGCAAGGCCCATTCGCAGGTGTCTTCTTCCTGCTCCAATCGCTCCAACCAGCCGGTCAGCCAGTAGTATTTCCCGCCGTAAGGATCAACACGCTCCTGCAGATCCTCATGCCAGGTGGCATGGCACTGCCGTGTGATCCGAACGCCTTTGATTTCCTCGATAGGAACCTTCGGGAAATTGACATTCAAGCAGATATGAGGCGGAAGACCTTTCTCCAACACCTTCTCCACAATCGGGCGACCGAAATGGACGGCAGCGGTGAAATCGGCATTGGCACTGTAGTCCAACAGGGAAAGTCCCACCGCCGGAATGCTGTCGAAGGAAGCTTCAATGGCAGCAGCCATCGTACCGGAATAGATCAGGCTCACCGAGGAGTTGGAACCGTGGTTGATGCCCGAAAGCAGCAGGTCGATTTTGCGGTCGCGCAAAACTACCTTCTCACCCAACTTCACACAATCGACGGGGGTACCGTTGGTCTTGTAGTAAGCCACCCCATCTTCGTTTTTGTAGTTGTGAAGTCTCAGCGGCTCACCCATTGTGATGGCGTGTCCCATACCAGAACGCGTCCGGTCAGGCACTACCACCACCACCTCGCCCAACGGCTTGGCAATCTCCACCATCGCCTCCAGCCCCTTCGCTGCGAAGCCGTCGTCGTTGACAATCAGAATTAACGGTCTCTTCTCTTGCATACGTTACTTCTTGACGATTTTGGCAGTTTGAATCTGATGCTGACGGTTTTCAACATTCAAGATACAAATCCCAGAAGGATAGTTACTTACATTAATATCCGTCTGATTACCCTCTATCCGACCGCCTTGCAGCAGTTTGCCGTTCAAGTCGTAGAGACGGAAAGTATAACCCTGTTCTTCATCGTTTGTGGTTACATGGATGTAATCCGTAGTAGGATTCGGCCATACTTGAGCCGTAGCAACGTTTTGCTCTATTTCGCTGATGCCCACAGGATTGTTCACTTTGCCGCACGGGAAGGAGATGAGGTCGATGTAGGCACAGTCATGGCCACTCGAACCATAGTAGTCTTTCGAATAGGTCCACTGATAGGTATGCACCCCGGCAGTCACCGGATAGGCAGCGCGAGTCCAACCGGTAACGCCGCTCCATTCATCCTTCGTCTGACCGTCAATCTTGAAAGTCAGCTTGTCGTAGGTCGCTTCGCTCGACACTTTGTAGTAAAAAGAGATAGTATCGGTGACGGTGGCCGTGTCGGTGATGGACAGGCGGGTGGAAGAACTATGGCTGATGACACCGGATTTTGCGCAATAAGTGCCTTCGTAGGGGGAGCTCGTAACGATGGTCCACGGTATTGACGAATTGTTAACCCAGTTCATATTCGTGAAATCGCCGCTTTCCCAATCTTCAGCCACTTCTCCAATCTTGACGGGGAAGTTGGTGTTTGCGAAATAGTAGTTGACCCAAAGGGACGTTTTGATGTAGGCGATGGTTGGCTCCTGAATGGAGCTGTTAGCGGTGGCCTCAAAAGTCACAGTGGTGGTTCCATTGACATCAACCGCTTGGAAGGGGATATTACCCCCCGGCAAAGAGATTTCATCGCCCTCATTATTCACAAAGAAAGCACCGCCCACAATCGGCATGTTGCCGGTGTTGGCGATAGTGGCGGTACATTGGAACGTCTCACCGTAGTCCACTCGACCGTTGCCGTTGCCCGTACCAGCGTCATTAATGGACATGGAGGTAATCGCTAACGTGGGGGCGTAAAGTTTCACCGTCTTGTTCTGAACCAGCGTATCATTGCCGAAGATGACCTCCATCTTGATGGTGGCATTGTGGTTGGCCGGGGCTATGTCGCTCACTTTGAATGTGAAAGTGGGCGATGAGGAAAGGGTGTCATGAGCGGCCACTGTCGCAACAGTCAACTCTTGGGTGCTGCCCAATGTGATGTAGGAATCCTCCGTGGAGAGTTTGATACGAACATTTGTGGCAGCCTCATTACCGATGTTGATAATCTGCGGAGCAACCTGCAGGGTCTTTCCAAATTCAGGCAGGTTGTTGTGCCGGTTGTTCACGAAAGGTACGGTCTTGTCGGTCAGATCCAAATCACCAATAAGCACATACGGTCCTTCGTTGGGGATGAAATTGATTGTCCCCTCGTAAGGCAGGTAGTTGGGCGCGGTGGCCAGCACGTGGAGGGTGTCGGTGGGCAGGTAGGTCTGGTTGAATGCCATCGTGTATTGGCCATTCTGAATGTTCCCGACAGCAATGACTTCCGTGCCTTTGGTAACCGCAATCCGGGCGTTCTCCACCGAAGAGGTGAAAGTAACGGACGGAGTACCGACGGGGAAGGTAGCGTTGTGGGAAACCTCCAACTGTGCCGGCTCAGCAGTACGCATCAGCAGTGTCGGATCGCCGAAGAGAATCCAAGTGCGAAAGACCTCCACATCGTTATAGACATCCAACATGTGGATCATCCCGTTGAAAACGATGCCGCCATATCTGAAATACTGGTTGCCGGGCGTGGTGCCGACCAACAGGTCAATCATCCTATCCTGGGCACACATCGGGGAGTTCCAAGGCTGGTTGATGGTAGAACCAATCATGCTGACTGCACCGGTAGGCTGACCGTCGTACGTGGCGCGCAACCAAGCCTCCGCAAAGCAGGTACCCGTATGGTATTCGCCGTTCACGCAGGCCACTGACAGGATTAACGGCAGCTTGCCTACATTGGTCAACGAATTGACATTATTGTTGTTGAAGTTGGTTGTAACCCACATCTGCACATCGCCATGACCGCAATAACTGATAATGCCCACACCGTCGTTGACAGCTGTGCTGACCATGGTTGCCGTCGGGTTTCCGGAAGCATCCAAGCCGCCTTGATTGCCCTCAAAAAGCTCATAGCCAGAGGTATAGGTATAGCCTTGCAACTTGTTGTCAATGTTACGGATATGCTGGTAGTCGTACTCGTTGTTGTCGCCAGGACCCTGGTTGGAGGCGATACCCATAAACGATGTGAAATGGGAGGTCTCCGGCGGATTCTGTTCATACTCGATAAAGCGCTGCACCTGCGTCTCCACCTGGGAAACATTCTCGGCGGAAATCTTACCCAGGATGATGTCGGGATAAGAGTCGTTGCCGGCAATTTCCGTGAAGTTGTTGTCAACCTTATTACCGCCGATTGTCGGGGTGGGGAACTGTGCATTGTCACCCACGATAATCACGAAGGCGAGGTTGTGTTCGTTGTAATAGCTTTGAATGTAGCTCTTAATGGTTTGGGCAGTGCTGCCGGCAGTGGAAAGGGGAACCATCTCCGTGTTGAATCCGTTGCGGATTTTCCAGTCCACGTAAGGCTGCATGGCTTCCATAAAGTTTTCGGGACAGATAATGAGAATGTCACCCTCCTCAACCACGGGTGTGCCGCGCAAACCGCTGTAGTTCAGGAAATGCTGGGTATAGATGGCATCGAAGGTGCGGTTGTTCTTTTGGGATTGGACAAAGGAACGCCCGCTGTTGTAACGCACTTTTACCGTCACCGACGAATAAACCTTCAGCTTTTGTGCCGACGGGTTGTAGTCGAAGGGGTAAACTTTGACGCTAACACCGTGAATGTCACGAAGTTGGTAATCATCACCCACTGCGGCGGCGCTGCCCAACAGGTAGTTGGCAGACTGGTAATCCGCGTTCTTCGTGTAGGGGATAGTCGCCGGATCGATGTTGCGGTAGAGCTTACCCTTGGACGGGGCGAGGACAAAGTTCGGAATTTCCACGAACTGTGCGTCCAAGATTTCCGTTTCCGGGTTACTGCCTTCGGGCACCATCAGGGAGAAGGCCGTCTGCAACAACTCGGGACTTCCCTTTTTCAGGACAGGATAAGCACTCTCCATGTGGAGTGTCTGCATTTCTGTACCGTCAACGGTCACGGTTTCCGTGTGATAGGTGCCGAAATCCACCCGCACCACGGCCTCTCTCTGGTTGGAGCTCAGCAGGGTGTATTGGATGTTTTGGGCCTGCCCGAAGGTTACTGCGAGCAGAAGGATGAGGAATGTTGTGATCTTTTTCACTGCGTTGTTATTAACTAAGTAGAGACGGGGCGCGCCCCGTCTCTACAATCATTGTACGTAATTAACGAAGGGCCTCGACTGCAGCCTTGATGCGCTGGCAGGCCTTCACAAGATTCTCTTCGGATGTGGCGTAGGAGAGGCGGATGCAGTCGTCATCACCGAAGGCGGTGCCTTGGACAGTGGAGACGCTGGCATCGAGCAGGAAGTAGAAGGCCAGGTCGGTGGAGTTCTCGATGATCGTCTTGTTGTACTGGGCGGCGAATTTAGAGTCGGCGGGGACATGTTTGCCAAAGAGGCTGCTCACCTTCGGGAAGAAGTAGAAGGCGCCCTGCGGCAGGCTCACTTCGAAGCCGGGAATCTCCTTCAGCAAACCATAGACCAGGTCGCGACGTTTGAGGAAGGTGTCGCGCATGGTGATGATATCCTCGGAGGTTTTCGGATCCATCTCCATGGCGCGCAATGCAGCACGTTGTGAGATGGAACCCGTGGCAGACGTAATCTGACCCTGCAGCTTGTTACAAGCCTTGGCCACATCCACGGGGGCACCGATGAAACCGATACGCCAACCAGTCATGGCGAAACCCTTTGCCACACCGTTCACCGTGACCACCTGATCCTTGATGAAATCGAACTGGGCAATGCTTTCGTGACCGCCCACAAAGTTGATGTGTTCGTAAATCTCGTCCGACATGATCATCATCTGCGGGTGCTTGGCCACCACCTCAGCGATGGCGCGGAGTTCTTCCTTGGAGTAAATCATGCCCGTGGGGTTTGAAGGGCTGCTGAACATCATCAGTTTGGTCTTCGGGGTGATGGCAGCCTCCAATTGGGCGGGAGTAATCTTGAAGTCGTTCTCAATCTTGCAGGGAACGTACTTGATGTCGGCCTCCGCCATTTGCGCGATGGCACGGTAGGAAACCCAGTAAGGAGTGGGGATAATCACTTCGTCGCCAGGGTTCACCAAAGCCATAACAGCCTGATAGATAGACTGCTTACCGCCAGTAGAAACCACAATTTGTTGCGTCGTGTAATCCAAGCCGTTGTCTCTTTTGAACTTGTTGCTGATCGCTTTCAGCAGATCCGCATAACCGGGCACGGGCGGGTAGTGCGTAAAGTTGTCATCGATGGCCTGTTTGGCGTATTCCTTCACCGTTTCCGGCGTGTTGAAATCGGGCTCACCGATACTCAGGCTGATTACATCCTGACCTTTTTCCTTTAACTCACGTGCCAATGCAGTCATGGCTAACGTCTCTGAAGCGGGCATTCCCAGCACTCTCTTTGATATTCTTTCCATATTTTTTGAATTGATATATTCTGAAAATTTAGGGCGGCAAAGATACTGAAAATTCGAATACATACGGTGGGGTATTTTCCGTAGAGACGCACGGCCGAGCGTCTCTACAACATTTTTGGCAAATTATTTGCTATATGACATCGGCGGTTCGAAACAAACATTCGACACCGCTGGTTAATTGTGTGTGTAAGTAATTGAAAATAAACGTAATATGGAAGAGAGTCAAGAAAATATGGTTCAGGAAGAGCAGGTGCAAGAGCCTGAACTGAATGTGGAAGAACAGGAAAATACTGACAATTTGTCGGAAAAAGAGGAAAATACTGACAAAAACAAGAAAGGTTTCTTTGGCAAAAAGAAGGACAAAGACAAAGAAAAAATTCAGGAGTTGCAGGCGGAAATTGAGAAGCTGAATGCCGAGAAGGCCGAGCTCAACGACCGTTTCCTGCGCCTCTTTTCCGAATTTGACAACTACAAGAAACGGGTCAGCAAGGAAAAGCTCGACCTGATTTCCACCGCCTCTGAGAAGGTGATTGTGAGCATTCTACCTATCATCGATGATTTCGAACGCGCTATCACCGCTAACGAAAAAGCCGATAATATTGACTCTATTAAGGAAGGTTTTAACCTGATTTACAATAAGTTGCTTCAGATGATGAAACGCTTCGACGTGGAAGAGATCCAAGCCAAGGGTAAGGAGTTCAACACCGATTACCACGAGGCCGTCACCCACTTCCCCGCACAAAATGAGGAAGACAAGGGCAAGGTCATCGACGTGACGGAGAAGGGCTACAAACTCAAGGATAAGGTTATCCGCTACGCGAAAGTGGTTGTTGGACAATAATTTTGGCTATTGGCTTTTGGCTATTAGCCTTCGGCTCAAAATTACTCGCCAACAGCAAACTTCCAACAGTCAAAGTAACATAGTTAAAGTATTAGGTAAGAGAGGAGTTTAAGATAAGTATGGAAAAAAGAGACTATTATGAGGTGCTGGGCGTCTCGAAAGAGGCCTCGGCTGACGAAATAAAGAAGGCCTACCGGAAAAAGGCCATGCAGTACCACCCCGACCGCAACCCTGGCGACAAGGAGGCGGAGGAGAAGTTCAAGGAGGCTGCGGAGGCTTACGATGTGCTGAGCAATCCTGACAAGAAGGCGCGTTACGACCAGTTCGGCCACGCTGGTATGGGTGCCGAGGCCAGCGACTTCTCCGGCATGAACTTCAGCGACATCTTCAGCCACTTCGCCGATGTGTTTGGCGGCGGCTTCGGAGGTGGCTTTAGTGGCTTCAACTTCAGCGGCTTTGGCGGTGGTGGCGGCCAGCAACGGCGCGTGCGCAAGGGTGGTGACATCCGCATCAAAGTGAAACTGTCTTTGGAGGAGGTAGCCGCTCCGATTGAGAAGAAGGTAAAAATCAACAAGCAGGTGGTCTGCCCGCACTGCCACGGTACGGGTGCCAAGGATACCAACAGCATCACAACCTGCCCCGACTGTCACGGCAGCGGACAGGTGGTAAGACAACAACGCAGTATGTTCGGCATCATCCAGCAGGCGAGCGTCTGCCCGAAATGCGGCGGTTCTGGTGAAATCATCAAGGATCCTTGTCCGCACTGCCACGGCAACGGCACAGTGTCGGGTGAGGAGATCATCACCATCAACATCCCCGCCGGTGTTGATAACGGTATGCAAATGACGGTGCCGCAGAAAGGGCACGCAGCCCAGCGCGGCGGCGTGAATGGCGATCTGTTAGTCGTTTTCGAAGTGGCCGACCACGAACTTTTCGAGCGCGAGGGCAACAACCTCTACCTCAACTACTATATCAGCGTTCCGCAGGCCGCGCTCGGTGCTTCCGTGGAGATTCCCACGCTCACCGGCAAGGCCAAGATCAAGATTGCCCCGGGCACGCAAAGCGGTCAGATTTTACGGCTGCAGGGCAAGGGCCTCCCGCAGGTCAATTCGCGCATTGTCGGCGACCTCATCGTCAACGTCAATGTCTGGACCCCGAAGTCCCTGACCAAGGAGGAAAAAGCGATGTTGGAACAACTGAGCACACACGAGAATTTCGTGCCGAAGCCCGGCAAAAACGACAAGAGCGTGTTCAATCGCGTAAGACAATTCTTCCAGTAATTATTGCGGAAATATTTGCGGAAAGGCGGAAAAGTGCGGAAATTTACAATAGGCTTCCGCGTTTTTTCCGCCTTTTCGCATTATTTCCGCAATACATTCACAGATGCCGCAAGGCATCCATATAGCCCCGCTGTTTCCGTGCGCAGTCGCCGGTCGCCGAGCTTCACTTCTATATAACCAGACTCGCGCGCTTTAGCAATTTCCTCTTCACTAAAGTCGCCTTCGGGACCGATTAGCAATATCATTTCCGGGAACTTTCGTGGCATCTCCACCAGCTGCCGCTGGTTGTTTTCGTCACACCACGCGATAAACTTATCGGCTTGTGTATCTGTGTTTTGCTGGATAAAATCCGCAAACTTCATCATCTTGATGGGCGGCAGCCATGCCGTTTGCGACTGTTTCAGCGCGGCCACCGACAACCGCTGCAACCGGTCGAGATTGAGGTGCGTGCGTTCGGAATGGTCGCACTGCAGGAATGCCAGCGAGCAGATGCCGATTTCGATGGCCTTCTCTAACAGCCACTCCATGCGGTCGGCATTCTTGGTGGGAGCCACAGCAAGATGCAACCCGTTGTGGGTAAGGACGTTGTCGGTTATCGTTTCACGAATTTCCAGCAAGCACTTTTTGGGGTGCGCTTCCGCGATAATCGCTTCCGCCACGTGTCCGCACCCATCCGTGACACGCACAATATCGCCTTCACGGTGGCGCATCACACGCACGCAATGCTCTGATTCTTCGTTACTTAACGTAACAAACGGCTGGGATATGTCGGGGGCGTAGAAATAATGCATGGCTAACCTTCTTTTTCGGACAGTTCCATCCAGCGTTCGGTCTTCTCATCCAAAAGCTGGTTGATTTCATTGTAACGTTTTCCCCACTCGGCAAAATCTTCGGGTGTGCCCTTTCCAATCGACATCTTCTCTTCGAGAATCTTTTTTTCAATTTCCATGTTGGCGATGTCGGTCTCCAATGTCTCCAACTCCCGTTTCTCCTTGTAAGTCAGTTTGTTGGGTTGCGGTTCCCGTTGCGCCTTCACCGGCTCGGGACGGGCGGCTTTCTCGATCCGTTTCTGGATACGCCGCTCCTTCTCGCGCTGCTGCCGATAATCCTCATAGTTGCCCCAACAGTCACGGATGACACCATCACCCTCAAACACGAAAAGATGGTCCACTAACTTGTTCATCAGCCAACGGTCGTGGGAGACAATCAGCAGACAGCCTTCGAAGTTGCCGAGGAAATCCTCCAAGAGGTTCAGCGTGTCGATGTCGAAGTCGTTGGTAGGCTCGTCCAGAATGAGGAAATTGGGGTTTTTCAGCAGCGTGATAAGCAGGTGCAGTTTCCGTTTTTCGCCGCCGCTGAGGTCGTCGTAATACGTGTATTGCAGGCTGTACGGAAATCCAAAGTGGTTCAGGAAATTGCTGGCACTCATGTAGTTGCCATTATCCATCCGGATTACCTCGGCATGTTCCTTCACTAACTCCAACACGATTTTATTACCCGCGTAGAGCATCCCGTTCTGCGAGAAATAACCGAACTTGATGGTCTGTCCGGGGGTGATTTTGCCGCCGTCGGGAATCACCTCGCCCATGATCATCTTCAAGAAGGTGCTCTTGCCGGAGCCGTTCTTACCCACGATGCCGCACTTCTCCCCTTTCTTGAAAATGTAGGAAAAGTCCTTGACGATGGTCTGGTCGGGGTAGGCGAAGTCCAGATGGCTGATTTCCAAAATCTTGTGACCGATACGTTCTGCTTGCACCTTAAAGGCTTCGGGAGCAGCCTCACTGCGTACGCTTACCTGCTCCTGCAGCTTTTCGAAATTGTTGATGCGGGCGCGGGCCTTTGACGTGCGGGCCTGCGGGGAGGTATGCACCCATGCAAGCTCGCGACGGTAAAGCTGCCGCAATTTTTCCTGTTCGGCGGCGGCATTGGCCAACCGTTCGGCTTTTTTCTCCAAAAAGTAGTCGTATTTGCCCCGATAATGGTACAAATTGCCGTTGGAAAGCTCGAAAATGTCGTTGCAAACGCGGTCGAGGAAGGAACGGTCGTGGGTGACCATCAGCAGGGTAATGTTGGCGGAAGAGAGGTAGTTTTCCAACCATTCGGTCATCTCGATGTCGAGGTGGTTGGTAGGCTCATCGAGGATGAGGAGGTCGGTGTCGGCGATGAGGGTTTTGGCGAGAGCAGCCTTTTTTCGCTGTCCACCAGAGAGTTCGCCCACATTTTTCAGCACATCGTGGATGCCGAACTTCGACAGAATCTCCTTCACTTTCGATTCATAATCCCAAGCTTGCAGCCGGTCGAGGTCGGAGATAGCCTTCTCCATCCGCTCCTGCGGCACCTCGTGTCCGCTCTCCATCAGCGTGAGACAGGTTTCATACTCCTTAATTGCCTCGAATACTGGTGTTTGCGTGTCGAAAAGGGTGTCTAGTACCGAGCTGTCATCATTGAAATCGTCCCGTTGCGGCAGATACGACACCACAATATCGTTGCGGATGATGACCTGCCCCTCGTCGGGAGTGTCGAATCCGGCAATGATGTTGAGAAGCGTACTTTTTCCCGTGCCGTTGCGGGCGATGAGGGCGCTCTTCTGCCCCTTCTCCAGCCCGAACGTAATCTGGTGGAAGAGCTCCTTCTCCCCCACCGACTTGGAAACCTTATCAACTGTTAGATAGTTCATTACCTATTCTCTTCGCACTATTTTCGAGGCGGCAAAGATAGCATTTTTGGGGATTGGCAATTCAGTGAATTATTCTCCCTCTCAAGATCACTACCCCAATGGCGGAATCCTCCGCCGAAGCAATTTTTTGACCCAAAATTTTTTTTCTTGAATAAGTCGCTAATAATCAATCCAAAAAAAATATCAACGGCTTTTTGTTAATAATTATCGTAATGGGGGATGGTGAAAGTCCAATACAATTGACTATTTTAGCAACCTCGAAATATAAGCTTTTGCTTGTTCGTAAATTGCTATAAACTAACCAATTAACCAATCTCGTGAGATGAAGGCGGGGTAGCGTGGGTTATATTTTGAGAGAAACGGCCAAATAAAGAAGTAAAACCAAAAAACCGATAATTTATGAAAGACAATCTATCTCTTTTCAGTGAGGCGAATGAAGAGGATGTGCAGCAGGAGGTACTGAACCAACAGCTGCAGAAATCGATGAGCGAGTTGATTGCCACCCGTAACTCAGCCATGCAGAAGTATGCGCAGGAGACGGTCGCGGCGGCACCCGAAGAGGAGGTGCAGGAACCGGTCCCGGAACCGACGGTATTCACCAAGGAGGAGATTTTCCAGGATGTGGCCCGCTATTTCGGCGGCGACGAGCTGGCGGCGGGGGTCTGGATCGACAAATACGCGCTCAAGAACGCCAACGGCGAACTGGTGGAGCATACCCCCGAGGATATGCACCGCCGTATGGCCCGCGAGTTCGCCCGCATTGAGCGGAGATATCCCAACCCGATGAGCGAAGAGCTGATTTTCAACCTGTTCGACCATTTCAAGTACGTGATTCCCCAAGGCAGCCCCATGGCCGGCATCGGCAACAAGTACCAGGTGGTCTCCCTCTCCAACTGCTTCGTCATCGGAAATAGCGGCAACGCCGACTCCTATGGCGGCATCATGAAGATGGACGAGGAACAGGTGCAGCTGATGAAACGCCGCGGCGGTGTCGGTCACGATATGTCCGACATTCGTCCCTCCGGCAGCCACGTGCAGAACTGCGCTCAAACCTCCACCGGCATCGTCCCCTTCATGGAACGTTTCTCCAACTCCACCCGTGAGGTGGCCCAGGATGGTCGTCGCGGTGCCCTGATGCTCTCCATCTCTATCAAACATCCTGATGCAGAGCAGTTTATAGATGCAAAAATGACGCAAGGCAAAGTCACCGGAGCCAATGTCTCCGTAAAAGTGGATGATGAATTCATGCAAAGCGTCCAAAACCATACCCCTTATACCCAACAGTATCCCATCAGCGGCGACAACCCCAAAGTGAAACGGGAAACCGACGCCAAGAAGCTGTGGGACAAGATCATCCACAACGCGTGGAAATCCGCCGAACCCGGCGTCCTCTTCTGGGACAACATCCGCAGGGAGTCCATCCCCGACTGCTACAAGGACGAGGGTTTCGAAACGGTTTCCACCAACCCTTGCGGCGAAATCCCGCTCTGTCCCTACGACAGCTGCCGTCTGATTTCCATGAACCTCTACAGCTATGTCGATGAACCCTTCACCGAACGCGCCGTCTTCAACATGCCGCGCTTCCGCCAGCATGTGCAGTACGCGCAACGGCTGATGGACGACATCATCGACCTGGAACTGGAGAAAATCGACTCCATCCTCGCCAAAATCGAGAGCGACCCGGAGAGCGAGAACGTGAAGCGCGTGGAAAAAGAGCTCTGGCTCAAGATCCGCAAGCAGTCCCTCAAGGGCCGCCGCACCGGATTGGGCATCACCGCTGAAGGCGACATGCTCGCCGCCCTCGGCCTGACCTACGGCACCGACGAGGCCAACGCCTTCTCCACGGAAGTGCACAAACAGTTAGCACTCGCCGCCTACCGTTCCTCCGTCACCATGGCCAAGGAACGCGGCGCATTCCCCATCTACAGCTGCATCAAGGAGGGTCACAACCCCTTCATCCAGCGCCTTCGCGACGCGGATCCAAAACTCTACGACGACATGATCCGTTACGGCCGCCGCAATATCGCCTTGCTCACCATCGCCCCGACGGGAAGCGTAAGTATCTGCACGCAAACCACTTCCGGCATTGAACCCGCCTTCAACGTGGTCTATAAGCGTCGCCGCAAAATCAACCCTAACGACATGGCCTCCAAGAAAACCGTGTTGAAAGACACGGTGGGTGACCTGTTTGAGGAATACATGGTTTTCCACCACAAATTCGTGGTTTGGGCCGAAACCAAAGGCTACACCTTGGAGCAGATGAAGAACATGAGCGAAAAGGAGATTTTCGCCCTCGTGGAACAGTCGCCCTACTACAAAGCCACTGCCGCCGACACCGACTACATCAAGAAAGTGGAGCTGCAAGGTTCTGTGCAAAAGTGGGTTGACCACTCCATCTCCGTCACCGTGAACTTGCCGTCCGACATCACCGAGGAGGTGGTTGGCGACCTCTACATGAAAGCGTGGGAGGTGGGCTGCAAAGGCCTCACCGTCTATCGCGAAGGTTCCCGCGACGGTGTGCTCAACTCCCTCGACCAGTCGAAAAAGGAGGAGCAGAAGGAGAAACCCAAGAATTTCAAGCGCCCCCGCGAGCTGCGTGCCGATGTCATCCACTTCAAGAACAACAACGAGGACTGGGTGGCCTACATCGGGCTGTATGAGGGCAAACCCTACGAGATTTTCACCGGCAAGACCGGCGACGAGAGCTTCCTGCTGCCCAAGTGGGTCGATCACGGCACGATTGTGAAGAACCGCAACGAGGACGGCACCAAATCCTACGACTTCATCTATCAGGACAAGGCCGGCTACGATGTGATTTTGCGCGGTTTGGACCGCTGCTTCGACCAAGAGTTCTGGAACTATGCCAAGATGACCTCCGCGCTGCTGCGTAACGGCATCCCCGTGAACCACATCGTGAACATCATCTCCGGCCTCAACTTCCGTCAGGAGAGCATCAACTCATGGCGCAACGGCGTCTGCCGCGCCCTCAAGAAATTCATCGCGGACGGCACCAAGCAGAAAGGCGTGGAATGCCCCAACTGCCACCAGAAAGACACGATGGAATTCAAGGAAGGCTGCCTCACGTGCTCGAACTGCGGATATGCCAAATGCGGTAATTAAGATATGCCATTTCGTAGAGACGCAAAATTTTGCGTCTCTACACCCTCATAAACCTTAAACCTTAAACCTTAAACCTTAAACCTTAAACCTTAAACCAAAAAGAATGAGCGATTCGCAACAAACAGTATTCCTGTACGTTCCCTGCCAGATGGACCTCTTCCAGGCGGAAACGGTGACGAGTGCCATCACGGTGCTCAACCGGCTGGATCAGTTCTGCCATTACGACAAGGAAAGCACCTGCTGCGGCCGCCGTTTCTTCATGGAGGGTGAGATGCAGTACGCCAAAGACCTTGGCTATCAGGTCATCCAAACCTACACGGAGTATTGCAACCTGCACAGGACCACCTTTCCCGTGGTGGTTCCCGATGCCGCCTGCGCGGGTTTCATGCGCAAGCATTTCGACCTGATTCTGAAAAACGCCACCCTGCCCAACGAGCTGAACACCTTCATCAGCAACGTCTATGAACTGTGCGATTATATCGTCAACGTGTTGAAGGTGAACAAATTGGGGAATAGTTTCCGCCACCGCGTGTTCTACTTCAAATCCTGCTCGTCCAAACATCTCTATCCCGACAACAACGCTCCCGAGACGCTTTTAAGCAACACGCTTGGACTGGACCTGATCGAGGATACGGAGGAGAAAAACTGCTGCTGCGGGGCCAACGGCCGTTTCCCGATGCTGAACCCCGAGGCCGCTGAAAAGATGACTGGCGAAATTGTGCTCCGCGCCTACAACCAGGGGGCCGAATACATCACCTCCACCGACATCCACTGCCTGCAACTGCTCGATGCTTACAAACAGCAACACGATGTCGATATTGACATTATCCATATTTCTGACATCCTCCGCGGCGAAGAATAATTTGATCTCCGCGTATCACTCGTATCTACACGTATCTATCTCTAATCTCTAATCTCTAATCACAGTTCACTGATCACTGATCACTCTTACAATAAATATATAAAGTCACAAAAAATAAAAGAATATGAAGATATTAGTACTTAACTGCGGCAGTTCCTCCATCAAATATCAATTGTTGGAGATGGAGCCGCAACCCGAACTTTTGGCTAAAGGTTTGGTTGAGCGCGTCGGTTTGGAAATGGGTGAGTTCACCCACAAGCCCGTCGGCAAGGAGAAATGCTACGTGCAAACCCCCATCCCGACCCACGAGGAAGGCATCAAGCTGGTGCTGAACATGTTGACCGATCCCGAGCACGGTGTCATCAAATCCTTAGACGAGATTGGCGCGGTGGGTCATCGTGTGGCGCACGGCGGTGAATACTTCAAAGAGAGCTGTGTCATCGGCGACAAAGAGCGTGAGGAGATCGCAAAACTTTGCGCCTTGGCTCCCCTGCACAATCCTGCCAGCCTCACCGGCATCGACGCAATGAAAAAGCTGCTCCCGAACGTGAAGCACGTCGGTGTGTTCGACACCTCTTTCCACCAGACCATGCCGTCAGAGGCGTTCCTCTATGCCCTTCCTTACGAGTATTACACCGAGAAGAAGATCCGTCGCTACGGTTTCCACGGCACGAGCCACAAATACGTGGGTCCGAAGGCCGCTGAAATTGCCGGAATTCCTTACGAAAGCGCGAAGATTGTGAGCTGCCACCTCGGCAATGGCGCTTCCATCTGCGCCATCAAGGATGGCAAATCCATCGACACCTCCATGGGCTTCACCCCGGTGGAAGGCCTCGTGATGGGCACCCGCGTGGGTGACATCGATGCCGGCGCCCTGCTTTACATCATGGACACCGAAGGCCTGAACACCAAGGAGATGAACACCCTCATCAACAAGAAGAGCGGTCTGTTGGGCATCTCCGGCAAGAGCGTCGATATGCGTGACATTCGCGCCGGCCGCGATGCTGGTGACGAACGCAGCACGGACGCCTTCAACATGTTCGCCTACCGCGTGCGCAAGTACATCGGCGCGTATGCAGCCACTATGGGCGGTGTGGATGTGATTCTCTTCACTGGCGGTATCGGCGAGAATGCCTGGTTCCAACGCGAGAAGATTTGTGAAAATCTGGAATGGATCGGTGCCAAACTCGACCCCGAAGCCAACCAGAAGTACTGTGGCGAAGATGGCATCATCTCCACCCCCGATTCCACCACGAAACTCGTGGTTGTGACCACCAACGAAGAGTTGGTGATTGCTACCGACACCTACAATCTACTGTAAAACAAGTTTTTACGGTTTGTATAAACAAACGGACGATTCCGAAAGGGGTCGTCCGTTTATTGTTTTTCAAGTTTCAAGTTAAACCCCAAACCCTAAACCCCAAACCCTAAACCCCAAACCCTAAACCCCAAACCTTAAACCCCAAACCTTAAACCCTAAACCTTAAACCCTAAACCTTAAACCCTAAACCTTAAACCTTAAACCCTAAACCTTAAACCCTAAACCTTAAACCTTAAACCCTAAACCTTAAACCTTAAACCCTAAACCCTAAACTAATATGCACTACGGCCAATATGTCAAAGATCGTTAGAAATCATTCGCGAACTGATTTCCTTTTTTGAGATAAGACGGGCATGCCTCTTACCCCAAACATTTTTGCAAATATACACAAAAAAACGCCCTTTGTCAAGAGGTAAATGCATTTTTAACAATTTTTAAGGTGTAGGACGCACCTCCTTACTTCAACACCTTCTTCAGATACTCCGTCGTGATTTCCACCGGGCGGTAGATGCAATTGGTGAAGTTATGGTCGTAGTATTCGAGTTCGTAGTATTCACTGCCGTTCCAAAGTTGGTGGAAACGCTCGCCGCAGGTGAAGGGTACGAGACGGTCGCCATTGCCGTGGATGATGCAGGCATTGCCGAGATATTTAGCCGAAGTCTCGAAAATGGGGAGATAGAGCGCGGTTTTGAGGTAGCGGCGACCAAGGGCGATACCGTTGACCAGCACGAGGCTATCAGGCGGATCGAGGGGGTTGAAGTCGATGCCGAAGAGATTACCGCGGGCTATGTCGTCGCGCACAGAGGAAGCCGGAGCCAGCAATGTCACCGCCTTGATGTCCTCAGGATGCTTGCCCGCCACCATCGCCGCCACTATAGCCCCTTGCGAGTGACCCACCAAGGCGATATCATCCACAAACCGCAAATCTTGCGCGTAGGCCAGCACCTGCTCCAAATCCTCAATCTCGTTCGGGATTGTCATCTCGGAGAATCGACCGTCACTCTTGCCGTGACCGTTGAAGTCGAACATCATCGTGGCGAAACCTGCCGATCTTAACTGTATGGCAATCCGCTGCATCAATTCGAAGTCGTGGTCACAGTTCAGCCCATGACACAAAACCACCAAATCGCAACGCTGACCCGGGTTGAGTTGAGGCTTGTACAGTTCAGCCCACAACTTGCCTTTGCCACCATCTATCGTTATGGTGTCACAAGTTCCAGAGAGCTTAGCGGGAAGAGGTTCAGCAAAGACATCGTACAGCTTTTTCTCAATCTTATACGATAACACCGTGCTAACCAGTACTTTGCCATCGGGTCCAATAAGATAAATAGAAGGAATCCAGCGCACGCCGTAGGCTTTGGCCACCTCCGACTGGTTCATCCGTTTCAGCTCGCTCACCTGAGGGTATGGCACGCCTGATTTGGCGATATAGTCCGGCCACTTCTCCTTGTCCGTGTCGAAAGAGACCCCAAGGAACTCCACCCCATTCTCATGGAACTGGTTGTATAGGCGGATGATTTCGGGGAGGTCTTTGCGACAATCGGGGCACCAGGAGGCCCAAAAGTCGATAACAACGTACTTCCCCTTGGCAAAGTCACTGAACTTAAGCGTTTTGCCATCAGGTGTCTGCAGTTGGAAATCCGGCGCGGGTGTCCCCGGTTTCAACAGTTCCTGCGCGTAGGTCTCGTCAAAATCCAACACCACCTGCGCATGCACGTCCGCAAACGCGAAGGCCAGAAGGAATAGCCATAAAAGTCGTATGTTTCTCATAAGGTTTAAGGTTTAGGGTTTAAGGTTTAGGGTTTAAGGTTTAAGGTTTAGGGTTTAGGGTTTAAGGTTTAGGGTTTAAGGTTTAGGGTTTAAGGTTTAGGGTTTAAGGTTTAGGGTTTAAGGTTTAAGGTTTAGGGTTTAGGGTTTAGGGTTTAAGGTTTAGGGTTTAAGGTTTAAGGTTTAAGGTTTAGGGTTTAAGGTTTAAGGTTTAAGGTTTAGGGTTTATAGTTTTAAGTCTCAAGTCTTAAGTCTTAAGTCCAAAGTCCAAAGTCTCAAGTCTCAAGTCTTAAGTCCAAAGTCCAAAGTCTCAAGTCTCAAGTCTTAAGTCTCACGTCTCACGTCTAAAGTCTTCATTATCAACAAGTAGAAGAACAAACGAAATTAAACAGCAAAAGTACCAAAAAATAGTGTATCTTTGCACGCTTAAAAAATGTTAAAATGACGAACGAACATCTGTCTTCGACAATCATGCCGCGCAGCCGGAAAATGCGCGCCCGATATAGGGTTGCGGTGATTGGCAGCGGGAGCTGGGCGACGGCCATTGTGAAGATCATCTCGGTGAACTTGGAGCACATCCACTGGTGGGTGAGGCAGGAAGAGGTGGCGGAAAGCATCATGAAATACGGTCACAACCCCAAATATCTCAGCTCCGTCTTCATCAATCCGGAAGACGTGAAGGTGAGCACTGACATCAAAAGTACCGTGGCGCGGGCGGATTATGTGATTATCGTCACCCCGTCGGCCTATCTGCACAAGACTTTGGAACCGCTCAAACGGTCGCAGCTGTCGAAAAAGAAGATCATCCTCGCGGTGAAGGGCATCGTGCCCGAGACCATGCAACTCATCAGCGACTACATGCAGTCGCAGTTCAAAGTGCCTTTAGATCAGCTATGTATCATCAGCGGCCCGTCACATGCCGAAGAGATTGCGCAGGAGAAATTCACCTTTCTGACCGCCGCTTCCACCAACACGGAGTTGGCTGAGACGGTCGCGAAATTCTTCACCACCCGCTACTGCCGCACCTCCGTCTCCAACGACGTGATGGGCGCGGAACTGGCCATCGTGCTGAAAAACATTTACGCTCTCGGGGCCGGCATTTACAGCGGTCTCGGTTACGGGGACAACTTCATCGCCGCCTACGTGTCGAACTGCGTGAAGGAGATGAAGTACTTTGTATCAGAGGTTTACCCCAACGAGAACCGCCATATTTCCGACTCGGTCTATCTGGGCGACCTTTTGGTGACCGCCTACTCCACCTTCAGCCGCAACCGGCTTTTCGGCATCATGATCGGGCACGGTCTTTCCGTGCGCGTATCGCTGATGGAGCTGCGGATGGTCTCTGAAGGCTACACTGCCTGCCGCTGCGTGCATGAAATCAACAAAAAAATCGGTGCTAACATCCCCATAGTGGAGACCATTTACGGCATTTTGTACGAAAACAACAACGTCTCCTCTGAGATGAAGCGCATTGCTGAACACTTTGTGTGATGATCCGGTTTCTCCAACATTCCGAAATTGACCCCGACAAATGGAACCAAGCTGTACGTAACAGTTTGTCTCCTAACGTATTGGCCGAATATGAGCTGTTGGATCTGCTCACGGGTGACGATACGTGGCACGCATTGGTCGATGACGACTACCAAGCCGTGATGCCGCTCCCGACCCGCCAAAAAGGAGTGTTAAAATATGTTTACACGCCGTTCTTTTTGCCGCAAATGGGCATCTTTTATCGACAAGAGCTGCATCCCGAAGAAACAGATGCTTTCTTGCAAGAGATTTCCAAACACTATGTTTTGGCAGATGTGCTTCTTAACGAGACACAAGTATCACAGAAGCCATACAATTCCAATTTCACTTCTTACAAACTTGATTTACAACCCGCTTATAATGAACTGTTTTGCCAATTCCATGAGAACACGAGGCGGAACATCAAGAAGGGTGAAAAGATGCTATGCAGGGTGACCGTAGAAGAAGAATCGGTGGCGGACATTATCGCACTTTTCCGAACAAACAAGGGTTCAGAAGAAACTGTACATTTTCGAGAGAACGATTATGCAAGATTACAGCGCGTTTCCGATTACTTGCTGGAGCACAATCTGTTAGATATTTATGGTGTGCGTACTGCCGACGGACAATTGGCAGCAGGCGCCTTATTTGTGAAGGACGGGAAACGTCGCTGGTTCTGGTTCTCCGGTCGCGACAACCGACTGTCGGAAAGCAAACCCATGTTCCAGCTGCTCGATGCCTATATCCGCAACCATGCGGAATCGGACCTTTACCTCGACTTTAACGGATCCTCAAACCCGAATGTTGCAAGATTGTACCAGAGTTTCGGCAGCTCAAAGCTCTTCATCCCGTTTGTGCGACGGTTCAAGAACCGGTTTTGGGAGAGAGTGGGAGAGAGTAATATATATTTCTTTATTTTTCCATTAATATTTACTAACAAAAATTTTTCTTTTTTTTAACTTTTGTTCGTTTTAGCTCTAATTTATTCTCATATTCTAAATTAGACAATATTTTCTTAAAAATTTCTGAACTAATAAATTTTTCTCCTAATTTTTCAAATATCTCATCAATAGATTGATTTTCAAGTGCTGAAGTTTCAAAAAAAATTGCATCAATTTCTTTGGAAAATTCTTTAGCTTCTTTACTTTTGACTTTTTCCTTTGTATATAAATCACATTTATTTCCTGCAATAGCAAAAATTATTTCAGATATAGAATTATTTTTAACTGAATTATACCAATAACTTTTAATATTTTGAAACGTCTCTGAATTTGTTATATCATATACTAAAATACAAGCATAGGCTTCTTTATAAAATATAGAATTAACAGATCTAAAACGTTCTTCACCGGCGGTATCCCATATATCGAAACTAATTTTGTATTGTCCTATTATTTGCGATTTAGTTGAATATGATGCACCTATGGTCGACTTTTCATTTTCTTTAAAAGAATCTAGATAACGTTTGATTATAGATGTTTTTCCAACACCACTATCACCAACAACTATGACTTTACAAGATATTGGTTTATCATTTTTTGTTTCTATTTGTTTCTTATTTGACATATTTTTTAATTTTATAATTATTATTATTATAATTAAATAATTTTTTATTTTTTTAATATTGTAATAAATCTGTTGAAAATGGGGATTGGGGATTGGGGATTGGGGATTGGGGATTGGGGATTGGG
>CAJOKR010000002.1 GCA_905235135.1 uncultured Bacteroidales bacterium
GTCTTTGAAATCCCCCACATCGAAATTGATGAGCAACCCCGTCGATTTGCCCAGCAGCTTCATGTAGGTTCTCGCTTGTTTGAAATGCACAGGCATCAATCGCTCAACGGCCTTCAGTTCAACCAGAATGGAATCTTCCACCAATAAATCAACCCGAAGGTCATCGGAAACGCAACATCCTTTGTACATCACTGGCACTGGCACTTGTGTCTTTACCAACAATCCCCTCAACCTCAGCTCGTGAATCAGGGCTTTTTCATATACACTCTCCAGAAGGCCTGGACCGAGATGGTTGTACACTTCCATGGAACCACCGATAATTTCGTAAATCACTTCGTCTTCAAAAATCTTTTTGTTTGTCATAATTCATTATTTTGTTCAAAGAACAACACAACGAAGCAATATGTCGTTTATTGTGTATTCTGAAAAAAATCTGTGCGATGCCACGCAATCTGCGGAAGCATTATCTTCGCGTATCGCGCGGATCACGAGGAAAACTTTCCGTGAGTTCCTCGCGATACGCGGAGACAGTTATTCCTTGTATCTCGCGAATCGCGGGGAAAACTTTCCGTGAGATCCGCGTGATCCGCGGAGACAAATCCGTGGCGAACACTACCTCCTCTCCCCCTGCCCCTGTCCGGCCTGCGAACCTTCCAGTTCCATCTTCCCGAACTTGAACGACAGCCCGAACCGCACCGTCCGCGCCCGATAGCTCACACGCGTGGAGTCGCTGTAACTGTAATAGGGATTGGCGTTTACGGTCGCGCTGCGGTTCCAGTCGAAGAGGTCGTCCACATTCACCCACACCGCGATGCGCCGCTTCCAGAACTCCGCCCGCAACCCGAGGTCGATGCTGTAGCTCGGCCGAACCGTGGTGAACAGAAACACGTTCTGCGACTGATAGTTGGCGGCGGCGTTCACCTCCAAGACCTTCCACAACTTCGCCCAAAAGTTCAGCCGGAAACTATACCCCAAATTCTCCGTCTCGTAGGGCTGTTCCTCGTCGCGGAACTGGAACGCCGACTTCGTGTAATAGACATTGCCGTAAAAACGGATGTTCATGAAGCTCTTGAGCTGGTACGCAACATTCACCTCCGCACCCGTATTCAGGGTCTTGCCCGCGTTGATGGGCCGCGAGAAATAGACAATCCTTCCGAAAAAAGGATCGTAACAGACATCCGCAAGGCTGGAAAACTCGTCTTTCGTGTTCTTGAACCACGCATTGACGCCCACGTTGCCGAACTTGTTGATATACTTCGTCCAGCCCGCCTCCACGGAGTTGGTGAACGCCTGCCGCAGGTCGGGGTGGCCCGTACTGAAGCTGTCCTCCCCGTATCTGCGGTAGGTGGTCAGGTCGGAGGCCTGCGGATTGCTCACCCGCCGCGTGTAACTCAGCTTGAAGTTGTGCATGTTCTTCGTGCGATAGCTCAGGTGTATCGACGGGAAAAGTCCCCAATAGAGCTTCCGCACGTTATCGGCAGGGGAATCGGGATAGTCTAAATTCAGCGACAGCAGCTCGGAACGCAGTCCGCCCTTCAGCGAGAAGCCGCCGAAACGGTGCTGCAGGGTGACGTATGCGTCGAAATCCCCGTCCTGATTGCGCGCGTTCATCGAACGCACCGCGTCATTCACATAGTAACGCCCCAAATCGGCTGCCACCAACGTGTCCGTAGTCAAAAGCTGCTTGTTGTAAGAATAGCTTCCCGACACCCCCGTCTCCACCTCGCCGTTCTGATGATAGGGGATTGTGTAATCAACCGAAACATTTCCTCTATGATACTGGTAATCATTTGTTTGCAACCAGTTACGGTCAGTAAGCCCCGACCAAAGATAATCTCGATGAAGATCCCCTTTTGATCGATATCCCTGTCCCGAGTATATGGCTGAGGTGCTCAATTTATGCCCTTGGTTGTTGAATTTATGCTCGTACCAAAGCCCCGCGTAGCCCGACAGAATCCCGGATTTTTGGAGTACAGTCTCGTAATAAGAGTAATCCCCTGGGCTGTAGATATATTCGCGCCACGAAGTACTGTCCTGGGAGTTGTAACGCGTGAGTTGCGGATAAAAACCGCCGTAAAAATAGACCGTGTTCGTGGTATCCGGTGTCCAAGAAGCGTTGAGGAACAGCCCGGTCTGGTCTTCTCGAAACCGTCTGATAGAATGCGAGGAATCTGTGGAAGAAAGCCTTCCCGAATCGTCGTAAATGGCTGATTCTGAAAGTCTGTCGTGCAGGGAAGTGCTATACCAATATTGCAGATAGGTGCTGATGGTGAACTTTTTGTTGGCATAAACGTAGGAGAGGAAGGGAATGGCCTCGGGCGCGGAGGATCCCTTCGCCCCGAAGCTCAGGAAGCTGTTTTTCCTGATGTCGGAAACGGTGACGATGTTGATGATGCCGCCCGCACCCTGCGCACTGTACCGCGCCGAGGGGTTAGTGATGACCTCAATCTTCTCGATGTCACTGGCCGGCATCTGCTGCAGAAGGATTTTGAGGGCTTCGGCGTTCATGTTGGCAGGTCGATTGTTAAGCCATATCTGTACCGATGAGACTCCGCGCAGGGTGATATTGCCCTCCACATCGACCTCCACGCCCGGCGCGTTCTGCAGCGCGTCCGCCGCCGTACCCGACTGAACCGCAGGGTCTTCCGAAACGTTGTACATCGTCTTTTCCCCATCGGTCATATAGACGGGCTTCTTCGCGGTGATGCCCACCTCGGGCAGTTCCGTTGTCTTCTTCGGGGCGATGGTGTCGGCCTTCGCCACCGCCGTCGTGTCCGTGTTCTGCGCGAAAACGGTTACGCAAAACAGAAGCAGGAACATAACATTGATAATCTTTTTCATTTTTTGTAATTTTTTAAGTCACAATGTTTTACATTTTTTCATATTCGAATTTTTCGGCATATAATACCCCCAGACGGCCCATTCGAGCCATCTTAACTACTAACTACTAACTACTAACTGCTAACTATTCTGCGGAGGTGTAGCCGACCCACGGAATGTCTATAAAATCAGGCCCAAGCTGCTCATCGAGTGCGACTATGCCAGTAACGTAACGATCTTTTGACGGCTTTGCAGTTGGAGAAACGGCGATGTCTTGAAACATTACTAGTTTGTTAACGACATGCTCCTCCGTGGTGAATCCCACCGGCAGATGCAATTTGCAACGCACAGGTTCTCCATCCTTCATGGCTGGCTTGCAGGCGGGTGCGGCACGGAAAGCCCGATTTATTTCCGCCATATTGTCATCCATCACTTTCCGCAAAATCTCTTTCCGAGATTCTTTATCTTCGGGGGCATCCTCTCCGAGATCAAGATGAGCGACAGCCAAACCGTCATTGCTGTCCTTACGACCTTCGAAAGGAGCCGTAAGCACCATCTCCCCTTTCTTGCCACAAACATCACCCCATTTGACATGAGCCGTATCCAACTCCGTGAAAAGAACACGTCCATCCTTCTCCACAATAAAACATACCGAAAGAACTCCTGACAATTTGTACTTCTTGGCCAATTCAGGATACTTCATGCTACCGATGAGGTTATTGACATACTGCTGGATGCCACCCGGGAACTGCGGCATCGTATCGGGATCCATGCAAACGGGCTCGTCTATAATTTCCTCAACCTCCTCTGCCACAGCCACATCCTCCGTTTTCGGATGACAGTTCACCAACAAGAGTCCGGCGGTGATGGGGATAAGCGCGAGCATCCACCAAGCTGACACCCTGCGTTTTACCGGCTGATTCATCATCTGAATCCGCTTCTTGGTCAGCAAATGACGGAAACTGTTGCCTACGGGCACGAACTTGCCCACGCACAGTTGTTTGTACAGCAGTTCTAAGTAGTCGCGGCGAGAGAATCCGCACGAGAGCACCGCCTCATCGGCCAAATACTCGTGGACGCTACTCAACTCCCTGGCGTACAAGTAAATGAACGGATTGAACCATTGCAGCACCCGCATCGCTTCCATGAAGAGCAGATCCCATGTGTGACGCTGGCGGATGTGCGTCCTCTCGTGACGCAACACCTGCTGCAACTCGCTCTCTGTGAACACTTCCGGATTCACGAACACCGAACGCAGGAACGAGAACGGAAGGTTGCCGTCGGGTTCGCCCAGCACCCGCACACACATGTCGCCCGTCGAAAGCTCATCCGACAGCACACTGCGCCGATAGTACCTGAAAGTCTTAAAGAGCTTGATAACCAGCAGGATAAAAGCCACCCCGCAACCGAGAAGATACCCATAACATACCATATCTTTAAAAGACAACTTTTTTGTCGCCCCTGTTGTCAAAGTTGTCCCTGTTGTCGTTGATTCATCCGCTCCTGTTGTCAAAGTTGTCCCATTTGTCGTTGACTCAACCGCTCCTGTTGTCAAAGTTGTCCCAGTTGTCGTTGACTCAACCGCTCCCGTTGTCAGAGTTGTCCCAGTTGTCGTTGTTTTAACTACGGCGGCCACGCGGCTCGGCATCTCGAGCGAGACAAACGGCAGCACCAACGAAAGTGCCAATGTGCCAACAAGATAGAAACGGCGCAAGCGGAACAGGTTGCTCCTGCGCAAGGTGGCGGCATACAGCCCGAAAAAGAGGGCGATGGCGACGGCGGAAAAGAGAATCGTTTTCATGACTATTCGGTTTTTGTGGGTGAATCATCTTGCGGAACGGCATCGATCATGCGACGGATATCGTCCAGCTCTTCCAACGTAATATCTTGATTGTTAGCAAAAAAGGAGACCATCGACTTGAAGGAGTTGTCGAAGTAGTTGCGCACGAACTGCTGCATGAACGACTCCGAGTACTGTTCCTTGCTCACCAACGGGTAGTAGCGGTTCGACTTCCCGAAGGTCTCGTGCGACACAAACCCCTTCTTTTCGAGAATGCGCACCACGGTCAGCATGGTGTTATAGGCCGGCTTCGGCTCCGGGAAATTGTCGATGATGTCGGCGGCGAATCCCTGTTTGATCTGCCACAGCACCTGCATCACCTGTTCTTCTGCTTTGGTTAATTCTTTCATTGTTCTTATATTTTATACGTTAGTAATATGTTCTTAAGTCGCTTTTTCGCCCCATACTGCGGCTATTGCCTTGTGTGGGGTTACTTGCACTTCGTGCGTTTTGCCTCTTCGAGGCTGCTCAAGGAACGGCGCGGCAAAGATATAATTTATTTTTTAATCATACAACGAAAAAATTAGTTTTATATTGCATTCGTTGAGAAAAAAATATTTTTCGTAACTTTGCCCCATCAAATAAACCCCACTATGAGGAAACTCATCATTGTCATATTCTACTGTCTATCAGCCATTTTTGCCTCTGCCAACGATGGCGTGTTCTACGCTTCCGGCAACCAGCTGATCCCGATCACGGAAACCGACATCAGCGTGAAGAAGGAGGTGCTGACCTTAAGCCGCGTGGGCGACCACATCGAGGTGACCGTCTATTACGAGTTCTTCAACCCCGTGGGCGAGAAGGAGCTGCTGGTCGGGTTCGAGGCCCAGTCGCCCTACAACAGTGGCCGCGACCCCATAGCGCTGTTCCCCGACCACCCACACATGCGGAACTTCAAAGTGGTGGTGAACGGACAGCCACTCCACTATGAAATTGCGCACGTGACGAGAGGATCCTACGACGAGAACGACAAGTACACTATACCTCCCTATTACACCAATGGACAGTTCAAGGACTGGTCGAAGAAGCAGTGCGGAGACTCCCTGAAATCGTGGGATTACATGGCTTACCCCTTCGACTATGTCTATCACTTCAAAGCGAAATTCCGTCCCGGACTGAACATCATCCAACACACCTACGAATACGATCTTTCCTTCTCCGTAGGCGAGGAATTTCATTTCCCGTACGTCCTGACGGCGGCCAACCGCTGGGCCAACCACCAAATCGACGATTTCACGTTGAACATCAACATGGGCGACCGTGAGTCGTTCCGCATCAAACAGACTTTTTTCGAAAAATCCACCGACTGGACCATCAACGGGCTCGGCATGGCCATGAAATGTGACTGGCCGACATGGGATACCGTGAAAAACGGGGTGATTTTCCACATCCAGAAGGGCAGCGTCAGCTTCCACAAGCAGAACTTCCATCCTGACGGGGAATTGCACGTGGCGAAGGACGCCCTCATTATCTGTATGTGGAGCGACTGGAATAACGAGCAGACCACCTCCGAAGAGGAGAAATTCATCAAAGGGTTCAAGACTCAGTATTTCTCCCTCGACACCGCCTTCATATCTGGATACTTCGAAAAGGTCCCGCAATTCACCCCCGAACAGCGCCGAATCCTGAAGAACCTGCCTTTCGCCTACCGAGGTTACAAATTCAAAAACAAGGCATTACGGGAATATTTTGAATCCACCGAATGGTACATCCGCAACCCGAAGTACAAGGGCGACATGGAAGGGTTCACCGAGGAGGAGAGGAAATGGGTGGAGTTCTGGAGCAATTAGCTATTGGCTATTACTTAGACCATGTCCTTATTCTAATCACTATTCCCTTTTTAACCCTTAAACCTTAAACCCTAAACTAATAAAATGGAATCCATCAAGAAAATCTTCAAAATCGGCTACGGGCCGTCGAGCAGCCATACTATGGGACCGCACCGTGCGGCCGAAATGTTCAAAGAACGCGCCGGGGACGCCTCCGGCTACCGTGTCACTCTCTACGGCAGCCTCGCCGCCACCGGCAAGGGCCACTTTACTGACAAGACCATCATCGACGCACTCGCGCCCAAGCCCGTCGAAATCCTTTGGAGACCCGATGTCCAGCACACCTTCCACACCAACGCCATGCTCTTCGAGGCACTGCGCGGCGAGGAGGTCACCGACCAATGGAAAATCTACAGCATCGGCGGCGGCGAACTAGCCGACGAAAACTCCGTGATGGACCACGAGGAACGCTACGAAGAGAACAGCATGACGGAAATCGTGGAGCACGTGGAGAAATACGGCCTCAATTTCTGGGAGTACGTGGAGCAGCACGAGGACCCCGACATCTGGGACTTCCTCGCGGAACGCTGGGAGGTGATGCAAAAGACCATCGTGAACGGGCTGCAGAACAACGGTGTGCTGCCGGGCGGACTCTACGTGCGGCGGAAGGCCACCCAATACTACGTGAAGGCCATGAGCTACAAGCCTTCGCTTCAGGGTCGCTGCCTCGTGTCGGCCTACGCATTAGCGACTTCCGAGGAGAACGCAGCGGGCGGACTGATCGTCACCGCACCTACCTGTGGCTCTTCGGGTGTGCTGCCGGCCGTGCTCTACCACCTCAAGCAGAACCATGACTACAACGACAAATACATCCTCCGCGGTCTGGCCACCGCCGGACTTTTCGGCAACATCATCCGCACAAACGCCTCTTTGTCAGGGGCAGAAGTGGGCTGTCAGGGCGAGATCGGCTCCGCGTGCGCCATGGCCGCCGCCGCTGCCAACCAACTCTTCGGCGGCTCCCCGCAACAGATCGAATACGCCGCCGAGATGGGTTTGGAACATCACCTCGGGCTCACCTGCGACCCCATCTGCGGCCTCGTGCAGATTCCCTGCATCGAACGCAACGCCTTCGCCGCCCTCCGCGCCCTCGATGCCAACCTCTTCGCCATGATGTCCGACGGCAAACACCTCATCAGCTTCGACAAGGTGGTGAAAACGATGAAACTGACCGGCAAAGACCTGCCCAGTTTGTATAAAGAGACGGCGCAAGGAGGCCTCGCGGTCGATTAATCACTGAAAACCGTATTGTAATGAAGAAAAGTTTACTTTTTGCGCTGCTATTGTGCACAGTTTTCGTATCGAAGGCACAAAACGGATGGTTTTTCGGAGGTTCAGCCGGCCTCGGGTATCGCGGTTATTTCATTGCTTCCGGAGAGGCTTGGGTCGGCTATGAATTTAACGACCGGGTTGCTTTGGGCTCAGGATTAGGAGCCGTCATTTGTGCGGGCCGGGACAATTATTTTGACGTAACCGGTATTGCGGAACCCTTCGTCCGCGTCTGTGTATGGCATAACGAGAGTATCTTCGTAGATCTTTACGCATTGGGCGGGTTCGAATTCACAAACGAACTCAAACTATGCCAGGTGGGATTGCGCCCGAGCCTCCGCTTCCGTGTCAGCGAAAATGTTGACATGGCCGTCGATCTGATTGTGTTAGGAGCGCAATACAGCCCTGAATACGGGTGGAGTCCCTCCTTCAGCTTCTCCTCTTTGAACGGAGGTTTTCGGTTGGCCTACCACTTCTGACAACCTACCGAAAAAAAAAATGTAACCTTTTTGTATTTTTGCATCTTCATTTCAGAGGTAAGATTCGGATGAAGAAAGCAGCTTTCTGGGCGGAACAGTATCGGCGACACATCGGGAAGATGGTGGGCGTTTGCTACCGCTATGTGGCCGACTGGACGCTTGCCGAGGACCTGGCGCAGGACGCGTTCCTCACCGCCATGGAGAAATCCTCCACCTTCCACGCCTTCGGAAGCTTCGAAGGCTGGCTGATGAAGATTGCGGTGAACCAAGCACTCATGCACCTCCGAAACAGTCCGGAGATGGTGGAGTGGGACGAGAACCTCCACAGTCTGGAAGTGGAGGAGATGGCCGACGACCCGGATCTTTCGCGAACGGAGTTCACGCAGGAGGAGCTGTTGGAGGCTGTCGGAAAGCTGCCCATGAAGCAGCGCACCGTCTTCAACCTCTACGCGGTGGAGCACTACCCGCACGCGAAGATTGCCGAAGCACTCGGCATCTCCGTCGCCAACTCCAAAGTGTTGCTCACCCGCGCAAGGGCGGAATTGCAGCAGCGGTTGAAGGTGGTGGCAAAGAGAAAGAATCAAATGTAGAATGAAGAATGCTGAATTATTAATTAATACGGATATGGAAAAGATTATCAGAATTGCAATTATTACTGCATTGGCAGTATTGGCCACCGCCTGCAGCAAACCCGAAAAAAAAGAGCTCTCCGGTACCTGGCAGTGGTACAGTACCTCAGGCGGCCTCGCGGGCGTCTTTTACACTCCTGAGAGCGAAGGCTTCGAAGCCGAACTTGTATTCAAAGGCAGTCACTTCACCTTCTACAAAGACGGGAAAAAGATTACATCTGGCACATATCGAATTGATTACAAAATGGACCATAGCCTCTATATTAACAAAGGTGACACCGACGAACCTTTCTACTCCTGGCTCAACCTGAATATTCCGGAGGCGCAGTGCAAAAAAATTGCAGAAGCCACAAACGGCAAAGTAGCCCCTTTCCCGAAGAGTTTCTCCGTCATCAGCTACGATGACCGATACGATGCGCAAGTACTTTCCATGAGCGACAACTGCTATGACGGATTTTCCTACACATTTGTAAAAAAGCAATAACATGATAAAGATTTTTTTCCTTGAGCAGCCTCGAAGAGGCAACACGCACGAAGTGCAATTAACCCCACATAAGGCCGCAGGCCGCAGTGTGGGGGCAGTCGCTGCCATACTCATCCTTGCCGTATTCGCAGCCGCTTGCGACCCCGGCTACACCGAGGACGTGGTCATCCGTAACGCATCTTCGCATTATGTTACCATCATTCCTCTGCATCCTGAAAACGATGCCTCCACCGCAACCATCGGAGATGGAACCTACACACTTGCTCCAAATGAAGAGGTCGTTATTGAGCAACTGGGCGGCATCGGCAGCGCCAGTTTCGAAGAGGGCGTGAACTATTTCAAGGCGTTTTACGGCGATTCCGTGAAGTTCGGCTTCGGAGGTTTCGCAGAAGAAATTCTCGTGCGCGAGAAGACGTATTATGCTTGGGAAACAGAGGGTATCAGCCCCTACAATTTCCAATCCTTGAACTACACCTACGAAGAGAAGCGGAACACGGGGCGCGTCTTTCACGATCTGCCCTATTACGGAAAGCTCACGTTCACCATCACGAACGAGCACTACGAGGAGGCGGAAAGATAACGATGAATTATGAATGCTGAATTATGAATCCGGAATTGGACCGTATTTTTGAGCAGGGTTTGTCCGAGGTGACACGCACACCGAGAGTCCCGCTGTCGGACGAGCAGATTGCGGCGGCAGCGAGGAAGTCCAGATCGGGAGCGGGCGTGTGGCTGCTGGTGCATGCACGGGAGATTCTGCTGTGCGCCATTTCCGTAGCGGTCGGCATCGGGGGAACCTTGCTGGTCACACACCTCATCGGCAACCGCGAAACGTCTCCGACACCTACCGAAACCGCCGCGACGATTACAAACGACACGGCCAACACGGCGATGGTTGCGGAGGATACCGCGACATTTTCGGGTGAGCCGACCGTGGACGATGTAGAGACGTTGCGCGCAACGTCTTTACAGAATAACCATCATACGCCATCCATCACCGCCCCCGTCGTCGTCAAGAAAACCGTGGTCCAGCGCGACACGGTGGTCATCAACGAAACGGTCACCCTCAAAGACACCGTGTATGTACCGTAAATTCCTTTTCTTAATCGTTTTGATGACGGCGGCGAACCTTTTCGCGCAGCATCCCGACACGCTCTACATTTACGAGACTGTGGTCGAGCACGACACGCTGATTTCCCGCGATACGACCTGGGTGCACGACACCATTTTCTTGCATAAACCAGTTGTTCCTAACGACGCTCCAAAAAACACGACTCCTTCTTATTATCCAGAATATCAAGAAGAGGAGGGAAATATCGAGGAAGAGGAGCTGGAGCAACCGAACAAATCACCTAAACATCCCAAAAAGGAGAAATCCCGGCCGCAGTGGCAGTATGAAAATCTCTACAGTCACGAAATCAAGCTGGAAGTTTGCGACCCCTACATGCTTGCGCTCTTCGACCGCTATTTTGTCTATGTCTATCCGCGAGGGATGAGTCCGGCATCATATCGGGACAAGAACTTGTTAGGATTTTCTTACCACATTTCGCCATTATACTCCCTGTCAACCCACTTCCGCGCCAACAAATGGTTTTGGGTCGGGGTGATGGTGGGTTATGCGCACATCGACGATGTTGAATCGCGGGAACCATTGTTGTACAACACCCACGGCATGAATCCACCGGAAACAAACACGGGGCCAATTTGCTTACGACGCTACAATGTTTTCACTTTGATGCCAGAACTGAGGTTCTCTTTCCTAAACCGCGAACATATAACACTCTATTCAGGGATATCCATCGGAATTACAAAGTTCTATGGTAAATTCACCATCCTTAACATTGAGGAAGAGGGTCCCATCCACCCTTATTTTACGACTGGCGATAAGGTCAACAGCGCCCCCACGCTCTTTGCATCAGCACACGTCACGTTAATCGGAATGAAACTGGGCTGGAAACATTGGTTCGCCAGTGTGGAATTAGGCGCGGGATTCAAGGGTATTGGCGCAGTCGGCATCGGATATGAATTTTGATTTCAAAAGCCTAAATATTTTAATATCAGAAATTTACAAAATCAAACAATATGAATATAATCAAAACACATTTCGCGTTCGTATTATTAGGCTTGTGCGTACTGTGCATGTCGTGCTCGCGCGAACCGCAATATTCCTCCAACATCAGATTCTTCATTGACGGCAACGAAATCAGGACGGACACTATCACCGTTACCCTCAATTCCTATCAGGAAATACGGATTGAATCATACGCACCACAGTTTATAGATGGAATTCTTTATTATTGGCAAGCTCCCACCGGGTATCCTCAGGAACTATCTCATAACAGCACACCCGAGATGTTCCAATTACTCACCCAATCCTTTGACGATAACCTCATAGTGGACGAGATGAACGGATACACTGAGACGGCCCTGTTCTATACACTCTTCAGCGATGAAATCTACCATTCCGGCGACCTTTGCAAACTGAGAGTGAAATTCACACCTTCCGGATACTGTGAGAGGGTGCTGAACATTCGGATAGAATGATTTTATTAGGGGAACATGCAACAATCGAGTAGGAGGTGAACACTAATCGGAGGTGTTCACCTCTTTTCGTGTTCACTTGTCCTCTCACACCACCGTACAAGCGGTTCCGCATACGGCGGTTCCTCAACTCGGCAGCGCGGATGCGCTGTAGTAACAACCTATCCAGCTATAGCCTGCCCTGCGGAGTGCCTCGTCGCCGATTGCTCGCGAGAGTATCCAGCTGTCGGCTATGCGCCAGTATCCCTTGCTCGTGTTGCCCCATTGGTAAGCCCGCCATCTGTTTATCCCACATCGGACGAGGTTCTCCACTCTCGTTCGTGGCTTCTTCCACGCTTTCCAAATGCACATGCGCAGACGGCGGCGAAGCTTGGCTTCGCTCTTCTCATGCAAACGCAGTCGGCATTTGCCATTGCACATGTAGAAGCCGTAACCAAGGAACTTCCACCCGCTGATGCGGTCGCATTCGGTCTTCTCGCGGTTGACCTTTAACTTCAATTCCTTTTCTATGTACTTGGTGATGCTCCCCCTCACTCGCTCCGCAGCTCGGCGGCTCTTACAGAAGATAAGGCCGTCGTCCGCTGCATGGCGTATGTTCTCCATTAGTGCGGCCTTGTGCTCCAATAGAGAGCCGAGCAGCCGGTCGCCGCCGTGTCCGTGAGACCTCCCCGATTAAGGACACAATCTTTCACACTTATACCTGCTTGATTTACGCTGCCCGTTCCGTATAGCTATGGGGCTTCGACTTCTTATGCAGTCTCACCCACGGGCTTGCGCCTTGGTATCAAGTTTCTGTCCGTCAGGCCAGTGCTTTGCCGCCGACTTCCTTCAGACCCAATGTCGCCATTGGCACCTTGTCTTTGGCTGTGCGCTTGCCGCTATAGGGCCGCGCTCGGGACTTTCACCCGTTAGATTATGCCCATGTCGGACGAACACCTAAGAAGGGCTTCCCGAATCTTCGAGAAGCCCTTAATTATAGCACGACTATTCACAATCTTTGACGCAACGCACACTGTAACCGTTGCCCGGAGACTCGTGTTCGGGAATCATGAGCTTGCAGCAGTGGTAGGTGATGCCGAACTCCTCGCCGTATTCGTCACCGTGGAAGTAGGTGATGGTGTGAAGTCCCTCAAACCTGCTGAGAGTGCTGTTGTAGAAGCCGGCGGGCAGCGCGTTGAATCCCGTGGTGTTGAATCCCGGTGCCACCCAGTCGCCGGTGCTCTTCAGAAATTCTGCACTGTTGGTTCTCAGCACGTTGATTTCTTTCGTGGTGGGCAAATGCCAGCCTGAGGGGCAGATGCCACGCACATATCCGTTCACATGCACAGGATTGTCGGTGCCGCCGGCGGCCTCGTTCCACGTGTAGAGGTATCCGTAATGGGCCACGTTGGCACTTGCATCGCTGCTAATTGCCGACTGGTAAGAGAGAGCCCCTGGCGTCTGCTTGCGGAGGTTCTCGGCCATCCAGCAGTAACCGTCGATTTTCACCACATCGTAGGTGATGCCGTCCTCGTCGGTGACCGGGTTACAGGTGATGTCGGGACAGCTGCTCAGCTGGTCGCTGCTGACAATGATGCCGCAGTCCTCATCAATGCCGTAGTCGGACAGCGTGTTGGTGATGGTGAATCCCACGGTCATATCGCCGTCGTAGTCTGATTCGTAATGGTTTACGCTCACTTCTTGGACGGTATATACGATTTCGTTGCCATCAGCCGTTGAGGGCAGGTTCGTGAACGTATATTGCCAACCGTTGCCGCTGTTGAGTGTAGCCACGGTTTCCGTCTCCACACCGTTGGCGAGGAGAACCACGGTAATCTCGTCGGGCCGTGTGCCGAGCTCGTTGTCCCAGTCGTCCCAAACCTTCCGCACTTCGACGGACGTGCGGGCCGTGCGGGTGTTTTGGAAGACGGGCACTCCGCCCGTGCCGTGGCGCTGGGCGTGCATCTCGGAGCCAGTCAAAATGAAGACGGTGTCGCCGGTGCTTTTAACGTAGTACTCGCCGTGATGGTCATCTGAAGTGCCCGATACTACTAACAGGGAGTTGTGGGCGGCATCCTCGGTCAATTTGACGATGATCTTGCGGAGGTGGACGAGAGCGTCGTACGTCTCGTCCTCCATCAGCCCGCCGCTGATGGTGACTGTACGGCTCCAAGTGCAGTCGTCGTTGTTGACCGCGTCATCGGGAATCACCTCGGAGAGCACGTATTCGAATTCCACACCGACGGCAAGTTGCGCGTCTGTGATGCCGGCTAAGAGCAGGGATTCGTGGTCGAACACAAGACCATCGTCGGGGATGCTCTCGTCATAGAAGCGGATGGCGTTGCCCTCGTTGCTGACGGTAAGCGTGCGGTTCAATCCGTAACCTGTGGTGTTCGACGGCATCGGCGCGATGGCCGCCAGTGCGCCGACAGGACGGAGTTTGAAGTGGAACTCGCCGCTCTGTAGAGGCGTGCCGCCATGAACGGTGAGCTGTTTGTCAGCCACGAGGTGGTAGATGGTTTTCGCCGAATTGAAGGTGTTGGTGATGCTGGGAATCTCCGCTGCGACCCGATGGTCTTCAACTCCTTCGTGCATGAAAATTTCGAAATAGGCCACATTGGCGATTTCCAAGTTATTATCCGTTCCAACCCTCACCGTAATCTGCACCTCGTAGCGTTCGGTTCCGTAGGTGACGCCAGGCACACGGGTCACGCCCGATTCGCTGAATGTGAGCTCGCGGATGTTGTAGAGGAAGGTCTTCTCGGTGGCTCCTCCCATATCGTCGGTGGTGAACGTGAGGGGCAGGAAGTGATCAATGCGGGAAGTCGGGTCGGTCGCGGGAAGGTCGCTGGCGGTCACCAGCACTGGCGCGTAAGGGATGCCTCCGCCCGTAGTGGCGTTAGCTGGCATCGGGTCAGTGACCACCTTCGGAATGAGCGCCATCTCGAAGGTGTCAGTTTCCAACCAGTCACGCCCTTGCAGCACCTTCTGCACGGGAATTGCGGCGGTCACCGAAGCGTAATGGTGGTTGGTGATGGTGTCGGTATAAGCCTTCTCAGCAGTTAGTAAGCCGCCGTTGGAATAAGCCACGACATATTGTTCGGGAACGTTCGTCTCACGTACGGCATAGCGGTACTTTTGACCGTCCTTGTAGAACGGCATATCGTTCCACACTGTGGAGACATGGGCGGGGGCGGTGCTTACCGTTTTCGGCGTACCCACTGGCTCCCAATGACCGCTCACCACCGACGGGTTGAAGTCGGCCGTGGCATGAAGAGTGCGGTAGAGCTGCACGGTCACAGGCTGGCGCAGACCTTCAGCATTGTTGTTGTCCTCCCAGAACTTCCAGGCGGTGAGATCCGCGGTCGCGGGAGTGTGCGTGTTGGTAACGGTGAAACCGCCTGACGCGCTACCCGTGACGGAGGAGAGATACCCCGCCACATCCTCCTCGGTAAGCGTATAGACAATATTCTGACCGTCAACGGCGTATTTCGGGAGGTTGGTGAAAGTCCAGCTCCAAACATTGTTGCCGCCGGAAAGGGTCGCTTCATGGCTGCTGCCGTCACTGCCGGAAAGCGTCAGCTTGACGCTGCCGGGACGAATGCCGTCCTGATTGCTGTTGTCCGACCAAACCTTGGAGACAGGAATGTTGAGGTATTCTTGATTGATGGTGTTGGTGATGACGTTACCGCTGATGACACTTGTGTAGCCTTCGGGCTGCACCTCCTCAACGGAATACGCATACTCGTGGCCGTCGGTGAGATCGTACTTGTCAAGATTGGGGAACGCCCAGGAGGTAGCGCCTTGGCCGAAACTCTCAGTCGTTATCAAAGCACCGTCGCGGTGGAGGGAGAGTCTGAGGTCGGGACGTGACATGTTGTCCGTTCCGAACGGGTCAACCCAAACCTTCGTGCCGGCAATTTCGACCTTGGCCTGCTTGATGGTATTGGTGATATGACCGTCCACAATAGTGGTACCGTAGCCAGCCACCGGATATTCGTCAATAGTATAATGGAAACGTTCCGCGTCGTTATGTTCAATCGGGATTCCGCCAATGGCGAGGTCGAAGACGGGCAGGTTGGAGAAAGTGTGGGTGAGTTGACCGTTGGTGAGCACCACACTGTCAACTTTCAAGCCGTCCCTTCTCAAGTAGATTTTGATGTCGGGATGGACGGTGCCTGCGGGATCAATCCAAGTCTTCGTCACCGTGATGGCCGTGTCCTTCTGCATCTCCTCGGGGATGATGGCATTGTGGATATTGAAGCCGCCACTCATCGGGTTGACGTGTGAGACATAGTGGCTGACCGCTGTCTCTTCGACGGTGTAGGTAATCGGGTCGAGACCGAAGGTGGCATTCATGGAGGCCGACGGAAGATCGCTGAAAGTGTGCCGCCAGTCGTTGCTTTCCTCCAATACGGCAGTTCCGACGGGTGAGCTGCCGTTGGCAATCAGATTTACGGTCACGGATGCAGATCTGGTGTTGAAGACGTTGTCGTAGTCCTCCCACGTCTTGTGAACAGTGATGGTGGTGTCGCCGACCCGTGCGTTGAGGAAGATGGGCACGCCGCCGAAGCCGTGACGCAGCTTATAGGCGGGAGAACTGGAAGTCAGGAACACTTTTTGGTTGTCATCCTTGACATAGTAGTCGTTGTGGATCGTGTCGGAGCCGATAATCACGTTGAGGCGCGCACGTCCGCCCGCCGTGTCGAGCTTGACATTGAAATTGCGGTGATGGACCACAGCGTCGTAGAAGGTCTCCACCCCGCCGACTTTGAGACTTCGGATGCCGTTGTTGTGGTTGTAGGCCTCGTCCGGAATCATTTCGTACATCTGGTACTCAAACATAACTCCTTCAATGAGAGCGGCATCAGTGAAGCCGGCCAAGCGCAGTTCGGTGTGGTCGAAGCGCAGACCATCGTCGGCACCGTCGTAGAAGAGAATGTCGTTGCCTTGGTTGTAGGCCTCATAGTAGCGGTTTGCGCCAATCCCGAGGGCATTCGCGGGCATAGGTGCCACAGCCGCGTTCTCTCCGACAGGTTTCAGGATGAAGGAGAACTCGCCGTTCTGTAACGCTTCGGCGTTAGAATGCGCGAGGTTCTTGTTGGCCCGGATCGGATAGACGGTGGCCGAGTCGCTGTAGCGGTTGGTGAAGCTCGGAACATCCATCAGCTGGCGTCCTCCATCAACAATCTTGTAGTATTCGACGGAGGCGGTCAGGGAATCCGTGCGGTTGTCGCGGATGGTGACCACAGCCTCGAAACGGCTGTTGGAATAGGTCATGCCAGGCGTTTGCGGCAGACCTGACTCGGAGGGGAGTAACTCGCGGATAGAGTAAGTAAAGGTCTTTTCGGCGGCTCCCGCCAGATCGGCGGTGGTAAAAGTGATGCTTTGTAAAGCGTCGTCTCTGAGTTCGTTGGAGAGGAAGTCGTCGTTGGAGGTCAGCTGGATCATGGAGAACGGGAGTCCGCTTATGATGCCGTGGCTCTCGGGCAGCGGGGCATTCTCAGGACTCTTGGGCTGTAACACGATGGCGAAGGTGTCGGTGGTGAACCAGTCGCGGCCCTGCAGACGCTTCCGTGCGTCGAGGCTCACGCTCACGGGTGCGCGGTGGCGGTTCGTGATAGTCTCCTGACCGTCGGTGAGCACACCCCCGTTCGCGTAGGTGGTGATGTAGTCAGCCGGTGCAGAAACCTCTCTAACGGCGTAGCGGATGACTTTCGTGGAGGCGTACTTGGGCAGCTTCCACGTGACGTTTGCGTAATCCTCAAGGCTGCCGATGGTCACGGGCGTGCCGACAGCGGTCCAGCCCTCGCTCACGGTCTCCGTGGAGAAAGCGTTCTCGCCGGTCGTGCTGTAGAGCTGCATCGTCACCGGTGTGCGCAGATGTCCGGCGTTGAAGTCGTCGTCCCAGTGTTTATAGACCGTCAGCGTGACGGAGTCGGGCACATGTGTGTTGGTAATGAGCAGGTTTTGCTCGCCCTCGGCGGAGGTGGTCTCCTCGACGGCGTAGCTGTAGCCGGCCACATTGTCGCGGAGGCTGTAGTTCACCGTCGCGCCGTTGAGGTTGACCGGCCGTTTGCCGAAGTCGGCGATCCAGCCGGTTGCAGCGCTAACCGTGCGAGTGTCAACAGCGACATCGTTGGCCAGCAGCGTCACCACTGCCGATTCGGGTCTCATGCCGTCGTTGTTGTGATGGTCGTTCCACACCTTGGTGATGTTGACGGTTACGGAATCGGGAACATGACGGTTGGTGAGCCCCAGCGTATAGGTGCTGTGCGTATCGGTCTTGAGAGTGTCCGCAACGGCCAACACATAGCCTTCGGCGGGCGTCTCAGCGAGGGTATAGACGATGACCTGTCCGTGATTCCTGTATTTGGGCAGATTGCCGAAGTCTGCGGTCCATCCCTGAGTCTGGGAGAGGGTGCGCGTGGCCACTGTGGAGCCGTCGGCGGTCAGATGCACAACCACACTGGCCGGACGGATGCCGTCCTGGTTGTTGTTGTCATCCCATTGCTTGGTGACGGCAAGATGCACAGAGTCAGGTGTATGTCTGTTGGTGATAATCATGTTATAGACCTTCTCAGAAACCGTAGTTTTCTCAATGGAAGTTTGCGTATATCCACTCGGCTCCGTTTCAACTACCGTATAGTCGATGGCGTGACCGTTGCTTTTGACCGGCAACCTGCCGAAAGAACTCTTCCAGCTGTTGGCGGTGTTGAGGGTCTCAGTGGCCACCGCGACATTGTCGGCACGCAGCTCCACGGTGAGGCTGCCCGGACGGATGCCGTCCACATCGTTGTTGTCGTCCCAAACCTTCTGCACAAACAGGGTGAGGGAGTCGGGCGTGTGCGAGTTGGTGACGGTCATCGTGCTGTTGTCGATCGCCTTGGTGTAGTGATCGAAGAGGCCGCTGCTCAAGGCATCGGGTTCGTCGAGGGCGTATTGGATGCGGCTGCCGTCGGTGTTATAGACGGGCAGATGCTCGAAGGTGTAATCCCAAATGTCGCCGGTTCCGCTCAGCGTGATTTGTCGTACCGAGTGGTCGCTGCCGTTGAGGGTGACGATGATAGAGTTCGGGCGTAAACCGTCCTGATTGCTGTTATCGGCCCAGGTCTTGGTCACCGGAATGTTGATGAAGTCCTGCTTGATGGTGTTGGTGACGTGGTACCCGTCCACCACCGTATTGTAGCCTTCCAGTGCCTTCTCTTCGATAGTGTAGAGAAACGGTTCTCCGTCGTTGTGGTCAAGGACTACGCCGTCGGTGACAATGTCATATACGGGCAGATGGTTGAACGTATAGGACAGTTGGCCGTGGGAGAGGGTTGTGCTGTCGATTTTCACACCGTCGCGCAGCAGCCGTATGAGGATGTCAGGATGGATGATGTCATCGGGATCGACCCAGCTCTTGCTCACTGTCACGGAAGTGTATTCTTGGACGGACTCCGGTGTTAACGCATTGGTCACGTCGTAGCCGTAAGGCATTGCGGTGAAGGAAGCCGTGTAGTTTGTCACGGGTCCCTCCGAAACGGTATAGACGATGGGCGTGAGGCCGAGTGTGTCGTTGAGGAAGGCCATGGGCAGTCCCGTGAAGGTGTGCCGCCAGTTCGTCGCTGGATCGGTGGTCGCGGTCAGCGTGGCACTGCTGACAGTCTCCGTGCCGTTGGCGATCAGGTGGGCGGTAATGCTTGCGGGTCGTTTGTTGAAAGTGTCGTCGTAATCGTCCCAAATCTTGCGCACCGTGAGCGTGGTGTCGGCGATGCGGGCATTGCGGAAGATGGGTACCTCGCCATAGCCATGGCGTAATTTGTGGGCGTTGGTTCCCGGTAACAGCTTGACAGTGTCTGTCACGGTCGCACCAAGATAGTAATCCGGGAAAGTCTCGCTGGTCTCGTTGAAGATGAACATGGTGACATTGCCGCCAGTGGTGTCCATCTTGACCGTGTATTCGCGGAAGTGTATCGTCGCGTCGTAGAAGGTCTCCACATTGCCGCTCTTCCGGCTCCAGATGCCGTTTCCAAGGTTTCCGGCTCCGGAGGGAATCACCTCGCTGATTTGGTAGTTGAAGACAACACCGGCAATCAGGGCCGAGTCGGTGAAATGTTCGCGCAGGTCGGTGTAGCTGAAGCGGAATCCGTCCTCGTCATTCTGGAAGAAACGGATGGAACTGTTGGTGTTGACCACGGTGAGGATGCGGTCGCCGTTGCTCTCGGTGACAGTGCCTGCGGGCATCGGGGCAATGTCGGCGTAGTCGCCCACAGCCTTGAGCTGGAAGGTGAAGTCGCCGCTTTCCAGACCGCCGGTGCCGATGTATGCCAGACTCTTGTCCGCCCTCGGATGGTAGTAGGTCACGGTGTTGTTATGGCTGTTGGTGATGGTGGGAACGCTCTCACGGCTGCCTCTCACTTCGCTGCCATCGACAACGGTGACGGGATAGTAGGCCACATCAGCAATCCGCAGGGAGTCGCCGTCCACGTCCACAACCCGGATATCTACAGCGTACCGCTGTGTAGAGTAGGAAATGCCGGGGATTCTCTCCATACCGCTTTCGGCGGGCGACAGCTCGCGGATGGTATAGGTGAAGGTGGTGTCGCTCTTGCCTTCCAGATCCTCTATGTGGAACGTGATGGGCGGGAAACTGTTCTGGCGGAGGTCGGCGGTGCCGGTTATATTGCTGGCATTAATAAGGGTCATGGCAAATGGAATCTCGTTGATGACTCCGGAAACGGCCGGCATCGGGTTGGTGGTCGGGTGCGGAATGAGGGCAAGGGCGAAGGTGTCGGTGGTGAACCATTCGCGGCCCTGTAGCTGCTTGCGCACATCCAATGTCACGTCCACTGGGGAGCGATGACGGTTGGTGATGGTGTCGATGTAGTTTGTGGCGGCGGTGAGCTGCCCGTTGTGGCCGTAGGTGGTGATGTAGCCTTCGGGGGCATCCAACTCACGAACCACATACTGGACGGGCTCCCGGTTGTCAAATTTCGGCATTTTCCAACTTACGGTAGAATACTCTCCACCAATGCCGATCGTGGCCGTATCGACGGAAGTCCACGCACCCGCATGGGCGTTGCGGTAGAGAACCACTTTCACGGGTTGGCGCAGGTGGTCGGCATCCTGGTTATCGTCCCAATGCTTGCAGATAGTCAGAACCACAGAGTCGGGCACGTGGGTGTTGGTGATCTTCAGCGTGGAAGCACTGGTCGTGGTGGAACCCAGCTCGCTGACGAAACTGTAGCCTTCCACATCGTCGCTCAAGCTGTAGTTGACCGCGCTGCCGTTCTGCTTCACCGGCCATTTGCCGAAAGTGCCGGTCCATTGGTTGTCCGTGCCGCTCATGGTGCATGTGCCGACAGGATTTCCGTCGGCCAACAGAGTGACGGTAACTGTGGCGGGACGAACACCGTCGTTGTCGTGATGGTCAACCCAGATCTTCGTTACATTGAGGATCAAGGAATCGGGTTCGTGACGGTTGATGATGTTCAGGGTGTAGGTGTCGTAGATGTCTGTGTTGAGAACATCGATGGCCGCAGGCGTGTAACGGTCCACAGGATCCTCGGTGAGCGAATAGAGGATTACTTCGCCCTGATTCTTGTGTTTGGGCAGATTGCCGAAGTCTGCGCTCCAGCCGTTCAGACTGGTCAGCGTGCGCGTGGCCACAGTGTTGCCGTCGGCGGTCAGCTGCACGGTGATCTGTTCGGGACGGATGCCGTCCTGGTTGTCGTTGTCGTCCCAGTGTTTTGCCACGGCGAGGCGAACGGAGTCGGGCGTATGCTTGTTGAAAAGTCTCAGCTTATAGACATTTTCCCGTACAAAGCTGTACTCCACGCCCGTCTCACGGTAGCCGGCGGGTTCCTCTTCATAGAGAGAGTAAAAGATTTCGAAGCCGTCACGGTTAACGGGGAATTTGCCCAAAGAATCTGTCCAGCTGTTAGATTCGGAGAGCGTGGCGGTGGCCAACGTGATGCCGTCGGCGAGCAACTCGACATCAAGGCTTGCGGGACGGATGCCATCGATGTTGTTGTGGTCGCTCCAGACCTTCTCCACAAAGAGGATGATGGAGTCAGGCGTATGTGTGTTGGTGACAGTGTAGCCATCAACAATTTTCTCGTAAAGTCCGTTGAGATCAATGTTCAGATAGTCAGGCTCGTCCAACGTGTATTGGATGCGGCTGCCGTCGGTGTGAAAAACAGGCAGGTGCTCAAAAGTGTAGCTCCAGCTGTTGCCGGTGCCGGACAACACCTGCTCGCGCTCGCTGCCATCGCTGCCGGTGAGGATCAGCGTGACGGACGACGGGCGCACACCATCCTGGTTGTAAAAGTCGGCCCATACCTTCGTCGCGGGAATATCAATATACTCCTGTTCGATGGTGTTGGTGAAGTTGTTGCCGCTCTGCACGGAGGTGTAGCCCGCCACGGGCAGCTCCTTCACCGTGTAGAGGAACTGATGGCCGTTGTGGGCGATATCGTACATCGGCAGGTTGTCGAAGATGTAATCAGTGGCAGGACTTGTGATGGTTCGATAATCAACGGAGTCGCCGTCCATCATCAGCACGATGGTAACCGTAGGACGAGGCATGTCAGCCGGATCAATCCACGTCTTCGTGCCGGAAATGCTCGTGTAGTCCTGCTCGATGATGTTGGTAAAACGGTTGCCGCTCTGCATGGACGTGTAACCCGGCACCTCTCGCTCCACTATCGCATATTGATAGATATGTCCGTCAGTCAGGTCGTACTTGTTGAGGTTGTCGAAGCTGAAGTTCGTGGTGCCATGATGCACGGTGATGCTGTCGAACGGCTCCGCATCTCTGAGCAACACGATGTTGATGTCAGGATGAACGGTTCTTGCCGGATCAATCCATTCCTTGGTGCCGGCGATGCTCGTGACCTCCTGCTTGATGGTGTTGGTGAAGTTGAAGCTGTTCTGTACAGAGTTGTAGCCTTCCACTGGCAGTTCTTTCACTGTGTAGGCAAAGCGATGACCGTCGCTGAGGTCGTATTTCGGCAGGTTGTTGAAGGCGTAGGTGAGGATGCCGTTTGGCAACGTGGCGGTGTCAATGGCCGCATTGTCGCGGTAGAGCACGATTTTGATGGCCGGGTGAGTGGAGCCTGCCGGGTCAATCCAGGTCTTGGTACCGGCGATGGCCGTGTCGCGCTGTGCGATGGTGTTGGTCACCACATAACCTGCTGCCATGCTGCCGCTGTAAGTGGTGGTGTAATTCTCCACAGTGACTTCCTGCACGGAGTAGCTGATGGCATCGACGTTGAATGCGCTGTTCAGCTTGCCGGAAGGAAGGTTGGTGAAAGTGTGCGTCCAGTTGTTGGCCGCGCTGAGTACGGCGGTGGAGTCTGTGGGAATGCCGTTGGCAAGCAGACGCACGGTCACGCTGGCGGGACGGGTGCCGTAGGCGTTTTGGTTATCGACCCAATTCTTGCTGACCGCCACTTCGGTGCGGGCGATGCGGGCGTTGAGGAAGATGGGCGAGCCTCCGAAACCGTGCCGCATGGTGTAGGCATCTGTGCCAGACGTAAGGAAGACGGTGTCCGTGGAACTGCTGGCCAAATAGTAGTCCTTGTGGATGTTCTCAACCCTCGTGACTCTCAGTTTGGCCTTGTTGCCGATGGTGTCCAAGATGACGGCAAGCCTGCGATAGTGGACGGTTGCGTCATAGACGGTCTCCACCCCGCCGGAAATCCGGCTCAATGTGCCATCGCCGTTGTTGGTGGCGTCATCAGGAATGACTTCCCGCATAGTATATTCGAAGAAGATGCCGGACAGCAGTGCGGAGTCCGTGAAACCTTTCTGCCGCAAATCCATATAATCGAAACGGAGTCCGTCGTCATTGCCGTCGAAAAAGCGGATGGCATTGCCGACGTTGGTGGTAGTCAGAACGCGGTCGCCATTGGGCTCAGTGACGGTGTTCGCGGGCATCGGCGCCACATCGGCATTCTCACCGACGGCTTTGAGTTGGAAAGTGAAATCACCGCTCTGCAAACTACTGGCATTGAACGTAATCAGGCGCTTGTCCGCTCTGGGGTGATAAATGGTTACCGAATCATTGTATGTGTTCTCGAAGACGGGCAGCGCCACGCGGTCGCCTCTTTCCGAGATGCCGTTGGTGACGATGACGGGGAAGAAGGCTATATCGGTGATGGTCAAGGCATCGCTGCCATTGTCGCTGACGGTGATGTCCATGTCATAGCGCTGTCCCGAGTAGGTGATGCCGGGAATTCTGTCTGCTCCCGATTCTGCGGGGTTGAGCTCGCGAAGGGTGTAGGTGAAAGTCTTTTCGGAAAGTCCATTCAGGTCATCCATGCGGAAGACGATGGGCTCGTAGGTGTTTTGGCGTATCGCGTCGGAGATGAGGGTGTTGTCTTCGGCTATCTTCACGACGGCAAACGGGATGCCGCTGATGCTGATCGTGCCGGGCATCGGGTTGGACTCGTCGCGTGGAATCAGCGCGATGTCGAAAGTGTCAGTGGCAAACCAATTGCGGCCAGTCAGCTGCTTCTGGACACCCAGTGTTACCGCCACAGGCGAGCGGTGACGGTTGTTGACCGTCTCCGTATAGCCGTTGACCGCTGTCAGCAGACCGCCATTAGCGTAAGAGGTCACGTAATCTGCGATGGCCGTGATTTCCTTTACGGCGTAGCGGATAGTCTTGCCCGACAGGTATTTGGGAAGCTTCCAGTCGGTCGATGCGCCGCCATCGAGGTCGCTGACGGTAACCGTGTCAATGGCCGTCCAGCCTTCGTTGTCACTGTCGGGGCTGAAGGTGATGTCAGTCTCCGTGGTCTGGTAAAGGACTATTTGCACCGGTGTGCGCAGACCGTCGCTGTTGTTGTTGTCATCCCAGAACTTGCTGACTGTCAATGTGACAGAATCGGGTGCGTGACTGTTGGTGATGGTGAAGCCCTCCGTGAGGGTGGTGTAGCGGCTCTGGTTGGCGAAGCTGCTCTCCGCCACGGTGTAACGGATGCTGTCGCCGTTGTGGAACACCGGCAGGTTGCTGAATGTCCACGACTGCTCATTGTTCTGGTCGGTATTTCCGATAGTGATGGTACGATAGACGGAATCTGGAGCGGAGACGCGATGGCCAGTGAGGGTCAGCGTCAGCTCCGCAGGTCTGTAATGGTCGTTGTTGTTCTGGTCATCCCAAACTTTGCGGACAGTGACTTGCGTGAGGGCCGGCACGTGCGTGTTAGTCACCGTGAAACCATTGACCGCCTGCGTGTAACCTTCGCTAACGGTGGTTTCGCTGAGGCTGTAGTCGAGGATGCTGCCGTCAGCGAGGTCGTATTTGGGCAGATGGAGGTAGGTGGCCGACCAGTTGTTGGCGGCGTTCAGCGTGGTGTCCTTGGAAATCACCACGGCATTGGTGTTCGAGTCCACGCCTCTGAGATTCAGGGCGACTGCGGCAGGACGCTTGCCGTCTTGGTTGTTGGCATCATCCCAAACTTTGGAGACGGTGATTACCGTGTCCGCTTGCGCGATGCGGTTTTCAACAGCGAAACCGCTGGCCATGTCGCCGGAAGTGGCGGCGGTATAATTTGGCACGCTGATTTCTACAATATTATATATAATAGGTGTGGCGTTGAAGTTGGCATCCATTTCGTAGAGCGGCAGATTGCTGAAGGTGGTCGCCCAACCGTTAGCTTCGTTGAGCTCGGCTTCCTCCTTGACGGTGCCGTTGGCTTTAAGTTGGACGGTCACGGCTGCCGGACGGGTGTTGTAAGCGTTGTTATTGTCAACCCACGACTTCACGACGGGGATGGAGATGCGCGACAGACGGGCGTTATGGAAAACAGGCGCACCGCCTTCCGTATGGCGCAGAGCGAACTGTTCCTGTGTCAGCGACTGCGGGGTGTTGTCGCTGCCAAGGTAGTAATCGTGGTGGATGTCGTTGTAGGTGCTGCGGATGTCCAAGATATGTTGGCCGCCCGTTTCCACGATCCTCACGGTATATTTGCGGTAATGGACGGTGCCATCGTAGTACAGGTCGGTGATCACGCCGTTGTTGGTTGACTGCTTGTAGTAGATGCTGTTGCCGGTATTCACAGCGTCTGAGGGAATCACCTCGCGGATCTCGTACTCGAAATCAACACCGGCGGCCAACGCTTCGTCGCTGAAGTCGTTCTTCAGATCTAAATAGTCGAAGGAAAGACCGTCGTCGGCGAGTGCGGAGTTGTAGAAGTTTACGACGGAGCCGCTGTTGGTGACGGTCAGCGTGCCACCCATAGTGCCGGCGGGCATGGGGGCTTTCGCGGCGTTCGTGCCCACGGGCGTGAGTGTGAACGAGTAGGCACCGTCTGTGGGGGTGACGCTGCTGCCATCCACGTGAAGCACCTTCTCGGCGTGCAGATGATAGTTGGTCTTCATCTCGTTGTAACGGTTGGTGAAGAACGGGGTCTCGTCAGCCATGCCGTTGCTCCGGATGTAGGAGATCTGATCGACCTTCAAGGCGTCAGTGCCGATCGAGACTTTGACTCTTACCTGATAGACTTCGGTGGAGTAGGTGACACCGGTGATGCGGGCGATGCCGCTTTCCGCATTGGTAAGTTCGCGGATGGTGTAGATGAATGTGGAATCCTCCTTGCCCTCCAAATCCTTCACACCGATGGTGATGGGGGCGAAGTTGGCGGTGCGGAGGCTGCCAGTGACGGTCGATGCGGGAGTGATGATGGCGGAGGCGTAGGTTTGTCCGCTCGTCGTGGTGGCGGTGCTGGCCGGCATTGGGGCTTCGCTGGTCTGCGGGAAAAGGCCCATCTCGAAAGCATCGCCGGTCTGCCAGTCGCGGCCAGTCAGGTTTTTGCCTACGGTTAGCTGGAACTCCGTCCCACCCTTGATGGTGTTGGTGATGGTCTCCGTGAGTGCCTCTCCCTCTGCAGTCAACAGTCCGCCGTTTGCGTAGGAGACGATGTAGCCGACGGGCGCTGAGAGCTCACGTACAGCGTAACGGATTTCCATCCCGTTGTCGTATTTGTCCATCCCGTTCCAGATGGCGGTGCCGCCCGTGATGCCGATGGTCTCGCTGCCCACAAGCGTCCAGTCGCTGCTGATGTTCTCGGGGTTGAAGTCTGCCGTGGCGACAGTGGTCTTGTAGAGCTGCACCTGAACCGGCTTGCGGGAAACGGTGGCGTTGTCGTCGTCCCAGACTTTGGTAGCTGCCAAGTTGACGGTCTCGGGCACGTGCGTGTTGATGACATTACCTACGCTCACCTCCGTGGTGTAGTTCTCAACCTCTTTTTCTGTGAAAGAATACACGATTTCCTGTCCGACTTCCCCATATTTGTATTTGGGCATGTCGGAGAATGTCCATGTCCAGTCTGTTCCTGTCACGGTCACGGAATCTACCTTCTCACCGTCGGCCATCAGCCGGATGAGGATACTTCCCGGGCGTATGCCGTCCTGGTTGTCGGCATCGTCCCAGATCTTGCTGCCGGAAATGGACACGGTCGCCGGGGTGTGCGTGTTGGTGATAGTCGCAGTGCCGCCGTCGTATTGGTAGCTCGTGTTGAGGTACTTTCCGCTCACGAAGGCACCGCCCTCTTCCACGAAGCTGTTCAGCACGGTGCCGTTGGCATCCATCGCGTACTCTTTGACGATGTAACTGATGGGGGTGGTGGTGCCTGCATACTTCGGCAGGTCGGTGAACTGGTGCTGCCAACTGCCGCCTTTCAGCACGGCGGTCTTGCCGGTCGCTGTGCCGTCGGCGAAAAGCTGCACCATGACGCTGTCGGGACGGATGCCATCGCGGTTATTGTCGTCGTCCCAGACCTTGGTGACGGTCAGGTCGCGGGTTTCGGGCGTCAGCGCGTTGGTGACGGTGAAGGTGTTCAGCAACGGGTTGCCGTATGTGACGGTGTAGCTGCGTCCGCCGCCCACGGGGTACTGTCCGCCGCTCTCGCCGACTTCCACCACACGGTACTCGTACTCCACGCCCTGCATACCGGAAGCATACACGTCAAGATCGGAGAAACGGTGGGTCCAGGAGTCGTTGCCCTCCGTGTGAGTCAGGGTGACGGCTGTTCCAACATTCGCCCATTCGGTGTCGGCGGTTTTGCGCTGGAGTTGCACCTGCACGCTTGCGGGACGCAGAGCGTCCTGGTCGTTCGCGTCATCCCAGACTTTGCTCACGGTGACCGTGGTCGTGCCCGGCACGTAATGGTTGGTGAAGATATGATCAGCGTTGTTGCCCGTCTTTTCGGTAACAAGGTCTCCGTCCGTGTGCGTGTAGTTGTTGACGTTGCTCTCGGTCACCTTATACTCAATGAGCTGTCCGTTCTCGTATTTCGGGAGACCGGACCAGGTCCATGTCCATCCCTCGTCGGTGGCGTTGTTGCCGCTCACCGTTTTGGTCTCAATTTCCGTGTTGTTCTTGTATAACGTATAAGTCAACTCGGCGGGACGCTGACCGTCCTGGTTGCTGTTGTCGTCCCAGTGCTTGATGGCGCTGATGTTCACAGTCTCGGGCGTGTAGGCGTTCGTGACGGTTACGGTGCCGTTGGGAGTCACCACGCGGTTCGTCGGGGCGTATGAGACAGAGTATTCGCCTCTAAGGCCGGCAATCTTTCCGCCACTCTCGCCAACTTCATAGACGGTATAGACGATAGGTTCGCCAACTTTGTTTGCACGGCAGGAGTCAAGGCCTGTCCATGTGTGTCTGTAGTTGTTGCCGCTGTTCAGGACGACGGGCTCGCCGTGTGCGTTGCCGTCAGCGTAGAGTTGCACGGAAATCGCCGGGCGCGCGCCGTCTTGGTTGTTCGCGTCATCCCACACTTTTTCCACGTTACACTGCACCTTCACAGGGTTGACGGTGTTGGTGATGGTGAAGGCGTTGCCGCTGTTCGTGATGGTTTTCGTGTAACCTGTGGGAACGTCCACCTCATCCACCCGATAGACCACGGCCTCCCCTACTTCGCCATCCTTGTTGGCGGGGAGATGACGCCAGGTGTAGGTCCAGCTGCCTTCGCCCAGTCGCTGCAGACCCGGAATCGTCCCGGCCCCGAATGAGTAGCTCTCAACTGGCTCGTCGTCAGCGTAGAGTTGCACCCAGATGTCGTTGGTTCGCTTGCCGTTGCGGTTCCCCTCGTCGTCCCACACTTTGCTGACGGCAACCTCGGTCTCGTTGCGCGGGTGGGTGTTGGTGACCACAAAGCCGTCGATCATGTTGCCAGTCACGGTTTTGGTGTAACCGTTGGGGATGATAGTCTCATCCACCTCATACAGGACCTCGTGGCCGTTGAGCACCTTGTCCAACCCGGACCACTCGTATTCCCATCCATCGTTGGCGGTCACCTGCACGGCATCGCCAACTGGGGTGCGGACGGAGACACCTTCGACGGTGGAAAGACGGTATAGCTGCATGACGACGCCGGCCGGGCGCATATTATCGACATTGTTCTGATCGTCCCATACTTTGTTCACTTTTACTTTGACATATTCGAGGTCGCGGCGGTTGGTGATCGTGTCAATCAGGACGTTCTGTCCTTCAAAATGTTTGCTGATAATGGGGTTGTCGTAGCTGACGACCTGTTTTTCCAAAACGGTGTAGCTGATTTCCTCGCCATTACTATATTTGTCGAGTCCGCTCCATTCCGTCTGCCAGTTGTTCCCGGCATTCAAAACGGTGGTGCGGATGGTGTCGTTGCCCTTTTTCAGATAAACGGTGACGTTGCCGGGACGCAGGCCTGCGTAGTCGTTTTGGTCATCCCACTTCTTGACCACCTTGATGGCCATCTTCTCAGGTGCGTGCGTGTTGGTCACGGTGTAAGTGTAGGTGCCGTCCACCAGTACGGAGGTGGTGTCGGTGGTATAGCCATTAACAGCCACTTCTGAAATGGTATAATGGATGGGCGTGCTGCCGTTGAGGACTTCGAGGTTCTGCCACGAATGCTCCCAACTGTTGCCTTCGTTCAGGGTGCAGACATTTACGGAGTCGCCGTCAGCCAGCAGCTTCACCGTCACGCTTTCCGGGCGGATGCCGTCCTGGTTGTCGCCGTCATCCCACACCTTGGTCACCTTCACGCCAACCTGCGGCTTGGTGTCGCGAAGCGCGTATGTGGTGCAGCCCACGCCGCTCACCCACGTATAGTTCGCCCCCGTGGCATTCGCCTTCACCGTGAACGACGACTACGGCGTTGACGGGTCGTAGCCCGTTGAAACCACAATGCTGTCCTCGACAACAGTAAGGCCTGTTTTGGATGCGAATTGTACGGAACCGAGGTCGTTGCCTTCTCCCAAAACAATACTTTCGCCGCCTTTTCCGTGGGTGACATGAGTGACCGGGAGACTGTCGTAGCAGGCGTCCAACGTGTCGTTATACCAGTCCTGCTCGTATGGGACATCCAGGTCGTTGGCGTAGAAAATGAAGTGTTTGTCGGGATCTTCAGCGCCCACAATCTTGACCTCGAAATCAATCTTCACACCGAAACCGCCTGTGATGATCTGTACTCCATAGTTGTAGGATGGATAGCCAAGGTATGCATAGTTCATAAACTGGATGCCGTCACCTTCCTTGACTTGCAATAGGGTACGATAGAATTTTTTGCCTCCACTCCAGTCATCATAATAGTGGTTACTCCATTCGTAATACTCATGGTCTCTATTATGATTTCTGGTAGGGAATTTCTCGAGCTCCGTATAGGTTATTTTGTTGATGATGACGGCTACGTTGTACCGTGTTCCATTAACATCAACGGCTGCACCCGAATAGGTGAACGTCAGCGGGTCTCCCGACAAGTCGATAGTATAATTCCCGGAATCAGGCCATACGATATTGTCCGTGTTTACATACGTCACCCCGCTACTTTCATTCACAATCACCAGATCAGAGTGATTCCCGCCGGTCTGCACGTAGGGGCTTTGCTGGAGGAATGCAATGCGATAAAACGTCTCGTCGGCTTCGATCTCTTCCTCCACCCACTCGTCGTCGAGGATGGTGTAAACGCCGGGCGGCAGGTGGCCGGCGCCTCTTAGGTTGAGGTCGCCGTGGATGATGTTGATGTTGGTTCCTCTGTCGGCAATGTCAGCCGGTCCATTGAGCAACGGGGTGTTCCCAGAAGTTCCGTCCCGGTCGGTGATGAGATCGACATAGTCCCTTTTGGTTTCGATGGTCACGGCAGGCCCGGCATCAGAAACGAAGTCCATCTGTTTCTGGGCGAAATAGTAGATGTTCTGGTCGTAAGAGGAGTTGTAGTATTCGTTTCCGGGGGTTCCCGCATTGTTTTTGCACATCCACACGTTGGAGTTCCGGGCCGACAGCGTCCGGAGACTGTCACAGGTTCTTAAGCCCAGGTCCCTACTGTAACCACACTTGTAGTCAGAGTAGTTGTAGTAGTCCCAGCATTCGCGGTCCCACCCCGTGATTCTCGTGACATTGTTGTCGGTAATACTGTTGTCTTCAAGTGGATTATGATCGGAATACTTCGTGGGCCCGATATGTGTGTTGTCCAAATTGTCCATGTTGAGATATTTGAGTCTGGTGCAGCCTTCGACAAAATAGCCCATGTTGTAAATCATCCCCAAGGTTCCGAAACTCGACACGTCCAGGCTTTCAAGACTGGTGCAGTTCTTGAACATAGAAGTCATAAACATCGCTTCGGACACATCAATGCCGTCCATCTCGACCGTCTTAAGGTTGGCGCATCCCTCAAACATGGAGATAAAGTCGATAACATTGATAAACTTGGTGTTGTTGAGATAGACCTCTTCCAAGGCAGAATGGTTTCTGAACAGTTCCCGCGCCTGCTTCCAGTCGTTCCAGTCGTCGCCTCCACTGCGCCCGTAGATGGTGATGTTGGACATATCCACTTTCTTGAGTTTGTTGCAGCCGTCAAAAATATGCTGCATCATCACACCGCCTGCCCTTGCCCCGTTGTTGGTGGAATAGGCATAGGTATCGGGATTAAATTTATTGTTGAAATCTGAACTCGCCCTCGTTATGAATCCCGGGTTGTTGAGGATGACCTCCTCCAACGCGGTGCAGCCGCTGAACATATACGTCATATTCCACACTGTCCCGTTGCTTGTCATGGCGCTGAGGTCAATCTCTTTCAGGCTAATGCAGTTTTGGAACATCGCCTGGAGATTTGCATCTTTTACGATGTTAAAACCGCCATTGCCAAACTTCACGGTTGTCAGTCTGGTGCAGTTTTCGAACATACTTCTGACATTCCCGACATTCACAACGGCATCCCCGAAATCAATTTCCTCGAGGTTCGTGAAATCCTTGAACATGTAGGCAATGTCCTTCTCGTTAAAGTTGAAATCGGCATTGTTGTTGTTCTTCACAAAAATGACTTCTTTGACTTGCGGACGAATGTCTGAACCGTTGGGGCCTGTGAGCCACACATTGTTCCAGTCCGTTGTACTATTCAAATTGTAATTTTTAGTCAAACCGCCGGTCGTGGTGTTGTTTTTCAAACGAATCCTCAAGACACCGGCATCGTCTAACCAAAAATACCAACTGTTATCAATTGTCCTTTGTGCAATGAGGGCCTTTGTGCCGTTAACATCTTTCACCCCCGGGTTGGTAGTGGTGGTTTTCGGGGATTTCTTGCTTACGTCTATTGGGTTTCCAAAGACTGGTTGCAAACCACCGAAAAGGGTGAGTCCTATAATGCTTGTGATGAGTAGTGCGTAAATCTTTTTGCTCATATACGATTGTTTTTTACTTTTTTTTAATAACAAGTCATCAGTGACCAACAGAACGCTATTGATCAAAATTTATAAATATACACTTTTCCCATGAATAATACAACAATCCTACGATTACCCCCCCCCCACGCAAACACATTGATTATCAATAAATTACATCATCATCACACTAAATAGGGTTATCCCTTCGGCAACTATGGGATTGGGTATTGGTGCCGTTTTGGCGCAATTCGCACGCGAAGTATAAGACCAACATCCATTTCGTTGTTTTTACGTATTGGGGCGAAATTTAAATATTATAAAAATTTTAAGAAGACAGACAGCACACAAAATCAACATATTATTGTATAGTTATTTCTAAATTGTTGTTAACTTCCGACTTTCCGTGCTGCTTTGCCGGACGAATTACACAAAAAGAAACGGCAACCCGATTGGATTGCCGTTTCTTTTGTGGGACGTACTGGACTCGAACCAGTGACCTCTGCCGTGTGAAGGCAGCGCTCTGAACCGACTGGGCTAACGTCCCTCATTTGCGGCTGCAAAAATACACTTTTTTCAATATCGGCAAGCTTTTTCTCGAAAATATTTTATCTATCATCAAGCACTTGTATATCAGCGATATAAATTATTTTAGACTTAAGACTTAAGACCTAAGACGTCGAGGTTATCCGCAAAAAAATCTCTGAATGTTCGTATTTATGTTATTTTTGATACCACTCCAACAAAAGAAAAAAATAACTGTCAGCAGAAAAGTCTCAAGTCTTAAGTCTCAAGTCTCACTTTCCCCAAACATTTCCTCATTAAAATTCAGCAAATACACCCGTTCCGTACTGCGCGTTACCGCCGTGTACATCCACCGGAGATACTCCTTGTCGGTGCTGTTGTCGGGCAGGTAGCCCTGGTCGATAAGCACGTGCTTCCACTGCCCGCCCTGCGTCTTGTGGCAGGTCAGCGCGTAGGCAAACTTTACCTGCACGGCGTTCAAGAAAGGGTCCTCCTTAATCTTCATGAAACGGGCGCGGGGATTTACGATATCCATATAATCCTCAGAAACAGCCTGATACAGTTTTTGATTCGCCTCGTGCGAGAGCGACGGGCCGTCACAATCCAGGCTTTCGAGGATGATTTTCAAATCCACATAAGGATGTTCGGGGTAGTCGCACAGGCGCACGGTGACATCCGCAAAATGGAAGCCGTAAAGCTCCTGCTGCTTGTGGATGGACATGATCTCCATGATGTCACCGTTGGCCAAAAAGCCCGCCTCGGAGGAAACCTCATCCAACCAATAATAGTTGTTCTTCACTGCCATAATGTAATCACCTGTGGCAATGACGTTTTCGCGGAACAGCACGCGGCTGCGCACGGAATTGTTAAACTGGAACGCCCGCTTGTTGGAGCGCGTCACGATGACGATTTCGTCGTGGTCGTGGTCGTTGTAGAGCGTGTTGAGCAGTTCCTCCATCTCGCCGCCGGAAATGCGCCGGAAATCCTCGAAAGCCTTCCCGCTGAATAACGGCGGGGTGTAGTCGCCAGCATTGAGCTTGTCGCGCACCCGCGTGGCATTGTAGAGGATGCCGGAATCCAACGACTGTCGCACCACATCGGTGAGCCGAGCCCCGAAAACCTCCACATTGTAGGCACTTTTGAGGTAGTCGGCATCCAACGCGGGACTCTCATCAGCGTGTACCGGCGGCAGCTGTGCGTCATCGCCCACGAGGAGCATCCTGTTGCTGTCGCCAAGAAAAACGAACTCCATCAGATCATCGAGCAAGCTATTGCCCATCAAGTCGTTAACCCCACCCTGTGCCGAAATCATCGAAGCCTCATCCACGATGAAAAGCGTATGGGCATCCTTGTTCTCACGGCGCACGAACCTGCGCACCCCCTCCTTGCTATAGACGCGGTAAATCCATTTGTGGATGGTGTAAGCCTTGCGCCCGGCATACTGCGACAGCACCTTCGCAGCCCGGCCCGTGGGCGCGAGCATCACGATATGCACGCCGATGTCGGCCAAGGTTTTCACCAACGCGCTCACCAAGCTGGTCTTGCCTGTACCCGCATAGCCCGACAGCTGGAAGAGGAAGTTCTCGCCCTTGCCGTAGATGAAGTCCGCCAGCCGTTCCATGGCCTCCGCCTGACTCCCCGTCGGCTCGAACCCGAAATGCCTTCTCAACCCCTCCTGAAATGCGCCTCTGCTTCTGTCCATATTGTTAATGGTTATTAGTTATTGAAGTCTGTTCACTGATCACTGATCACTGTTCACTAAAAAATCTGCAAAGATAGACTTTCTTCCTTCATCATTCTACATTCTTCATTAAAAAAATCGTATCTTCGCGCCTTAAAACCAAAAACCTATGGCTGAAGAATTTGAGGACGAAGAATTGAACGAAGAATTTGACGAGAACTCGGCGGATATCGTTATCCCTCAGGAAGATACAGATGACAACGCGCAGGACGAGTCAGGATTGCACAAAGTGATTTTCGCGCAGTCCATGTACCGCGAATGGTACTTGGACTACGCCTCCTACGTCATCCTCGACCGCGCATTCCCCGATGTTTACGACGGATTGAAGCCCGTGCAGCGGCGTATTCTGCACTCCATGGACGAGCTGGAGGACGGTCGTTTCAACAAGGTGGCCAACATCGTGGGTAACACCATGAAGTACCACCCGCACGGCGACCAGTCCATCGGCGACGCCCTCGTGCAGTTGGGGCAGAAGCACCTGCTCATCGACACGCAGGGTAACTGGGGTAACATCCTCACCGGCGACGATGCAGCTGCCCCTCGTTACATCGAAGCACGACTCACCCCGTTCGCCAAAGAGGTGGTCTTCAACCACAAGACCACCGAGTGGCAGGTCTCCTACGACGGCCGTAACCGCGAGCCCATCGCGCTGCCCGTGAAGTTCCCGCTGCTGCTCGCCCAAGGCGTGAAGGGCATCGGCGTGGGTATGTCCACCCTCATCCTGCCCCACAACTTCAACGAGCTCATTGACGCTTCCGTGCGCATCCTCAAGGGCGAGGATTTCGAGATTTACCCCGACTTCCCGACCGGCGGCGCCATTGACGTGAGCCGCTACAATGACGGGGCACAGGGCGGCAAAATCCGCACCCGCGCCAAAATCAGCATCGTTGACAACAAGACGCTTGTAATCAACGAGATACCTTACGGCACAACCACCGAGGACCTCATCACAGAATCCAAGAAGTCCATCACCAAAGCCATCGAGGACGGCAAGCTGAAAATCAAAAAAATCGACGATAATACGGCAGCGCAGGCCGAGATTTACCTCCACCTGCAACCCGGTGTCTCCCCCGACCAGACCATCGACGCGCTCTACGCCTTCACCGACTGCGAAATCACCTACTCCACCAACGCCTGCGTGATTTGGAACGGAAAGCCCGTCTTCACCAACGTCAAGGACATCCTGCGCATCAACACTGAGAACACCCTCAACCTGCTGCGCAAAGAGCTGGAAATCGAGCTGGATGAACTGAGACAGCAATGGCACAAGGTCTCATTGGAGAAAATCTTCTTCGAAAAACGCATCTATAAGGAGTTGGAGAAGGATGCCGACTCTTGGGACGTGCAGATCGACCGTATCGAGCGAGCTTTCGACCCCTACCGCCCGCTCTTCCGACAGGAAATCACCCGCGACGACGTGCTCGCACTCTGCGAAAAGCCTGTCCGCAAAATTTCCAAGTTCGACATCAAAGCCGCAATGGACAAGATTGCCGAAATCGAGCTCAACATGGACGAAGTGCAGAACCACCTCGACCATCTTGTGGATTACGCCATCAACTATTTCATGCAGCTGAAGAAGAAATACGGAGCTGACTACAAACGTCTTACGGAAATCAAGAGCTTCGACAACATCAGCGCGGTGACCGTAGCCGTAGCCAACCAGAAGCTGTTCGTCAACAAGAAGGAAGGCTTCATCGGCACCAACCTGAAAAAGGACGACGACGTGGAATTTGCCTGCCTCTGCTCCGACCTTGACGACATCATCGTTTTCCACGAAAACGGTGAATGCTCAATCAGCAAGGTAGCTGACAAACACTTCGTGGGCAAGCACATCATCCACGCGGAGGTGTTCCGGCGCGGCGACGAGCGGCAAATCTACAACATGATCTACTCCGCCGGCGTGAACGGTCCCGTCTATGCGAAACGGTTCAACGTGGGCGGTGTCACCCGCGACAAGAAATACGACCTCGTGAAGGGCAACAGCAACGCCAAAGTGCTCTATTTCACGTCGAACCCCAATGGCGAGGCCGAGGTGGTGCGCGTGAAACTCAAACCGAAACCCAAACTCAAAAAGCGGGAGTTCGACTTCGACTTTGGGCAGTTAGCAGTAAAAAACCGCGCCGCGATGGGCAATATCGTCACCCGCTATCCCGTTTCCAGCATCACGCTGGCACAGAAGGGGGTCTCCACGCTCAGCGCCATTGACGTCTATTTCGAATCCGCCGTCATGCGCCTCAACACCGACGGCCGCGGCGAATTAGTAGGCTCCTTCCACGAGGACGATAAAATCATAACCGTTTATAAATCTGGCAATTACCGAATCACAGGCTATGAGACCACGCTCCATTTCGAGGACGACCTCGATGTTATCCGTAAATGGAAACCCACGATGGTCATCACCGCCATCTATCAGCTGAAGAAGGACAAAAAGTTCTTTATCAAGCGATTCCAACCCGATGTGCTGATGAAGAAGGTCGATTTCTACCCCACCGACGGCACCGCCAAGCTCATTGCCTACTCCATCGACTATCTGCCGCAAATCAAGGTGGTCTATCACGCAAAGAAATCCGATACGGAGGACACCGTCACGATCATCCCGTGCGCCGAATTTGTGGAGATGACCACCGCCCGCGCAAAGGGCAAACGCCTCAGCTTCAACGACATCAAGTCGGTGAAATTCATCGAACCGCTGCCCTACGACGAGCCCGAAGAGACTCCCGAGGAGAATGATCTTCCCGACGATGTGGAACCCGTCACCTCCGTTGATGAGGAGATCGCCAAGGACATCTTCGACACCATCTCCGCCGACAAATCGGACATCCCGAGCGAGAATGAGGCTGAAGGCACGCAATTGGGGTTGTTCGATGACATGTAATTTCGATTATGTTACAATTACGTGATATGATGGAGATTCCGCTCGCTCACTGCGGTCGCGGCGAAATGGTGCATTCAATTCAAGGTAAGCACCATTCCGCATGCGACGATAGGAGCAGGCGGAATCTCAAACATAACCCTTGCAATATCTTATATGCCATTGTCATCACCTTATCCCTCGCTCTTGTCGCCTGCCGTGAACGCGTGGAACCCCCTACCCCGCTGGAACTTCAGATTCCGAAAGGGTTTCCGACGGTGCTGAACATTCCTGCCGACAATCCGCTGACGGTAGAGGGGGTGGAGCTCGGGCAAATGCTCTTCCACGACCCACACCTCTGCGGCTACACCGGCACGGAGCCCGATTCGCTGATGTCGTGCGCCACCTGCCACCGACAAGAGTGCAACTACGACCTCGGCACCGACAACCCTCGTTTCCCCGACGGGAAACCACGAGGTCGCACCACCGGAAAACCTACCATCCACAACGTCATGCCACTCATGAACCTCGTTTTCAACTACGAGGGCTATCTCTGGAACGGGCTGGTTTCCAACAACAACCCGAATGCGGAGCAGCGCACCATCGAGGACATCGTGCGGATGGCCATCATCGCCGACGATGAGCTGTGCAGTACCGAAGCGCGCACAGTGGTCGCCATCAAAGCCGACAGCAAATACCCGTCGCTGTTCAAGAAAGCTTTTGGCACAGAGGAGATTACGATGGACCGCATCCAGAAGGCCATCGCGCAGTACGTGCGTTCGCTCATCGCCGTCAACTCCAAATTCGACCGTTACCTGCAGGGGTTAGAACAGCTCACCCCGCAAGAGTTGCATGGATACGTGCTTTTCACCACCGAGGAGGGCGCCGACTGTTTCCACTGTCACGGCAGTGCGGGCAGCCCACTGTTCACCACCAACCTCTTCTACAACAACGGTTTGGACGCACAACCCACGGACGCGCACGAACGTGCGAGCGTCACGGGCGACCCGCACGACCGCGGAGCCTACCGCGCCCCGTCGCTGCGAAACGTCACCAAATCCGCCCCCTACATGCACGACGGCCGTTTCCAAACCCTCGACGAGGTGCTGGAATTCTACAATCTCGAAGTTCAGAACTCCCCCTATATCAGCCCGTTGATGCACCACGTCAACGACGGAGGTGTCCATCTCACCCCCAACGACATCGCGGATCTGAAGGCGTTCTTGGAAACATTATCGGATGACTAAATTTAACAATATGGAATACACCAACCTAATCGGTCGCCGCCACCACGAACAACTGGTGGTCGAGCACAAAGACACCGCCGCCGTCTATGGTTCCGGCGCATTAGAAGTTTTCGCAACCCCCGCCATGATCGCCCTCATGGAGAAAACCTGCCTTATGGCCGTATGCGACAAGATCGGCGAAGGCAACACTACCGTCGGCATCGCCGTCAACATCAAGCATCTGAAAGCCAGTCCCGTGGGCGCCACCATCCGCTGCGAGTCGGTTCTCACCGAAGTCGATCGCCGCCGTCTGGTCTTCGAAGTGAAATGCTACGAAGGGGAAATCCTCATCGGGGAAGGCGTGCACGAGCGTTTCGTAGTGGACAGCGAGAAATTCATGGGAAAATTGTAATATTTTCCGCATCCGAACAACCTATCAAAATAATTTTTACTTTTGCCGATGCTTTTTGGGAATCAATGGTTTAATTAACAATATTTCAAATTAAAAGTTCAAACATTATGGAAAAAAGCACTAAAATTTGGTTAGTCATTACTGGCATCCTGCTCATCGCCACCGGCGTAATGTGTTTCGTGAACCCGCCTACAACCCTCTTCTCCATGGCGGTGCTGCTCGGATGCTTCACTCTCGTCGCAGGTATCTCACGCTTCGTGTTTACCCTGCGCACGCAAAAGTTCATGCCCAATAGCGGCACCCGCATGTTGTCCGCCCTGCTGATGATCTTCATCGGTATCTTCTTCCTCTGCAACCCCGTGGATTTGGCATTCACACTGCCCATCGTCTTCGCCATTTGGGTGACGTTTGAAGGCATCATGCTGATCGTCCAAAGCTTTGACTACAAGAAGTACGGTTTCCAATACTGGTGGGTTCTCTTGATCCTCGGTATCGCCGGCGCCGTCCTGGGTGTCCTCGGTCTCTACCATCTGGATGCTTCCGGTATCACCCTCACCTGGATGTTCGGTCTCGGCCTCGTCCTCATCGGTCTCGGCTACATCTTCGCCGTCATCGGTGTCAACAAATTCGAAAAAGCGCTGAACGAAAACATCAACGCCGTCAAAGATCAGTTCAACCAAGCAATGAACGCCAACAATCCCCAAGTCAACGAATAAGACCGCAAGGATTTAACATTCATACCCCATGTTGGGCCGTCATTTTTGGCGGCCCTTTTTTTATGGTCGCTCTACTACTTTATGGTCGCACGATTTTCACCCCGACAGCGCATTGCAGGCACCGTTTCCTCGAACAATACTGGTCGAAAAGCTCTATCTGCGCCTGCGAGTCGTAAGCACTGCGGTTCGGGAACGGACTTCCCTCAAAGACACGGGTCGTTTTGTTCCCCTCATATTCGATATGTTCCAACAACTCAAGGGCATCTTCCTGCATTGGCTCGTCGCCGGAGAAACGGGCATAAGCGAAACGGATCGGCACCACCGCATTGATGATGAGCGAGTTAGTGATGGCCATACCCATACCCGAAGCGTGACACGAACTCTCTTTCCCAAACTGGTAATGGTTCTGCCAGTAGTCATCGGGGGTGACGGAAAGCCAGTTGTAGAGTCCCTGCAATCCCGCCTTCAACACCCTATCCGAAAGGGCATTTCCCGTTTCGAACAGCATCTGGGCGAACTGCGCGATCCGCAAAGTCGGGAAGTTCTGAGGCCGCAACCGCAACCAGTTCCACTGATGCATCCCAATCGGCTCCAACCGGTACTTGTAGCGCAAATAGTCGTACTCGTAACCCAACCGCTCGGTATAGTCATCATGGTCGCCAACATCTAACAGCCCCGACTGCCCGAACAGCAACGCATAGAGCTGGAGCCTCGACGACTGGTGCGCCCTGACAATCCGGTACGGTAAACTCTGGGCCAACAACTCGAACGCCGCTCCGTTCTTCTTACACCCAAACCCAACAGCCAGCGTCCTATAAATCAGCTCGTTCCAATCCTGCTGACAGCTTTCGAGCAAGGACAGGAATCCCCGTTGCCGACGCAGTAGCCGTTCCATCAAGGCTTCGGATTGCTGATTCTGCACCACGAGAGACGGTACATTCTCCAAATGAGGCCGACATAATAGCATGTCAGGGACACTCATCAGCGACTCGTAACGGTTGAACATCTCCTGGGGAATCAACCCTTTGAGTTCCAACGTCGGGACAACCTCGTTATCAGCCAGTTGAATCTCCGTATCGTGCTCGTAAACCACGTGCAAGATCACCGAATGGTACTTGTCGTCATACTGGTGACGGTGGCGCAACCAATCGGAACTGCGACAATGTATCTCCACACTGCCGACCCAGCGCATATCCCCTATGACGATCACAGCCTGCAGGAAATCCGGTCCCGCATCGTGGTTGTGATAACCGGGGAAGACCACACTAACTGCCAGTCCTTCCGTTGTTTTCGCTTTCAAAAAGTCAAAGTGGCGGTGCTGCCACACATAGTGCAAAAATTCTTCTTTCATCGTTTCTACAATTTTGTTCATGATTCTCATTTCCAACGCCACTTTCACCCTCCAAATGCCAAACGCTAAGTACTAATTCCTACATGGCAAATATACAACAACAAAAAGCGTTTGTCAATAGTTTTGTGTTTTTTTTTAATCGTTGGCTTTCAATAAGATACAAAATAAATTTAACTATTCAAGGTTGAATAGTTAAATTTCAAAATGAAATTTCGCAGAAAAATTGTATCTTTGCCGCAAATATATTCACTAAAACAAAATAGAATAATGAAAACGGAAAAACAACTGCAGGGGTTTGCGGGCGAAGACATGGCCGCAAATCTCTTACTACAAAAAGGTTACAGGATTCTGGAACGGAATTGGCGGTGTGGGCACTTGGAGGTGGACATCATCGCCGAGAATGATGACTATCTGGTCATCGTGGAGGTAAAAACGCGTAAAAGCGTCGTTTTCGGCACACCAGAAGTGTTCGTGGACACGGCAAAGCAACGGCACCTCATTCGGGCCGCCATGTGTTACGCGAAGTTCAAGGAAGTGACCAAAGAAATCCGGTTCGACATCATTTCAGTGGTCAACAGCCCGGAATGCCAGGAGATTAACCACATCGAGAATGCCTTCAAACCCAAGTGGTAAAAAAAAGGAAAACCCGTAAGCCGGGTTCTGTTTTATGTTGTCATTTATCTCGGACCTGTGTCACCACAAGCCTCTATCAACCTACCCTCCGGGTCGGACGAGCAGCCCTCAAGCCCCGGTTTATTTGGTCTTTCAACCCATAAGGTTTACCCCCGCCGGCATCACTGACGGCGGCGTGAGCTCTTACCTCACGTTTTCACCCTTACCCGCTGAAGCGGGCGGTATCCTTTCTGTGGCACTGTCTGTCACGCTTACGCGCGCCTTCCCGTTAGGAAGTATGGTGCTCTACGTTGCCCGGACTTTCCTCAGCCTTGCAGCCGCGACAACTCGGTTTTCCTTTTTATAATGGTAGAGACGTGCCATGACACGTCTCTATGGTATTCTCTACATTTCTGTAGAGACGCTATGCATAACGTCTCTATTAATAATTCAACGTCACCGGCATGATGAGCATCAGGACGTCTTCGTTCTCATCGTGCTGGACCGTAGGCGAAACAAGCGCTGCGCGGGAAGGTTTCGAGAAGGACATCTGGATGGTGTCGGCATCGAGGTTCTCAACCATTTCGCGGAGGAAACGGGAGTTGAAACCGATTTCCAAAGGCTCGCCAGTATATTCGCACTGAATCTTCTCCGCACCCTTGTAGGAGAAGTCCATATCCTCAGCCGTCATGTTGAGGCCACCCTCGCCAAGCGACAGACGCACCTGGAAGGTGGACTGGCTGGAGTAGATGCCCAAACGGCGGATGGACTTGAGGAACTCGTCACGACCGATAATCAGGACGTTAGGATTCTGTTTCGGTATAACTTGCTCATAATTAGGATATTTCCCTTCCTTCAGAGAGGAATAGAGTTCGAAATTGCCGAAAGCGAAACGGATATGGTGCGTAGTCTGCGAATAATCGATATGAACCGCATCCGTATGGTTAGCCAGCACATTCTTGAGGTGTGCAAGCGGTTTCTTCGGCAGGATGAAGGAGGTGAACTCGTCGGTTTTAACCTCGGTGTTGCGATAGCGCACGAGCTTGTGCGCATCCGTAGCGACGAACGTGACACAATCGGAAGAGAGCTCACAAAGCACCCCCATCATATTCGGACGCAACTCGTCGTTGCCGGTAGCGAAAATCGTCTTACTGATAGCGCGTTGCAGCACCGCAGCACGAATCTCGAAGCTCTGGGGCTCCTGAATCTGCTTTACCGTCGGGTACTCATCGCTCGGGAAGCACGGAGCGCCGTACTCACCGTTGGCAGAGGTGAACTTCACGATATTGTCCTCGGTGTCAATGGCGAACACGAGCGGCATATCCGGCATGAGCTTCAGCGTCTCAAGCAGAATCTTGGCAGGCACCGCAACGGAGCCTTCGCCCTCCACATTGTCCAACTCAATTACGGATGTCATCGTGGACTCCAAGTCTGAAGCCGTGAGTTTCAACAGGTTACCTTCGATAGTCACTAAAAAATTGTCTAAGATGGGCATTGTGCTGTTCGTTCCCATCACGCCGCTGATGGCACTTAAATTGCGATACAACAGGTCGCTTGATACGATGAATTTCATATTC
>CAJOKR010000003.1 GCA_905235135.1 uncultured Bacteroidales bacterium
TGCCATCTGCATCAGCACTTTTTCACCTACCTCAATACGGAGGTCGCCTGCCAACGTGTGGCAAATGCATCCGTCCTTCGCCAGCTGCAACTGGTACAGCAACGAAAAGGCGGCGATGGTGGCGTGTCCGCACAGCTCCACCTCGGCCTTTGGCGTGAAGTAGCGCACAGTGTATTCACTATCGGAATGTCGCCTCACGAAAGCCGTTTCCGAATACCTTAATTCGGCTGCAACCTGCAGCATGAGTTCTTCCTTTGGGAAGGAGTCCCCATCCAAAAGCACCACGCCTGCGGGATTGCCCCCAAAGGGCTGGTCGGTGAATGCATCAACGATAAAGTATTTCATATATGTTGAAGATAATTAAATGCAATGCTCAACAAACCAAGAAAATATAGCCGAACTATCCGAATCAGTTGAACATATATTCAGGGTGCCATTGGACAGCCCAGACGAAACGCCTGTTTGTCATTTGTGCCGCTTCGATGATGCCATCCAAATAATCCGGCAGCATCCAAACGCTCTTGCACTCCGCATCCCATAGCGGCGTAACGCCTATGATTGGTGATTTGTTCATGGCCGCAAAAATACGTTTTTTCCACTATGCGGAAAACAAAATACCGCCGCAAAGGTCACGAAAACGCTTGCAGCGGCAATTCACTCATGTGTTTTTCATTTTCGTTCGCAGAACGTCACATGCACCCCGTCGCCGAAACTCTTGCCGATCTGTTTGCGGATGTCCTTCCGAATCCCGATGATATGGCATGGTGTCCCCATCTTTACAATTTGGCCGTCGTAGGGCACGCCATCGAAGGTGACATGGACGGAGAGACGACCCTTGCCGAACATCGTCTTGATGTCGAACGGCACCTCCACGTAAGCGGCGTCCATGTTTTCGTTTTGCAGGATGACTGCGTCAAATTCCAAAAGTTCTGACATGATGTTTATTTCTTATTTTTACCTTATTTTGGATTTGTTAAGGCATAAGATAGTTGTTTTCCGCATTGGCGACTTCAAGGCAGCATATTCATTTTTTGTTTAAACTTTTCTGTTGTGTCTTCAACAACTTCGTCGCTTGTCCGTATGGACTTGTGGTGACGCTGCTAAAGTAGGCCGCCATATCGGTGGTGTCATCCGTCATTTTGCCGATTTGCTCATTCAGTTTCGCATAACTGTCCGACATGGCTGTCAAGAGTTCGTTTTTGTCCATTTGTTTTTTTATAAAGCGTTTATTCGGTGCAAAGATACGCATTATTTTGGAATCCTCGTTCTCGTTCCCATCCGTGCCAGCATCTTGATGCCATACACCGGCCAGTAGGGCACCTTCTCGATGCCCGTGCGCACCTGCGGAATGTCCAACAGCAGGAACGCCGTCGTCATAAAACCCGCCGCCCATATAATCTGCCCCTTCAGCGTCACCGACATCATCGAATGGAGGTAGTAGCCGTTCATGAACCCGTTCATGTCGAACTGCTGCATGTCCACACCCGTCAACGTCAGGTACGAGCCGTATCGCGACATGTTGTCGGCCATAAAATGCTGGAACAGCGAGGTGTAGAGTCCGTAGCCCGAGGCACCGGCAAGGTACATGTGGATGACATTGAAGATGAACAGTGCCATGAAGAAGTGTTCCAGCTCGTGCACCGACTCGTGGAGCGACCACATCAGTGACACCGCCAGCACCGCGTAGGCGCACCCCCGGAACACCAACGCCCACCGGTAGGCCGTGATCGGCACGTTGAGGTCCATCAGGAAGTACATCCGTATCGCATATATCGTGATGCAGCCGAAGCCGATGGCGAACAACTTCCACACTTTCCACTTCCTGTGCCCGAGCCAGAAGAGGGTGATTACGACGCCGGCATACACGCCCGGCAACGACCACAGACACAGTCCCGTCTTGGTGTGCTCCTCCAATCCGCGTACCTCGCTCCAGTAAATCTCCTCCAACGTGTGCTCCGCGCCGAGCAGCAATTCCGCCACCACGGTGACCAACAAGATGGCCACCACGTTCTTATAACGGAAGATCTCCAACGAGATGTACGGCTTATCCACTGTCTTGAGGCGATAGAGGATGAACGCCAGCAGGATGAGCGCGAGGGCGACAATCCAGCGCAGGCGCAGTGACCGGAACCACATCAGGTAGTCGCCATAGACGAGGAAGTAGCTGACCATCAGCATCAGCACGCTCATCAGCAGCCCGGTGGTGATGTCGATGCCCTTGAGTGGCATCCGTTGCGGCATCGGGCAGAAGGGCTTGCAAAGGGTGAGTTGCACGAGGATGACGAAGCACATCGTGCCGATGGTGAGCACGTGCATCATCTGCCAGGGGAGGTGGAAGGCGACCACCGCCGCGAGCCACGCGCTACCTGTGATGGCGGTGAGCAGGACGATGTGCAGCACGGGGAAGAAGACCCCGAAGTCGCGCGGCGGCGTGATCCACAGCTGGATATTGCTCATACACTCGAAAGTACCCTGTATCTTTGCGATGCCCGCGATGAAACAGACGGGCAGAAGGATGGCCATATTGGTGGTGCTCATCGTGATGAAGTTGCAGATGCCGATTACCGCCGCTGCGCCGCAGAGCAGCTGCTGGTTGGTGAAGCGGAACTTCATCCGGAAGAGCATCGGGAACCAGACCGCCATGCCAGCCAAACCGGTGTAGAGCAGCATCAGCAGGTCTTCGATCATCAGGTTGGTGGTGCCGCGCACCGCCTCCAACGCACCGAGATAGACCCCGCCGGAGAACTGGATGCACATCACCTGCACGAGGTAAATCCACGGCTGGATGCGCCGCGGCACGAATGCCCGGAACATGGGCATCATGAAAGGGTGAGACGACTGTTGCATAGATAGTTAGTATTTCACCTCGCACTCCACACTGTAGCCCGCCTTGAGCTTTTTCAGATTCTCAGCGCTGTTCTCGTCGAGGGCGATGCGGACAGTGAGCCGTTGCTCCACCTTGACGAAGTTGCCGGTGGCGTTATCGACGGGTAGCAGCGAAAAGGCGCTGCCGGTGGCGTCGGAGAGACGCTCCACGCGACCTTTGTACTGGTGGTCGGGAATGGCATCCACCACGATGCTGACCTCTGCACCGTCTTTGATATGAGGCAGCTGGCTTTCGCGGTAGTTGGCCTCCACCCATTTCTGGTTCTCATCGACGATGCTGACGAGCGTCTGCCCCGGATTGACCAGCTCGCCGACGTTGATGTCGCGCGCGCCGACCACACCCGAGTGGGTGGCGATGATGTAGCAGTATGACAGGTTAAGCTCGGCCAGCTCGACGGCGGCCTGCGCCAGTTTCACCGCCGCTTCGGAGGCGGAACGACCGTAGCCCTGCTCGTCGGCCACATTCTGTTGCATATCGATGGTGTGACAGATCTGCTCGTAGCGGGCTTTGGCGGCGAGGTAGGCAGTATGGGTCTGGTCGTACTGGTGCTGAGAAACCCCGCCGGTGTGCAGCAACTGTTCGTAGCGATAGTCGTCGCGCTGGAGGTTCTCCATATTCACGCGGGCCTCCTCACGCAGCGACTGCGTGGCGTTGACGTTGCTCGCGGCGCTGAGCACGGACGAGCCCGCCTGCTTGCTCTGCTGCTCGGCACGGGCGAGGTCGCTGCGGGCTTGCGCGAGACGGAGTTTGTACTCGCTGTCCTCCAGGATGACGAGCGTGTCGCCCTCGTTCACGTGCTGGTATGCCTCGAAGCGGATTTCGCGGATGAACCCTTGCACGCGGGTGTTCTGCGGAGCGATGTACTGGCACACGCGGGCGTTGTCGGTGTATTCCACGTGCCCGAAATGGGTGAATTGAAGCACCACGTAAACAATTCCCGCTATCAGAAGCAGGATGATCACAGCGTTGTAGATGTAGGAACGGAGTTTTGTCTTTTCCATAAAGCAGTCCTATAATTTGTTAATAATCAGTGGAATATTATAGGGCTACCCCTCGCCTTTACCAAGGCTCAAAAACGGCGGCAAAAGTACGAAATTTTTCGTTTTGAACGTTCAACGCAGTCGGCGACTTTCCTTCTATTCGTAGCGAATGTTGCAAAGCTGCTCGCTTAGCTTAAACAGCCGTGTGGCATTTTCCGTCGTCACCTGCTTATTGTACTTTTTTGACTTGCCACGATGAAAATACAAACCGGCCGGCGGCTCACATTGCTCGCACAGGTACAGATAGTCCTGTGCGGAGACGGATGGATGCACTCCGAAGCGTTTGCGGAATTTCCACACAAAATCCACGATTCCTGTTGTTTTGTTTCCGATGTCCGTGTTCACAAGGCCTGGATCCACACCGTATGCATGTAGCCCCTTGGCCCCGTAGCGGTCACTCAATCCCAGGGCGAAAAGCATGTTGCAAAGTTTTGACTGTTTGTAGGCGAGAAGCGGGTTGTAGTGCTTTTTCATCATCACATCATTCCAACGGACTTTCATATTCTTGTGGGATTCGCTGCTTGTCATGATTACGCGCCCTCCTTCCTTCAGAAGATAAGGCAGCAGTTCATAGGTAAGCCGAAATCCGGCAAGATGATTTAAGGCAAATTGCTGCTCATAGCCATCTTCGGTGGTCATATACCGGCTTCGGGCGCATCCGGCATTATTGATGAGTGCGTACAACGATTCGGTGCCGTTCTCATTCAGCCGTTTTTTTATCTCACCGGCCACGCGAACGACCTCCCGCTGCTGCATCAAGTCTCCATCGAACCAAGAGATATCGGCATCAGGTATGCCGAACCTGATATCCCGGTCGGCTTTTTCACAATTGGCGGTGCTGTGGCCTACGGCGAGAATGCAATAGCCCTTGCCCGCCAGAAGCAGGGTGGTTTCAAGCCCTATTCCAGAGGTGGCGCCGGTGATGGTGACGGTCTTTTTCATAATGACGGCAAAAGTACTTTTTTCCGCAATGGTTTGAGCCGATTCTCGGCGAGGGCTCCTCACCTGCGTCAGTATCACTACCCGTTGGGCTCGGGCAAGAAAAGGCAGAAGAATTTCGCATTATCTAAAAACTGAACCCCATTAGGGGTTCCCTGTCTGTAGCCGTTGGCGATGCGGCATCCCCCACAACCCCGTATGGGGTTGCATATCGGGCACAACAATATTCTGACAACCCGTTGAAAATGAATTTCCTACGGAGATTTGAAACCGCACATGTGCAACCATTTTTTCTACAGAGATGCATCCCCTGACGGGGATGAGTCACTCCCTCACGCCGGATTCTTCACCCTGACCTTCGACCACGTCTGCAGCACCACCGAGACGATGATGAGCGCGATGCCGAGGACAAACGAGAAGTTCAACTCGTGGTATTCCTGGAAAATCAACATCGCGAGGATGATGCTATAAACGGGCTCCAGATTGTAGGTGAGGTTGACCGTGAAAGCGTCAATCTTTTGCAGGACAATGATTTGCAGCAAACACAGCCCGATGGTGCAAACCACCACCATAAAGGCCATGTAGGGGTAGTCCATACCCGTCGGAAGGAACTTCCCGACCGGCAGGATGGCGTTGTAAACCGGCAGGATGACGCTGAGGACAACGATGCCGCCGACCATCTCCCAAAAGAGCATATTCTTGGCTTCGTAGTCCTTGCCGACGTGCTGGTTGGCGATGGCGAATAGGGCGTACAAGGCCGAGGAGACAATTCCGAGGGCAATGCCCAAACGGTATCGGGTGTCGAACTGGAAAATGAGATAGACGCCGCATACCGTGAGAATGCTGAACAGGAACTCGCGCACGGAGAAGCGGTGCCGGTTGATGATGGGCTCGAGAAGCGCGGTGAAGAACCCGACCAAGGAGAAGCAGACCACCCCGATGGAGACGTTCGACGCCTTGATGCTGGCGTAGAAGAAGATCCAGTGCAGGCACAGCAGCACGCCCACGCCGCCCATCCGCGCCACATCCTTGAAACGGAAGTGCCGCATCTCTTTTCGGAGGAGCAGGAACAATGCCATCAGGGCGGCCGCCCACGTCATCCGGTGCAAAACGAGCACCACGGGGTCCAGCTCGATGAGCCGCCCCAGCACCCCGGTGAACCCCGCGATGAACACGGAGAGGTGCAGCAGCAGGAAGCCTTTATGGTCTTTTGTGGTCACTATAAAGCATCAAACAGTATCTTTTTGTGTATTGACAATACACTTTTAGCTATTTTAATGTGCAAAAATACAAATTTCTCCGGAAGAGGAATCATCGACATGATTTTTTCCCCACATCGAAAAATTTCTCGCGTCACATTTTTGATAATTTTGCAACTAATATGGCAAAACGACCCGATATGAGAGATCAACGAGAATCGGAATTCATGGAGATGCTGGCGCGGTGCGAGCGAACACTGTTCAAGGTGTGCCTGTTCTACACCGACCGGCAGCCCGACAACGTGCGCGACATGTACCAGGACATCGTGTGCAACCTCTGGCAGGCGTGGCCGAACTTCCGGCACGAGAGCAAGGAGAACACCTGGGTCTATCGCGTGGCGTTGAACACCGCTGTCGCCCAACTGCGCAAACGGAGCCGCACCCCCTCTTTCGTGCTGCTCACCGACGAGATGGTCGCCACACTCGCCGATCTCAAACACGAGGAACTCGCCGAAAGCCTCTACCGCCTGATCGACCTCTTAGGCAAAGCCGACAAGTCGCTCATCCTGCTGTACCTGGACAAGATTCCGTACGCTCAGATAGCCGAGATTGTAGGCATCAGCGAAGCCGCCGCGCGGAAACGGGTGGAACGTATCAAACAGAAGTTAGTCATATTAAACACCGAAAGCAATGGAAAAGACATTTGAACAGATAGAAGCGCTTTGGCAGCGGCAGGACGAGCGTCTGCAGCGCATCGAGCACGTGCAGCAGGAGTCCGTGCGGCGGCTTTTGCACCGGAGCATCACTTCGACCCACCGCCGCTTCCTGATTGAAAACCTCAGTGCCGTGGTTCTGGGCATCTTGGTGGAAGTCTTCGTGCTCTCGAAGGCAGGGATGTGCTTCGCCAGCTGGAACTTGGCCGTGCCCTACCTGATATTCAACGTTTTGTTCATCTCCAGCGTGGTGTGGTACGCGGTTTGGGTGGCCCGTTTTTGGAAGCACGACCCGCTGAACTCACCCACCCTCGAAGCGATGCGCTTCGCCGACCGCTGGCATCTGGCGCTGAAACGCTCTACAATATGGGGATTCAGCCTCGTCCTGCCTCTTTGCCTTGCCGCAAGCTTCCCCGTTTTCGCCTATATCTTCTATCGCAAGCCATTCCATTTTACGGATCTCCAATATCTTACTCCTCTGCAGATTCTTTTGTCCGCGCTGTTTTACGCCGTCTGCATTGCATACGCGGTTTACGAGCTGCGACTGATCCGCGAACTGAAGGAAAACCTGAAAATATACGACGAACTTTTAGATTAACGATATGTCGGAGATGGCTTTTAGCTATTGGCTATTAGCCTTTAGCCAACTGCCAAAAGCCAAAAAAATACAAACCTAATAACCAAATCAATATGAAAAAAATCTGTTTTTGTCTCCTGACCGGAATAATCCTCTTTACAGGTTGCCATCAAACCAAAGCCGTCCAGAACAATGTCGATCCCGACCAAGTTTTCGGGCAACATTACACCGCCAAGGATTTCGGAATCTGGTATCTGTTAAGCTATTCCGATAATTTGTACAGCTCGTTGGTCAACGAGACGATGGAACGTTTGCCTGAGGAAAAGCAAATCGCCTGGGACAACCAAAACGGTCTGCGGATGCCGTCTTCCGACACTGCCGCGTTCATGAATGCCCTGCGGACGGGCAAAATGCCGGTCTCGCCCGAAGGCAGCCAACTCATCCCCTGCTGGGTTCTGATGTCCGCGCCAGAGGAGGATCTGTACCAGTTCAATTTGTGTTACGGCGATGCTTCGGGGAACCCTGTCATTGACGGCACGCACGTCAAAAAGGTCTCTGTCGAGAAAAGCGACTACACAGGTGGGTGCGAAGTATTGATGCAGTTCGACATGAAAACGGCGGATCTGTGGCAGAAGTTCACGGCTGCGAATGTCCACAAGCGGATCGCGATGATGCTCGGCACCGACCGGCTGCTGAGTGCCCCGCAGATCATGTGCGAAATTGCGGGAGGTGCCTGCTGCGTCTCGGGTCCGTCGGAAAACGAGTGTTACGCCATCGCCACTATCCTGCAAGGGAACAAGTAGGCGGTAGCCGTTTTGGGGACTCCTGTTTACTTTTCCCCGACGATAAACTTGTAGATGTCCTCCTCGGAATAGGCCGCAGAGGTGATGCGGCGCACTTCCCGTCCGTTCTCAAAGAGGATGACCACGGGGATGGTCATTGCGTCGAACTCGCGGGCGAGGGCGTGGCTTTGGTCGATGTCGAACTTGATGAAACGATACCCCTTGCCGAGTCTCTTGGCAACGTTCTCAAGTCTCGGGTACATCAGGCGACAAGGACCGCACCAAGTGGCCGTCATCATGCAGACCACCTTCCCTTTGGCCACCGCCTTGCGGAATCCGACAGAATCCACCGCTTTGATGCCTTTGGTGTGCACAGGCGCGTACATCCCCGTTGTGTCGCCGCTGATTACGGGGTTGCCCTCATCATCCACGCTCAACGAGACGGCTCCTTCCGAAGGCACGACAAACAGCGCGTCGTCCACCTTTCCCGGAACCACTGACACCAATTCGCTGACAGACTCTATCGAGCGGCCGTTCATCTGCATGTGTGTCACTTTGCGGACGGGCAGACCACGGCCATATTCCGATGGGGTGTGGTAGGAAGTGTCGAGCCATACGGTAACCTTTCCGGCCATCATGTCGTTGTCACTTTCGATCTCGAGGCGGAGGCAGTGGTGGCCGCCAATGTCTTCCGTGGATAACGTGTCGTCAAACGGCATGGCAAGCATGATGTCGGTATCGAAGTCGACGCTGCTTACGATGGGCTTGCCAAACATGCTCATAATGGTGTACATTTTCTTCTCCTCAGAGAGATATAGTATTCGCATCTTGCTCTGCGGCATGTCGGTCAGTTGGTCCTTGCCGCGGTAATAGACGGTGTAGTTCTGCGCCGACATTCCGTTCATGCTCACGCGGTAGGTGGCCACCCCTTCGAAGAGCGGCTGTGCACACAATGGGCCAACGGCCAACAGGCAGGTCAACAGGCAGGTCAACAGGAGGAAATGTTTTTTCATTTTTCTTGAATTATATTTTGGCTGCGAAGATACATTTTTTATTCTTTCAGCAACTCGTCGATCTCCTCGCCGAACTCGTCATATTGTTTCTTTATCCGCCGGGTATTCCACCACGCGACGAGAGAGCCGACAAAACAATAGAAAAGTGAAGAGACAAACATGTCACGATCATCAAAAAAGGTGTAGATGAATATGGCCAGCAATATTATTGAACCCACAATTAGAATTAGGGTGCGTTTGCGCTTCGAGTAAGTGGCGTCGTTTTGTATACTTTCTCGCAGCGACAGAAGTCCCTCGCGGCTTTGCGCATCGGTCTTCCGGAGATGATTTGCGGCGATGAGGCCTTCCACTACAATGAATCCAAGGAACAAGTCAATGGGAACCAGGAGCCACCACGGGAAAACAACACCAACAGTAGAAACCGTTATCAAGACCACTAAAAAAATGGCGGAAAACAGGTTCTTCCGGTAAAGTTGCCGGCTGTGGCGTTTCACTGCCCGTCGCCACACATCGCTCTGGAAGGAGCTGTGATGCTCCACGTGCTACTGAAGGTCTTGCAGGTCATGTTGAAGCTCGTTTTTCAATTCTTCGTATTGTTCAATAACAGTCTTGGGGTTTAATCGTTGAAAGATTTCAGTTTCTCGCATATGCGTACTAAACGCACGCTGACATTGCTCACCGAGATGCCGAGGATGGCGGCAATCTCGTCGTAGGAAAGGTCTTCGAGTCAGAGCAGGATCAGCGCCCGGTCAAAAGGATGCAGTTTCGCGATGCGCTTGTGCAGACGGCCGGCGGCGGGACAGTCCTCCTCTGCGGCGAAGAGATCAGTGTCCACTTTCAACGGCATGCAGTCGGGACGGCGGCGATGGCGCTTGTCGATGGTCGCGCAGGTGTTCAGCGCCACGCGATAGACCCAGGTCTTGGCCGAGCTGCGCCCCTCGAAGCTGCCGATGCCCTGCCAGAGGCGAATCAGCACCTCCTGGGTCAGGTCGTCGGCGAAGAGGTAGCACACCGAGTAGATGGTCTGCCGATGCTCTTCCACTAACCGCTCGAAATCGCGTTCTTTCCGTTCTTTCCGCTCTTTTTGCTCTTTCTGTTTCATCTCGTAGAACTATTTTCCCTTTTGGCTATCAAGGATGGAAAAAACCACACCCAAACCTCAAGTTTTCTGTTTTATTTGCAATTGAAACTGCAAATGTACACAAATTACGGATACACGCAGACAAATGATGATGTCTCCACAGCTGCGCCGCTCGTCCAAAATAAACCCCAAAACTTTCCCCCTATTGCTCATACTCCAAAAAATCGTACCTTTGCAGTCTTGTTTTTGTCGAAAAGGGAGAATGGCATTAGACCTTTCTCCCCTCAAGCAATAAACACTTTCAGTCATCGTTGTCGGAACGGAAAAACATAAAAATAGAACAATATGGTAGATTTACTCATTCTTTTGGCGGTTTCGCTCGCGGTTTCGGCCGTGGGTTGGAAGTATTTCATCTATTTCTTCAGCCTCGGCTACGGCTATGGTGTGGCGGCTTTGGCGGTGACTATGGGCGTGATGTACCACGGCAGCCTCAGTGTGCCGTCAATCGCGCTCCTGGTTCTGCTGTTTGTCTTCGGAGTGCGGCTCGGTACCTATCTTTTCTTGCGCGAACGCAAGGCGGCGGCCTATCGCAAAATTCTCTATGACCCGTCGTTGCAGCAGAAAAAGCCTGTGAGTGTGATTATTATGGTGTGGCTTTTCTGTGCCGTACTGTATGTGGCGCAGGTGAGTCCCGTGGCGTTCCGCCTTTCCAATGCGGAGCGGGGCACTGCTGTCAGCGAGACTTGGGCCTGGATCGGTGCCGCCGTGGTGTTCTGCGGCATCCTGCTCGAAGCCCTCAGCGACGCGCAGAAGTCCACCGCCAAGAAGCGCGACCCCAAGCGGTTTGTCAGCACCGGTCTCTACCGCATTGTGCGCTGTCCCAACTACCTCGGCGAGGTAGTCATCTGGACAGGCGTGGTGTTCAGCGGCATCGGCGCCGGCCTTGTGTGGTGGCAGTGGCTTATTGTCGCCATCGGCTACATAGGCATCGTCTATGTGATGTTCAGCGGCGCCCGTCGGTTGGAGCTGCGCCAGAACGAGGTCTATGGCAACGACCCCGAATACCAGGCCTACGTCAAGAAAACCCCCATTCTGATTCCGTTTTTGCCCATCCATTCCCTGGCCCGCTATAAATGGCTCCAGGCTTAAGCGGCTTTCGGGACTGAAGTCGAAGCTCTCGCGTACGGCGATGATAGCGCTTGCGGTGACCATCCACAACCTGCCCGAGGGCATGGCCGTGGGCGTGCTCGGCGTGGCGCTTCCCTACCTGCTGGCCTTTGCCGCTGGTGCCATGATGTACGTGGTGGTAGAGGAACTCATCCCCGAAACCGCCCAGGGCACCCATACCAACCTCTCCACCATCGGTTTTGCCATTGGCTTCGTTATGATGATGGTGATGGACGTGGTGTTAGGGTGAGGCGGAAAGAAGACCTTGGCAAAGCGGTTAAAAGGGCTTTATTTACATGTATTCACATGCGTCTTTAGCAGTTTCACCAACTTGAGGTGACGCTCACGAGACAGGCCGCCATATCGGTGGTATAGGTGACTTTTCCTGACTTCGTTACAAAAAAAATCTTTAAATTTATAATTTGCTTGTGATGAGTAGAATACTTTTGTCGAGGCACCCAAAATGGGTGTCCCGATGCTTTTATTTGAGTATTTTTGCTAACAAATTATAAAGGAGATGAATGGATAAGACGTGAATCTGGCATGGCGGACATGTTCGCCGAAACCGATGGTAAGAGAAGGGAGAAGGAAGACAGGGAGCAGTTTCTTGCCAATATAGAGAACTTCCTTGTTAACGGGGATAGCCTCATTTTAGACCGCATATTTAATAGGATAGATTTTGACAAAATAGAGGATGATGTATATAGAAAGTTAGTCATAGCTCGCTTGTCGTGCCCATCGAGCAAGGCTGCGACAGTGGAGTACCTAATGAACCACTTTGATGAGGATATGGATTTGTCGAAGATATACCGCTATTTGGACAAGCTGAACCACTCACAACAGGAGAAGGTTCAGGATATCAGCGTGCGCCATACTACCAGAGAGCTGTTGGGCGGTCACATCGGGGTGATGTTCTATGATGTGACTACCCTATACTTCGAAGCTGACAAGGAAGACGATTTGCGCAAGACGGGCTTCTCGAAGGAGGGCAGGCACAAAAAACCGCAAATTATACTTGGGTTGCTGGTGAGTCTGAACGGCTACCCTTTAGCTTACTGCATCCACGAAGGGAATAAATACGAGGGACACACCATGATGCCTGTCATCAAGGAATTATTTTGAGCACGGAAAAACAAAAAAAAACCGCCAGTGCAAAAAGCATTCTGGCGGCGAATATGAATGAATCAACTTTTTTAATTTTCTTTGTATATCTTCTTCCCGTTTTGGATGTAAATACCCCGGAAGCCGGCAGGCAGCTCTTTGCCCAGATTTTTGCCATCGATGGTGTAGATGTCGGTTTTCTTGTTGTCCTGTGTATGTTGATATTCGGGCAATCCCACTGTCTCTGTTATGGTACCGCTGCCGCTAAGAGTCCCGTAACTTAATGTGTAACCGCTGGTGACAATCGTGCCGTTGTTCACCAAATTGTCCACGTAGGAGTTGCCCGTCAGCACCCAAACACCGCCGGCATTGACAGTCACGGTGGCCGTCGAAGCGGTCGGTGGCGATGGTGCTGGATGTCTCGCTGTTGGTGGTGATGTCAACGTCTGTGGCTATAATAGTGCCGCCATAGGTGCAGTGCAGCCCACGCGACACGCTGCTGTTGTTGACGATGGTGATGCCGTCCACGTTGATGGTAGCGCCGTTGGTGGCGAACACCGCGTTCGCGCCCTGCGAATTAGAGGTAATCGTGCCGCCAGTGATGTTGATCACGGCACCGCTGCCCGCCGTGGTACTCTGGTAGTTTGTGCTGCTGGCGGCCCCGGCGTAAATCGTCGAGTTGTTGCCGTAGAAACTGCTGTTGTCGCCCGACGAACCGTCGCCGGTCTTGCTGAACGTGCAGTTGTTCAGGTTCAGAGTGCCGTTAGAGACCTGCACCACGTTGTAGTACTGGGTCGAGGACGAGAGGCTCTCCCCGGTCTTGGTCACCGTAGAGCCATTGCTTAGCGTGTAGGTGGCACCCTGGGGGTAAGTGGGAGTGTTGTCACTCGGCGGTTGGGCCATTGCGAAAATCGCGGCTATGATGAAAGCCGCCAATAGAGTAGTTTTTTTTCTCATAAGTTTTTTTAACTTTTTTATTATCAATCTAATACCTCTTCCCGTATCCTACTGGAAAAGTACTTTGCAAAAATGCACACAAAAATGCAGTTTCTGATTGGCAGTTGGATGGCATTATTTGACAAAATGGATTTTTCTTTCGGGTCAAAATTATAAAAAAGTTGTTTTTTATGATTCAGTCATAAGCTGCGTGTACATTAGGAACAGTTATACCAGGCACTCTTTTTTCGCCATAGTGGAACTAAAACAAATTATAATCCGCAAAGATACAATTATTCTATGCACTTTAGACGGAGAAACAGTGATAATGGAGAAATTCAGCGCACTAAAGCCCGAAGGTTGTGCGATATAACATCTTCAACAGTTGTTTACGGTTGTAAAAATATGATTTTTTCTTTATTTTATGATGGGTTGATAAAAATTTTGTGCATATTGTTAAGTAGGCGGAAAACAGAAAACGCCGCAAAGAGTACAAAACCCTTGTGGCGGTCAGTTCCATTTTCCCTTTCGTGCCAAAGGCACGATATTTCAGTAACCCCACATCAGCGTAACGAAGTGAAGCGCAGTGTGGGGTACAGCGACTGCCGCGAGACCAGCGTATCGAAGATACGCCACTATAATCGATTGAGTAGTAGCGTGCCTTCCGCACGCTACTGTCGCATCGCGCCCATCACCCCACACTGCGAGTGTGGGGTTACTAAAATGGCGTGTTCCCAACACGCTTTAGGAATTTATGACTTTATTCTTTCGTGAATTTGTAAACGGCCAAAGTGGGTAGGATGACCAATAGCACTAACGCAATTTCTACCAATGCGTACGACCCGAAATAGTCAACCAATGTCTGAAATTTCAGAATGCCATCCACCAGTAAGACTAAAAAGGCAAACCAGCAAAGAAAGAATATGACCGAATACTTGAATTTCCGTTTTTTTAGTTTCATTGCCGATACTCTTTTTATGCTCCCTTAATATACTTCTGCCGCATTGCTTTCGAAAGTTTCGAGGCTACAAGCAGATACGACTCCTTGATCCATTCCTGAACCAAAGTATCTTCCAACTGCTCGTAATACACGTCGCTCCAATGCTTCTTATTCCAATGCCAGGCTGGCGTTACGGCAGAGAATTGTTCCCGTAACTCAATATTCCTTTCTGGTGACAACTTCAGTGCCAGTCTGGGTTCTGAAGAGTCCTTCATGTCATGCTTGCCACCACCCAGCCAAAGGCATACGAATATCTTTCCTTCCAGTCGGAAGGTGAGGATGTCATCGCCAAACGGTTGGTCTTCGGTCACACCGTAGAGGGACAGGGTGTAGTCTCGTACTTGCTCGATGTTCATTTATAGGGCTTTTACGACTGCAAAGATACGCTTTATTTCGAAATGTTTAAAGCAATAGCTGCGCTAAGACCTTGGTTAGTCTGCTCATAGTCTATTTGTATTGCTTATGATATTTCTTCAACTGCCGTTTCAAAAAAAACTCGGCCGGTTCAAGGACGGTAAAGCGGTAGCTCTTCCCATTTTGCAGTTCAATTTTATAACAATTATAAATTTCGAATCGGGTATCTTCTCTTGAAAACTCTTTTATTTCCGACCATTCGATTTCGACCGTCCCGACATCTTCCCCCTCGAAATCGTTTTTCATTCTCTGTGCGTGTTCAATCTGCAAAGATTCGGGATAGACCACGATGGTGTTTCGGTTTTTCCTGATGTCAAAGAAATAGGATACAATCGCGATAAAGGCAGCACCAAACACGACATAGCCCCATGTGGAGAGATTACTTGTGAACACGAGGTATATAACCAAGGTCAGCATAGAGACGAGAAAAATGACGCAAATCCACGCCAAAGCGGTATCCCTGTAAACCTTAACGGCATTCTCTCTAATGTCCATAGCCTTTTTTTAGCGGACCTTCATTTTTATCATTCTCACGTCATACTTCCAGATCCTGCAAGGTCCGTTAAACAGAATCTGGAAAAGACGGCGCGGCAAAGATACTATCTTTGTCTATTGGTATGATACAAAAAAAAACAAAAGGTTGCAGTTTGTTGAAAATAATTATTTCGAGAACTCCGCAAACGGAAACACTCATTGCCTCTCATGTCCGAACACCCACCCAATCCGCTCCGCCGTGAACGACTGCTCGCAGGTTTGGGGGTGGTTGAGGCCGGGGATGATGTCGAACATCACCTCGCCGCCTGCATTCCTAACCACGTTCACTATCGCCGGAAAATCTGACAACGGTTTGGCATCTTCAGCGCCGCCCAAGGTGACGTACAGCGGAGTTTTGGCAACCGTTTTAGGGTCAAAATTCCGATACATTCCCGATGCGACGAATGCAGCGGCAAAGGTATTGGGACACTCGTTCAACATCCGCCACACGCCACTACCGCCCATCGAGGCGCCAAACAAATAGGCATGTTGTCGGTCAGTACTGTCGGCATAGAGCTTCAATAGCTCTTTCACCGGTCCGAGGTAGGACGGGAAAAGCTCTCATCAATCAAAGTCGCTTGCTCTCCGGCTTTCACAGAATTATCATAGTCTTGCCCTTATTTCCATCTTTACCTTTTCCAAGTCGCTACAAGACAATATCGGCATGAGGCTTTCTATTTCCTCGATGCTTTTGTCCCACCATCTGAATTCAAGCAACAATTCTATCAGTTCGTCATCGAAGCGTTTCCTGACGACACGACAGGGATTCCCAACAGCGATAGAATAAGGAGGAATATCTTTCGCTACGACAGAGTTCGCGCCGATGATGGCTCCGTCACCGATATGGACACCCGGCATCACGGTTACGTTCTGACCTATCCAAACATCATTGCCGACAACAGTATCACCCTTTAGCGGCAACTCATCTTTGACTGGCGCAATGGCACTTCCCCAGTCACCACCCATAATGTAGAATGGATAAGTCGTAACGCAGTCCATCCTGTGGTTGGCTCCGTTCATCACGAACTCAATACCTTTGGCAATGGCGCAGAACTTCCCGATGATTAGTTTGTCACCGATAAAGTCGTAGAAATGCGTGACGTGCTTCTCAAACTGGTCCGCACCGTCCACGTCATCATAATAGGTGTAGTTCCCAATGATGATACGGGGATTCTTCACCACATTCTTGATGAAGCAAAGTCTTTGAAGGTTCGGGTTAGGAAACGCCTCGTTGGGGTCGGGCCTTGTTACTCTGATGTATTCCATAGCAGTCATCTATACTAATTGTCCTGGCAAATGCAACTTTTCTTTCTTAGGAAAGGATGCTTCGTAAGCCTCGAAAGCCTCTGGATTCTCGTCAGCCACAAAATAGCCCTTGGGCGGGCAGTAAGTGGCCTCGTTAATGCCATTCGATTTCAGCCAGCCTGGGACAAGTTCCTGCGCGAGGAAGTAAGGCACTTCGGCATCCTTCGGCTCGGCGTGATAGTGAATGTTCAGTTTGCTGGCGAGGTCGAATCCTGCGTGCTTGTAGAACTCGATGTTGCCCTCCATGCAAAGGAAGCCGACACCCAACTCGCGGGCCTTTTCCAACGCATACTGCAACAGATTCAGACCGTATCCCTTGCGCTTGTAATCGGGATGAATACTAATGGGGCCGAAAGTCCACGATGCTTTTCTGCTACCATCCTCAAGCAAGAGTTCTGCCTTGGAAAACATGATGTGGCCAATGATTTTGTCACTTTCTTCCATCACAAAGTCAAGTTCTGGGATGAAGTCGGGATTCGTCCTATACTGATTGAGCACGTAATGCTCTGCACATCCTGGCCGATAGACATTCCAGAATGCTTCGCGTGTAAGCTTCTCCACCTCACGATAATCTTTCGTCTGTTCTAAACGGATATTCATTGTTTGTATTCTTTCGTGATATTGCCGCATACTTGATTTTCCGCTTCTTCAGTTTCATTATCACCGAATAAAGTTCATTCCCTGCCATTCGCTTTCGCGCTGGGGGTAGTCGGGGTTTCCACCGGTGTGTATCTTCCGCAGCATCCACGACATGTTGTCGGCCAGGGTGCGCATGGTCTGCATGCCCTCGGTGTCGAGCGCGGCCTCTCCTTTGTCGCGACCATAGACGATGTTCCAGTATTGCGAGGTAATCAGCGGCATGTTGAGGAGCTGGAACATCATGTTCAAGCTGGAGAGGGCCGCTGTGGCTCCACCGCGACGGCATACTGCCACCCCTGCGGCGGGTTTGTTTTGTGCGGCCGCACCGTTGGCGTAGAAGACCCGCTGCATCAGTGACAGCACACCACCGTTGGGCTGGCCGTAGTAAGTCGGGGTGCCGACTATGAGCGCGTCTGCGGCAGCCAATTTGTCAATGACCTCGTTGCAAAGGTCGTCGGTGAAGACACAGTGCTTGTTACTCCGGCAATAGCCGCAGGCAACGCAGCAATGCAGGGGTTTGTCGCCGATTTGTACCAGCTCGGTCTCTACACCGTGTTTGTCAAGTTGTTTCGCAATCTCCCCGAGAGCGAGGGAGGTGTTGCCGTTGGCTCTCGGACTTCCGTTAATCAGCAGTACTTTCATTTTCTTATCTGTTAAGTTGTTCATAAAGTTCTCGCCGGCAGCCAAAGGTGATGCGGCCACAACCGTGGCAGCGGCGGCCATTGCCGTCTTTTTCAAAAAGTCTCGTCGGTCCATATTTCAATTAGATTTATTCTCCGCAAAAATACACTTTTTTCTGCAAACGAAAACCGCCGCAAAGGTCAAGAAACCCTTGCGGCGGTGATACAGTCTCATTCCTCAAAAACGTCAATCACACTTGCTTGCCTAGTTCGTAAGCCTCTTGCAACTTGTTATTGCCCTCAATCTCTTTCGGGCCGCCAACACCACCGCAGAAAAGGTGGCCTTTGAGCGAAGACTTCTCATAGCATTCAATCCAGCCCATCCTTAATTCATTAATCGTCTTTCTCCCCATTTGTACTGCGGGTAGGCTTTCTTGAGGTCGTTGTAGGAACCATCGACCGTACTGCCTCCGCTGGTGGCGAACACGTTGAGGGTCTTACTGCTGAGGTCGTGCGCCTCGATGAAGGTGTAGTCACACACTGTAGTTTTCTTCTATTGCTTTTGATGCAGACCGCACTCCCTATGCTCTGGCGACTCCCACCACCAGCGACCGGCGCGGATGTCCTCGCCGGGTTTCACTGCCCGCGTACACGGCTCGCAACCGATACTCGGATAACCCTTGTCGTGAAGCGCGTTATAAGGCACATGGTTGGCCTTGATGTACTCCCACACCTGTTCTTCCGTCCAGTCAATCAGCGGGTTGATTTTCAATACATGATGATTCTCATCCCATTCGATTTTCTTCATGTCGGCGCGGGTCACGGACTGTTCACGACGCAATCCGCAAATCCAGGCATCCAGCGTCTGGAACGCACGACCTAACGGCTCCAACTTGCGCACCTGACAGCAAGCGTGCCGTTTCTCGATGCTCTCGTAGAAAGGGTTGATGCCCTCGTTGCGCACAAAACGCTGCAAACTCTCCGTCTGCGGACAGAAAACCTCCATCTTTATGCCGTAGTGCAGGTTAGTTTTGTCAATCAACTGGTACGTCTCCGGAAAAAGCCGCCCTGTGTCTAACGTGAAAATCCTCGCTTTTGGGTTGATTTTCAACAAGATGTCTGTCAAGGTCTGATCCTCAATGCTCAAACTGGACGACAATGCAATCCTGTCACCAAACTCATCCAAAAAATACCGCAACACCTTCTCTGGTGTGGCATCTTTGAAACGTTTATTAAATTCATCAATATTATCCAAGACATTCATCATTCTTAATTTTTAATTCTTAATTCATAATTGAACCATTCCGGCTCCCACCGTCTCAAAGCTATCAGGATCAATGAAAATGACTGATCCGGTGGTGCGGTTGTCGGCATAGTTGTCCACCACCAACGGGTTGGCGCACTTTACCGTGATGGCGGCGATGTCGTTCATCTTCAGCGATGAAACGCCTTCAATCTTCTCCAACGTGTTGATATCCAACCTGTAGTCAACGCTTTGTACCATTCCGATGGTCTCTTGCACGGCGGTTCGGATAAGGTAACGTTTGCGCAGTTGCATCTCCGCTTCGTTGAACCAGCAACAGTGCATCTTGAGCACTTGCGTGACGGTCGGCTGCGGACCTTCAGTGCCTACGAGCATGTCGCCGCGACTAATGTCAATGTCGTCCTCTAACAGCACGGAGACGGATTCTGGTGTATGAGCTGTATCCAGCTCCTTGTCAGTCTGCATGATGGCCTTCACAGCGCTTTCCAATCCCGAGGGAAGCACACGCACACGGTCGCCTTTGCGCAACACCCCGCCCGACATTCGTCCCGCGTAGGCACGATAGTCCGGGAATTTGTCGGAGATGGGCCGGATGACGTACTGCACGGGGAAACGGAAAGGTTGGCTGTCGTAGCCCATCTTATGTTCGATGGAGACCTTCTCTAACCACTGCATCAGCGGCCCGCCCGAAAACCACGGCATATTGGCCGATTTCTCCACCACGTTGTCGCCGTACTTGGCTGAGATGGGGATGAAATGCAAGGTGGCGCGGATGCCCAATTTACGGGCCATCTCCTCGTAGTTCGCGCGTATTTCCGCAAAGACCTGTTCGGAGAAATCCACCAAGTCCATCTTGTTGACACACACGGTGATATAAGGGATGCCGAGCAGCGAGGCGATACAGGAGTGGCGCACGGTCTGCTCCACCACTCCATTTCGGGCATCAATGAGGATGATGGCGAGGTCGGCGGTTGAAGCGCCCGTCACCATATTGCGGGTGTATTGGATGTGACCGGGGGTGTCGGCGATGATGAACTTGCGCTTCGGGGTGGCGAAGTAGCGGTAGGCCACATCTATGGTGATGCCTTGCTCGCGTTCGGCGCGCAGTCCGTCGGTGAGCAGCGCAAGGTTCACCTCCTCGTTGCCACGGTTGCGGGAGGCCTGCTCCACCGCCTCCAACTGGTCCTCAAATATCGACTTACTATCATATAAAAGCCTACCTATCAGCGTGCTTTTACCGTCGTCCACGCTGCCCGCCGTCGTAAAGCGCAGCAGCTCCATATCTAAATATCCTGACATAATCGTTGTTTTTTGTGATTTGTTGGTTCATCCCCACATTGCGCTCCGTTTGTGTGTGGTTACTTGCTTTACTACCGAGCTCTTGCCCCTATCGGGGCTGCTTAAGGAATTATTCATAATTCATAATTCTGCATTCTACATTTAGAAATATCCTTCCTTTTTCCGGTCTTCCATCGCAGTTTCGCTGCGTTTGTCGTCGGCGCGGCCGCCGCGTTCGGTAACACGGGTGGCTGCGATTTCGCGGATGATGTCCTCCAAGTTGTTGGCCTCGGAGATGGTGAGTCCGGTGCAAGTGATGTCGCCGATGGTGCGACAGCGCACACGGCGGGTGACCACCTCCTCTGTGGGCTTCAGCGTCATGCACGGTTCGGCGGCCAGCCATTGCCCATCGCGGAGAAAGCAGCGACGTTCATGGGTGAAGTAGAGCGACGGCAGCGGGATGTTCTCCTGGTAGATGTACTGCCAGACATCCATTTCCGTCCAGTTGCTGATGGGGAACACGCGGAAATGCTCGCCCATGTTCTTGCGCCCGTTGAAGATGTTCCACAATTCAGGACGCTGGTTCTTTGGGTTCCACTGGCCGAACTCGTCGCGGTGGGAGAAGAAGCGCTCCTTGGCTCGGGCTTTCTCCTCGTCGCGCCGCGCCCCACCAATGCAGGCATCGAACTTGTATTCCTCGATGGTGTCTAACAACGTGGTGGTCTGCAGGCGGTTGCGACTTGCATTGTACCCCTTCTCCTCTTTCACACGCCCTTTGTCGATGCTCTCCTGTACGGAACCGACAACCAGCTGTGCCCCTAACTTTTCCACGAGCGCGTCGCGGTAGTCGAGGGTCTCCTGAAAATTGTGCCCCGTGTCGATGTGCAGCAACGGGAATGGTATCTTGGCGGGATAGAACGCTTTGTATGCCAGATAGGTGACCACAATGGAATCCTTGCCGCCGGAAAATAGGATGGCGGGCTTCTCAAACTGCGCCGCCACCTCCCGCAGTACGTAGATGGACTCCGATTCCAATTCTTTTAGATGGGTTAATTTGTACATTTTATTTGTTTTTAACTGAATGCGCCGGCAAGGTATTTTTGGGTTAGTTCCTCTTTGGGATTGTGGAAAACCTGTTCGGCGGGACCTTGTTCGATGATTTCGCCGAGGTACATGAAGACCACGTGGTCGGCGATGCGGAGGGCTTGTCTTAGGGTATGGGTGACCATGATGATGGAATACTGTTCCTTAAGCGACACGAAGAGGTCTTCCACGGTTTTGGCGGAGATGGGGTCGAGGGCGCTCGTGGCTTCATCAGCGAGGATGTAGTCGGGCTCCACTGCCAATGATCGCGCCAGACAGAGCCGCTGCTGCTGTCCGATGGAAAGCCGCGCCGCTGGGGTGCGGATACGTCCTCGAATTTCGTCATACAGTCCCACGGCTTTAAGGTTTTTCTGCACCTGATAGACCAGCTGGCGGCGCTTGTTGAACATCTTGTTGATGCGACAGCCGTAGGCCACATTGTCGAAAATGGACATGGGCAGTGGACACGGACGCTGGCTCACCAACCCAATCTTGCGGCGCAAATCGGTGACATCGGCATCGCTGCTGAGGATATCCTGTCCGTTCACGAGCACTTTGCCCTCTAACTTCACCCCTTCCGTGGTATCTATCAGGCGGTTGAGCGTGCGCAACAGGGTGGATTTCCCGCATCCTGACGGCCCGATGATGCAGGTGATCTGCTTTTCCGGCAATGTGACATTCACATTCTTCAAAATGTGATTGCCTTTGATATGGACGTTTAATTCTTTGACCTCTATCATTGTATCTATTTTTTTTACCGAGCTCTTGCCCCTATCGGGGCTGCTCAAGGAAATAGTTTTTTAGATTTTATTTTTTGAGAAACGATTGGTAATGAATCGGCTGGAGATACTGAGAATCAGGACGATGACGGTAAGGACGAGGGCGGCGGCATAAGCGCGATCCACGACCTCAGGGATAGGGCTTTGGAGTTGGAAGAAGACGGCGAGGGGCAATGTAGCAGCGGGCTGCGACAAGGATGTCGGGATGCTGTCGGTGTAGCCGGCGGTGAACATCACGCTGGCAGCGTCACCGATGGCGCGACCGATGGAGAGCAGGGTGGCGGTGGCGATGCCGGGCGCGATTTGGCGGAGCACCACCCGCAAGGTCTCCCAGCGCGTGGCCCCGAGCGAAAAACTGGCATCCAAAATGTCGCCGGGAAAGTTGCGCGTGGCCTCGTCCATCGTGCGGATGAAGATGGGGATAATGAGCAGTGTGATGACGATAATTCCACCCAACAGCGATGTTCGTAATCCGAAATAGATCATGATGGTGAAGCCGAAGGCCCCATAGACGATGGAAGGCACCCCGAACAGCACATCGAAAGCCATCCGGGCGGTGTATGCCAGCTTAGAATCCCTCTTCAGATACACATTGAGGAAGAAGACCACAGGAATGGAGATAATCAGCCCCAATACTGTTGAGGCCCCCACAATGTAAAGCGACCCGACGATGGCGTTCAGGAAACCGCCCTCCTTCCCGATGTAAAAGCCTCCGCCTGGCAGCTTGCTAATCATGTCCCAACTCATGGCCTTCATCCCTTTGGAGAAAACTGTCCAGATGACACTGATGACAAAGCCGAACACAATGAGCATCGCTATCCACATGAAGGCTTTGGCGATGGATTCCCGTAGTTTCTTTATTGTTGATACTTTCATTTTGATATTGAGACTTGAAATTTGGAACTATTACGTCCTCCGTTAACTTCCGAGTCGTTTCTCTAACCGGTAGAGTACGATGCGGGAGATGAGGTTGAAGACGAGGACGACGAAGAAAAGGATGAGGGCGGCGAACATAAGGGCGGCCTCGTACATGGGCATGGAGAGCATTTCGCCGTAATTGTTGGCGATGAGGGCGGGAATCGGGTAACAGGGGTCGAGGAAGTTGTTCGGAATACCGATGACGCATCCGCAGACCATCAGCACCGCAATAGTCTCGCCCATGGCGCGCGAAATTGCCAGTACTGTGGCGGCGATGATGCCCGGATAGGTCCGTCGGAAGAGTACTTTCTTAGTGGTTTGCCAGCGTGTCGCACCCAAGGCCAAAGAACTCTCGCGCAACTCCATGGAGACGGAGGAGAACACTTCGATGAACAGGCTTACTAATATCGGTATTACCATGACTCCCAGCACGATACCGGCAGCCAAGACGGTGTAGCCCGTTGAGAAATCCATAAAATACGGCGCCACGTGCTTTGAAATCCAAGGCACAATGACCAGCACACCCCATACACCATAAATGACAGAAGGGAGAGCGGCCAGTATATCCAAGGCTGGGAAAACGAATTTCTTAACATAGGATTTGGCATATTCGGTGAGGAAAACCGCTGTGAGCAGCGAGATGGGCAGCGCAATGAGGATGGCGACAAATGTCACCCACAGCGTACTTGCGATGAAAGGCAGGAAGCCGAACTCCCCCTTCATGGGCCGCCATTCCGAGGAGGTCAGCAGCCTCCATAGCGAGCGCTCCTCCAACACCGGTGCCGATTTCAGATATAGCCCCACGAACATCACCACCACCATGAGGATGGAGATGAGGGTGAGGGCAAACATGACAGCTTGCGCGGTTTTGTCTTTGATAATGCGTGTTTTCTGCATATTGTCGGTTTTGTAGAGACGTACCATGATGCGTCTCTACGTGAGAGATTATTTGTGATGCAATTTTTCCAGACCTGCCCGCAGCTTTTCCTCGTTCAGGCTGATATACCCCACCGGCACATTCTGTTTCTGCCCGTCGGTGAGAACATATTCCAAGAATGCAATGACGACCGGGTTCTTCGGAATGCCGTGACTGACAAGATACAGGTCGCGGGCTGGTGGGGACGGGTACTTGTCCTCAGCCACCGCCGCGATGAAGTCATCTTTGGTGTCGTAAAAGTACTCGTCGGGAGAAATGTTGCCGTCATTGTTGCGGTCTATCGGGCAGACGAACAGTCCTTGGTTAGGTTTACGCGACTTTTCATCGTACGCGTAGCCGATGTTGTTCAGCCCGATGCCCAGCTTGTCGGCCTGGATGGCAGAGGCCAGTCCAGGATCCCCGAAGACGGCGGTGCCCAACAGATCCTCCTGTTTTTTCCCCATCCAGAGAGCAAAGGTCTCCGCTGCACCACACGCGTCGGAGCGGGTATAGACGTGGATCGGAGTCTTGTCGTTGGTGCCCAGCACTTGTCCCCAGGTGGTATATTCGCCGGTAATCCAGATTTTGGTGGCGGCCTCCTGCGAAATACCATGTTTCATTAGCTTGCTGGCCAGTGGGTTGTCGGCGTTGATTGTGATAACCACGGCATCTTTGGCTGATGCGAAAGGAAGGGCTCCTTTCTCCAATTCTGGCGGATAAACCTCGCGGGAGACCATGCCGAGATCGACCACATCGGCCAGCACATCGGTCATGCCCTTGCCGGCACCGCCTGCAGAAAGGTCGATGTGCACGTTCGGATGCAGGGCTTGGAACTCCTCGGCCCATTTCACCGCCAACGGATAAAGTGCGAACGCCCCGGAGATGGTTATACTTCCTTCTAAGTCACCGCCTGTCTGCGTGTTGCTCTTTTTTCCGCCACAGGACGACATCATCAGCATGCCTAAAACTGTTAATAATAAAATGGTGAAATTCAGTTTCTTCATAATTCTAATTTTAATTCTACATTCTTAATTAAAACACGGCGCTCACCATCGTTGTCAGATTATGTCCAAAAGGTTGGTTATGAGGATATTGTTTGAGGGTGTAAGCCAGTTGTACGCGGATGTGCTTCTCCGGCCACCACTCCACGCCGGTGGCGTAATAGATGGATGGGGCGTTAGCAGCCATATCCTTTTCATAATAGTCGAACCGGAGCATGGGACGCAGTTTCTGCTGTATCTTGCTGTTTCTGCCCCAACCGAAACGGAACCAGTAGCCGACAGTCACGTAGAACCCCTGCGTATGCATGGGCACACGGATGTAATCGTCGGTGGAGGGGGCCAAGGCGGCGAAATCAGTTCTACCCCATAGACATTCGCTACGTACAACCCATTGTTCATCAGTGTATTGCAGACCTCCTGCATAGCGGATGCGCGCCCCGTTCATGTGTGTTGCAATCCCGTCATGTTGCATGTCATATTTTCCCCAGTAACCTGAGGCTGAAATATCCAACCCTTTAACAAAAGGACAAAACTCCACCCGGGCGGAAAGATCTTTGGCAAGGTTATCGGTTTTGATGTTGATGCCGTTGCCGCCGAAAATGCCGACTCCGTATTTGAGGATGGGGATACGTTCACCGTGGACTTCCGCAGAAGCCAGCGTGCCCGTGAGCATCGCGCCAATCTCACGACCGTTGGCGTAGGAACTGATGCCCGTCACATCCTTATAACCCGACAACGCACTGATTACCTGTGCATTCTCTGTTAATTCCAAATCCAAAGGTGAAAGCTTGTTCTCCAACGAGAACGGAATCTTGAACTGGCCGACTTGTAGCTGTACCTGTTTGCAGAAGTTGACCTTCACGAAAGCGTCAATCAGTCGGGGATTGGGGGCAAAATCGACTTGCAGACGGTAGTTCACCCATTTTGACGGGCTTCCTTTCAGGTCGAAGCGGGCGCGTCGAATCATAAACACACTACTCTGATTATCAGCATCATAATATTCGTAAGAATATTGCGCGTCAATCCATCCTCCTATCCTTAAATACTTCTGAATCTGTTCCAGTACTTCCTGCGACTTGCGTGACTTTTCCGGCGGAATAGTATCCTGTCCGTTGGTGAAGATAGCGATTAACATCAAAATGAGGGTTGAATAAAAAGGTAGCAATCTTTTCATATGCAAAATTTACACCGACAAAACTGGCGGCAAAAATAGCTTCTTATTTGCGAACAGATGTCAAAATTTGTAAAAAAGTGTGTCGGAATTTGGCAAAATTAGTGTCATATACGAATTATGACAGCAAATATCAGATGATTTTTCTATTTTTGCACCATGAATTTGACAGCTATCATCATCATTTCCGTATTGGCGGCTTCCAATATCGCCTTTATAGTATTGTTTGTTCATAGTCGCTGGGCATACCACAAACTAATGCAGAAGAACCTTTGCCAAAAAGAGAAGGAAGATGTTCTGGTGGAAATTGTCAAGTTCGACACGGATAGTGTCCGTGATGCACAGGAATGCCAGATGTTGGAAAAGTTACAGGTGTTGTTGGAAGAGGAAAAGGTGTATCTTGATCCTACACTCAGCATACAAGACTTGGCAAAACGGCTCGCTACCAACAGAACGACCCTTTCGCACGTCATCAACACACATCTGAACCAGAATTTCGCTTCACTGCTGAACAGCTACCGCATCAAGGAAGCTGTAAGACTACTATCCGATCCGCAGTATTTCCAAGAGAAAATGGAGGTGGTGGGTGAACTTTGCGGTTACAACAACCGCCAGGTCTTTCATGCTGCTTTCAAGAAGGAGATGGGCATTACACCCAACCACTTCCGAAACATCAATAAACGGAAAGACACCCCGAAGCATTCCGAAGAAGATGATGAGAGTTAGTCTTTCGTACACATAATAATCGGCACAACAATCTGACTCATCGTCTCTCATGTCCGAACACCCACCCAATCCTCTCCGCCGTGAATGACTGCTCGCAGGTTTGCGGGTGGTTGAGGTCAGGGAGGATGTCGAACATCACCTCGCCGCCGTTCTGCTGGATATGGTTCGTCAGCGACTGCAGGTTGTTAATCCGCCATTCCTCTTCCTCACTGCCGATGGTGCAATACAAGGGAGTGCTGGCCAGCGGCGTGCCACCAAATAGTTGTAAATCGAATCAACCGCTTTTTGCTGCCGTAATTGCGAAATGTTGTCGGAACCCCGACCATTGGCACTATGCATATACAAAACGAGTGCAGGCTTTCCAGTCAGGCAGTCGGGATTGAAATACCCCATCCGATAGGGCAGGTCACCCTCAGCCGTATGCAGCAGACGCGCCTCGAAAGACTCCACGCTTGACGGCGTTGTGCCCGTCGTGTCAGTAGGTGTTATTGGCGGTTCCGGAACGGGCTCGGGAATGGGCTCGCGACCGCATCCGATAAAGAGGAAACCGTCAGCAACAGTAAGAGATAGAGCTTTTTCATCGTTAGGAATTTTTATTCGGCAAAGATACTCTTTTCGCGAAAACATAAACCGCTAGCAAAAGGTCACGAAAACCCTTGCTGCGATCAGTCGTTATTGCCCACACATAGTTTGATACAGTCCCGGGACAAAAGATGTCGCCACGATCTGTGCGGCAGTTGCCAAATCGATCAGCGCGTGACCGATCATGATGGGCAACGGATTGCGCTTGCGGTAATAATACCAACAGAGAATCAGCGTCAGCGGCAGGAAGGAGATAAAGCGGTAAACGATGTATTTGCCGTCCAACAAAGTCGGAATGAAACAATGCTGCAGGGCATAATAGAAGGCCGGAACGATGATGGCTGCGTGTTTGTTCTTGATCTGGTTCACGCCACATCCGAGATACAGACCGTCTTCCGCAAAAGTGGTGGTGACCGGCAATAGCACCACATTGATGATGGCGAGCACTTTGGGTATTGGTGCTATCATCACGGGCGGTGCATACAAGAAATTGTTATAACATAGGAAACCAGCCAGATACATGCCAGACATGCCGACTACCAGCACCAGCAAAGTGACTCCCACTATCTGTTTCCATGTAGTCTTGCCTTTCTGATAGTTGATCAGTTGCCAAAAGGATTGTCCGTTGCGCTTTGCGAAAAAGACCAGCAAACCGATGGTCAGGAAGTTCAGTATCACTGCGATGACCGACCACCAGCAACCTATTTCGCTGAGGTCCTTACCGAGTATTCCTGCACATGCAACGAACACCAGTAGGAATGCTATAGAACGTATAGGTAGCCAAAGAGATAAACGTTTCATATTTGTGATTGCGTGTTTTATTCGAATCAATTTCTTTCGCAAAACGTCACATGCACCCTGTCGCCGAAACTCTTGCCGATCTGCTTGCGGATGTCCTTCCGAGTTCGAGCATTTTTTTTACAACATAAGCAATTCATCTTCCCATTGCACATTTAATCAGAAAATTTCGCCGTCCCAGAGCATCTTGAAGAAATCGGTCACATAAATGAGCTCTATGTCTCCGGAAGGTCTCGTGATAGGATCGAGGGAGACCAGAATCAGCCGACAGTCGGGATGCTCATCCTTGAATGCCTTGAGTCCAGCTTTGTGCCGAGTCTTCACCTCCTCACTGGATTTGATTTCAATGGCTACCTTGGCGTCGCCTATGATGGCATCCACCTCCTGATGGTTGTAGGTGTGCCAGTAGGAAATCTTCTCGCGCCTGCGATAGTATCCGCGATATGCGATGATTTCTTGCATGACAAGATGCTCGAAGGCGTGGCCGTAGTCGTCGGAGCCTCGTCTCAGATGGTGTCGCCCCATCAGGTAGTTCGCCAATCCCACATCGAAATAGTAGAATTTTGGTGCTTGCACCACTTTACGCTTGATTGCCTTTGTATATGCCGGTATCTCGTAACCCATCAAGGTGTCTTTCAGAATTTGATAATAGGTTTTGACGGTCTTTGCAGAAACGCCGCAGTCGCTCGCGATATTTGAATAGTTGATCATTTCGCCATCGGAAATGGCAGCGGCCTCCATGAATTGCTCGAAAGCTTCGACATCCTGAACGGCAGCCTCGTCGCGAATCTCTTCCCTGAGATAGACTTCCACGTAAGCCTCCAAACGGTCGGTGGCATCATCAACAAGGTAGTGGCGGGGAATCATCCCATTTTGAACCGCTTTGTCTATCTGATAATCGGGCACTTCTTTCCAAACCAAAGGAAACAGTGTCCTTGGAATGGCTCTGCCGCCAAGCATATTGGCTCCGGAACGCTTCAGTTTACGTACACTCGAACCGCTGAGAATGAACCAAAGCCCCTTGTTGGTCATCAGCCAATGCACGCTGTCGAGCAGTTCAGGAACTTTCTGTATTTCATCTACAATGACCAGCGTCCCGGCCGGTTTGTCAAGCAGTGCCTGACGGAAAGAGTCGGGGTTGCGTTTGAATGCTTTCCTCACGTTGGCGATGAGCAAGTCGTAATAGACGGCATCGGGAAACCGCTCCTGAAGAAGCGTCGATTTCCCCACCTGACGGGCACCAAACAGGAACATCCCTTCATCAATCTGGTTTTCAATATCAAAGATTCTCTTATACATATTTTAGTAATTTCCGAATCATATTCCCGATTTTCATACGAAATTCGGAAATACGGGTGCAAAATTACTAAAAATTTTAATATGTCACACAGTGGGATTTTTTTGATTTACGTTTTTTACAATCTAGACAAAACAAACACCGTCGCAAAAGTCACAACCCCCTCACGGCGGTAACAGTTTTTCACACCATCAACTCTCCTTTCGCCACGATGGTCGCAGTGCCACCGACATAGATTACACCGTCTCCACTGATTCGCGTGGCGACCTCCGAAGGCCGTCCCATAGCTTCGCCCTGCAGGAATGAGAAATCTCCCGTCGATGGAATGCGGCCGTTCTGTTGCAAATAGTGGGTTAAGGCGGCATTGG
>CAJOKR010000004.1 GCA_905235135.1 uncultured Bacteroidales bacterium
TATGAAAAAACACATCCCATTGGCCTTATGTGCCATCGTCATGTTGCTGCTCGCCGCCTCCTGCGAGAAGGAGGGCGTCTATTCCCCCGGAAAGAGAATCTCGAAAATTTATGTTGATAACGACTCCTGGAAAAAGTTGGAACAAGAGTGGACCTGGAAGGGCGACCTGCTGCAGTCTGTTTCGTACTATGGCGGAATGTACGAATTGCGATTCCATTACGACGGCAAGCAACTGGTTTCCATCACGCAATTGGGCGGAAATAACAAGTATTATCTTTTCCATTACAACAAGAATGGCAAAAAACTTGATTCTTTGGATGTTTATGTGGACAAGCTGGATCATAGTCCGAATGTCCTTCATTATGCGCATTATGATTTCTCCTACAATGATGCGGGGTTGATTTCTGGATATGATGAGGTGACTTATTACACAGGTTGGTACAAGGAAGATGAGCAAGTTTTCGCTCTGGTTCTGCAATGCGCTGTTCCTGGACTTCCGGATGTGGCGGCCCGCCAACTCACCAAAACAGACATCCGAAATAAAGGCGACGAATTTGTATGGGATAGGTATTCCGTGTCATTCGTTTACAACGACGAAAATGTGACGGAATGCCTTGTTACTATGAATGACCGTTACAAGTATTCGTACACCTTCACTTATACCGATTACCAGAATCCTTCCTACAAGCTTTTCCAATCCGCCGGTTTCGAGTCTTCCAGTCTGTATAGCCGAAATTTGGTCAAAACCTGTCATTATGAGGAACATTTACTGGAAGAACCTACAGCCGACTACTACGTGGATATGGAATATTTGTACGAGATAGCGGACCAATACCCAGTGAAAGTCACCCGGAACCAATGCATTCGTTATTTTGCGTTTCCGGAATATTCGGATTCCTCTACAAACATGCACTACTATGAGTATGAATAGACAATCTTGAAAAGACAATGATTATGGATAAGATATTAAAACACAGATTTTTACAATCAACAAAACAAGTTGCAGCGGCTTTGGTTGCCTTGTTGGTCGCGGAAGCTTTCACGGCATGCCAAAGAGACGGTGACGGCATCTATAAACCCGACAAGAAGCTATCCAAAATATTCATCGAAAAACGGGATGGATGGGGTCTGGAATGGGTTTCTGAGAGAGAACTGACCTGGGAGTGGGACGGCAATCAGCTGAAATCCATCACCTGTAATGCTGCGGAAACCCTTGAATTCACTTTCACGTTTGAATACCAGAACCGGCGGGTGAAGACGATTGTCTGTACGGATGACGACGGATGGAATCCGATTACGAGTTACTATCATTTCCATTACGACGGAAAACTATTGTCGTATATAGAAGGTTTTCAGGATACTGGAAATGAGGAGCTTCCGCAGCGTCCTTGTGCAAAATACACCTTCTCGCACAATGACCGGCAGCAGATTTCGGAAATTGTTTTCGAAGATTATGGGATGGCCTCCAAGTCCTCCGGCGATCCGTTGGGCCAGATCTTGCCACTGATTCTGCCCGGAATCCCGCTTGCAGATGCCGAAAATATCTTCCAAACCCTTGAAGGGAACTCTTCTCCAAAGTCGTTCAAGAAAAGTGTCATCACACTCACATACGACGGAGAAAATGTGAAAGAGTATCGCATGGAAGACCAGTATTATGAGTATTATTATGCGTACCAATATACGAACTACCAGAACCCCCTGTATAGGCTCTTCAGCTGCAACTACACCAACTATTACTGGCCGTTCACTTCTGGATACAGCCGTAATTTACCCTCCGTATGCGTTGGTTACCGAAATGACAAATATGCTAATTGCACCAGTTATAATTATCGTTTCGAATATAACTATCAGTTAGACAGGAATGATTTTGTTCTTTCTTCCCATCAGCTTGGATTATACGAGCGTTATACCATTACGTATGGAGATACTATTCCAACTGTGGATACCATTGAGACGTATTATCGGTATGAGTATGTGAATTGATTTGCCCGATGATTATTAGGTTGACCTCCCCACCTTAAATGTGAAATCCCTCCCCGCGAGCGTGTATGTGTTGCGCGTGAAGGATGCGGACGGGAGGGAATATCAACAGAAGGTTGTGAGAAAATAATGTGTTTTGAAAGATTTTTTAGGGGGCGAGCAATTGTTCGCCCCTATATGTTTTAAAGAGTTCCCGTCATCAAAAAAAACGTATCTTTGCACCGTTTTTGAAAAATCAAATATAAAACCTAATAACCTATGAGAAAATTAGTTGCATTAAGCATGGCTATGGCCGTCGTTCTCCTGATGAGCAGCTGCGGACTCGGGAAGATGGTCAAGAAGTACCCCGAAGTGACGGTGACCTTAGACAACCCCGACCTGGAGAACAAAGGCGGTGAAGTTGCCTACACCATCAAGGGAACTATCCCGCCCAAATACATGAAAAAGAAGGCCACGATGACCTTCACGCCGTCGCTGTCTGTTGACGGTGAGAAAGTTACGCCTCCGTTCACCACCATCAAGCTGAAAGGCGAGAAGGCCAAGGGCGACGGCATCACCATCCCCTACAAGACCGGCGGCACCTTCACCCAGACCGGCACCTTCAAGTTCGACGAAAAGTATGAGACTGCCGACATCGTGACCGGCGCAGAGGCTGATCTGAAGAAGAAACACCACGATTTCGGCGACCGCAACCTCGGCGAGGGCATCAGCAATACCAGCGCCCGTGCCAACCTCAACCCGCGGCTGACCGACAACGCCGGCAGCGGTACCGCGTTCCTGCTCGCACCCCACAACTACAAGGCTGAGTTCATCGGACGTACCGCCACCCTCTACTTCGACCTCAACAGTTCGACCATGAACTGGAGCAACCCCAACAACAAGACCCAAGCGGCCAAGGATTCCATCAAGGAGTTCATCGACTTCATGAACAACGATTTCATCATCGACCGCGTGGTGATTTCCGGCTGGGCTTCCCCCGAGGGTGAGGAAACCAACAACCAGGGCCTTTCCGAGCGTCGTTTCCAAGTCGGCAAGAAGTGGTTCGGCGACAAGTTCAACGCTTACCTGAAAGACTACGCCAAGCGTAACAACATCAAGATGAAAGACCTTCAGAAGCCGGTGTTCGAATATGTGAACAACGCCAAAGGTGAAGACTGGGACGGTTTCGAGGCTGCTATCGAGAAATCGAACATCGCCCAGAAGAACCAGATTCTCAACGTGGTGCGCTCTCAGGCCAACAACGACATGCGTGAGCAGAAGATCCGCGAGATGACGGACATCTATCCCGAGATCGCCGATGCCATCCTGCCGCCGCTGCGCCGCGCCGAAATCCAGATGGTCTGCAAGAAGCACGACACCTACACCGACGCCGAGCTCATCCGTCTGGTGCAGTCCAACCCGAACGACTTCTCCGTCAACGAGCGTCTGTATGCCGCTTCCGTGGCCACCGACATGTCCGTGAAGGAGAGCATCTACAAATCCCTGATTAACAACAAGAAAACGGAGAACGACTGGCGCGCATACAACAACCTCGGTGCCATGAAGCTCAACGAATACTACCAGAATGGCAACCAGGCCGACCTGGAAGAAGCCCTCGACTATCTGCAGAAGGCCGCCGCCCTCTCTCCGAACAACGGCATCATCCTCAACAACATGGCCATTGCCGACTACCTGAGCGGAGACCTTGCTGCCGCACAGGCCAACTTCGAGGCTTCCGCCAACGCTTCCGTGCAACCCGTGAACCAGAACTACAACACCGGTGCACTCAGCATCCTCAACGGCGACTACTCCAAAGCCGCCCAGCTGATGGGCAACCAGAGCTGCGACTACAACACCGCGCTGGTGCAACTGCTCCAGAAGGACTACAACGCTGCCAAGGCCACCCTCGACTGCATCACCGACGTGGATGCCAAGACCGCCTATCTGAAGGCTGTCCTCTCCGCCAGAATGAAAGCTGAAGAGGGCGTTTACAGCAACCTCACTACCGCCATCGAACTGGATGCTTCCTACAAGAAAACGGCCAAACGCGACGCCGAGTTCAAACGCTACCGCCACTCCGACCGCTTCAAACAGTTAGTGAAATAAAAAGGATACAATATTATATATATGACAACGGGCGAATCTTGAAGGTTCGCCCGTTTTGTTTTCAATGCGAAATGGCAATGGCCGTCCGCAGCCCGTCAATGGCGGCACTCATGATGCCACCCGCGTAACCGGCCCCCTCTCCTATCGGGTAAATCCCTGTCACTGAAGACATTCGGTCATCATTACGGAGAATGCGCACCGGCGAAGAGGAGCGCGTTTCCACGCCCGTCAGCACCGTATCCACATTCGCGATGCCGGGCAGTTTCCGGTCGAGCAAGGGCAATGCCTCGCGCAACGCACCCACGGCGTAGTCGGGCAGACAGCGGGAGAGGTCGCCGTAATAGAGACCGTGCGGGTAGGACGGCACCACCTTGCGGTGACGTTCGGCAATCTGCCCCTTCAGGAACTCCCCGACGAGATTGCCAGGTGCCCGTCCGTCACCAGCCATCTGGAACGCTAACTGTTCGTATTTCGCCTGATAGTCAAGGCCATCCAGCACCGAACCCTGCAGGAAATCCTCCGGTGTGACGCTCACTAACAGGGCGCTGTTGGCATTGGCCTTGTCGCGCTTATGCTCGCTCATGCCGTTCGTGACAATCGTCCCTTCCTCACTCGCGGAGGCCATCACCGTGCCGCCGGGACACATGCAGAACGTATAGACACCCCGGTTCTGCAGATGCACCACCCCCTTGTAGGAGGCCGGCGGCAGCAGGTTAGCGGACGGGCCATATTGCATCCGATTGATGTCGCGCTGCAGATGTTCCATGCGCACCCCAATGGAGAACCCTTTGGCCTCCATCAGCAGCCCGTTGGCGTGCAACATGCGGATGGTGTCGCGGGCCGAATGTCCCAATCCGATTAGCAAATGTTTGGTAGTAAACGTTTTGCCGCTCTTACAATGAACCATTAGACGTTCGCCACTCTTCTCGAAACGGTCGAACAGGGTATTGAAATGGAACTCCCCGCCCAAGGTCTCGATCTCCGTGCGGATATTCTTCACCACCTTGGAGAGGTAGTCGGTGCCGACATGAGGATTCTGCTGGTAGGTCACCTCCTCAGGAGCCCCGTGCTTGTAAAACTCGTTGAGGATGAATTGGTTGTATTCGCTATTGACGTTGGTATTCAGCTTTCCGTCGGAGAAGGTGCCAGCCCCGCCTTCGCCGAACTGGACATTCGATTCAGGGTTCAGCACTTTGGTCTGGAGGAAGCGTTGCACCGACTGTTGCCGATCCTCAATACGCTCGCCACGCTCGATGACGATAGGTCGGGCACCGCAACGGGCCAAATAGAGAGCAGCAAACATGCCCGCTGGTCCGAAACCGACTACGACTGGCTGGAGATCATGCGGCCACTGCGGATAGGTGAGCTCCGGCGCAGGCGCAGGCTCCCCGACTCCCGGCGACCCCATTAGAGAACGGTACTTGTCGGGCAGCGTCACCTCCACCTGGAAATTGTACTGCACACGGTTCTTCTTCCGCGCATCCACCGACTGCCGCACAATCCGAAAACCGTCCAAATCCTCGGTTCTGATCTTGAACTGCTTGCAAACGAAGTTCTTAACATTCCGCGCGGATTCCACCGGCACGCTGATATTCGAAAGTCTGAGTCTCACCATATCTGAAATATGTTTTTTTATGCAGCAAGAACGCCGCTGCTCCTAAAATGCGGCAAAAATACGATTTTTAGCAGTTAGCTTGAAAACCTGAAACTTGAATCTTGAATCCTGAAACCCGAAACTACCATTCTAATTATTATGTACATTTGCACTTTGAAAGAATCAAACCACTATTGAACTATAATTTATTGATATAAAAATGATTACAGAGAACAGAAACGTCGCTATCGCTTACGACTTCGACGGTACGCTCGCGCCGGGCAACATGCAGGAGTACAACTTCATCCCCGACCTCAACATGGACAAGGGGGAGTTTTGGCAGCAGGCCAACGAGATGGCCAAGCGGCACGACATGGACGAAGTGCTGGCTTACATGCACTTGATGCTGATCAAGGCCAAGGAGCAAAACCTCGATATTCGGAAAAACACGTTTGTGAAATACGGAGAGAAAATCACCTTTTTCGAAGGGGTGGAAACCTATTTCGACCGCATCAACGCCTACGCCGCCTCGCAAAACCTCCATTTAGAGCATTTCATTATCTCCTCGGGGCTGCGTGAAATCGTGAAAGGGACGCGCATCGCCAAATATTTCAAGACAATTTACGCTTCGGGATTCCAATATGATGAGAACGGCATTGCCTGCTGGCCGGCCCTCGGGGTAAACTACACTAACAAGACGCAGTTCCTGTTCCGCATCAACAAAGGCATCTACAACTCATACGATAACACCCTGATTAACAAGTCAATGCCAGAAGATGAACGTGCCGTACCATTCTCCAATTTCATCTACATCGGCGACGGGGAGACCGACGTGCCCGCCATGAAGATGGTCAACCTCTACGGCGGCACCACCATCGCGGTCTATAACCCCAACTCCGTGGCCACCCCCGAACGCCCCGTGAGCGCCCGCGATCGATGCATCGAAATCATCAAACAGAAACGCGCCGACTACATCGGTCCCGCTGACTACACCAAAGACAGCGAACTCGACATCATCCTCAAGAAGGTCATCGACAAAATTGCCGATGAGCAGGATCTGCTGAGCATCAAGTACCGAGAAATTGGGGAATAAACGATGATATTTCCTTGAGCAGCCTCGGAGAGGCAAAACGCACGCAGTGCAATTAACCCCACACAAGCGAAGCGCAGTGTGGGGCTTGAAAAAGACCAAAACCTACGTAATAATGGAAAACCTATACGAAAAATATCAACAATCCTCATGCGTCTGCACCGACAGCCGCAACCTCACCCCAGGCTGCCTCTTCGTATGCCTGAAGGGTGCCAACTTCGACGGAAACAAGTTCGCGGCGGAAGTGCTGGAACAGGGCGCGAAATACGTCATCACCGAGAACCGTGAACTGTCGGGCAATCCACGCGCCACGGTCGTAGATGACGCGCTGGCAACGCTGCAGCAATTAGCGAATTATCACCGCCGGCAACTGAAGATGCCCATCATCGGCATCACAGGCACGAACGGCAAAACAACCACGAAAGAGCTGATAAACGCTGTTCTGTCAAGTAGTTACAAAACCACTTGCACGAAGGGCAATCTCAACAACCACATCGGAGTGCCGCTTACGCTGCTCACCATCAAACCGACGGACGAGATGGCCATCGTGGAGATGGGCGCAAACCATCCGGGCGAGATTGACGCACTCTGCAGGATTGCCGAACCTACCTTCGGGCTCATCACCAACATCGGGGTGGCCCATATCGAAGGTTTCGGTTCAAAGGAGAACATCATCAAGACAAAAAAAGCACTGTATCAGCACGTTATTGCCAATAACGGCACGCTCTTCGTGAACGAGACGGATGCCATCCTGCGCGAGAACCTGACGTACGACAAAGTGGTCTTTTACGGGAAAGAGGCGGAAAGCAGCATCGTTTCGATGAACCCGTATCTCACTATCCGCATCGGGGAGGAGACGGTGGAAACGCATCTGACCGGCAGCTACAACATCTGGAACTTCCTCGGAGCCGCCGCCATCGGTCGCTACTTCCATATCGCAGACAGTGTAATCGCCAAAGCGTTAGGAGATTACGTGCCTTCCAACCATCGTTCGCAGGTCAACCGGATCGGCAGCAACGTCATCATTTCCGACTACTACAACGCCAATCTGACCAGCATGACCGCCGCGCTGAAGAATCTGGCGCAGTTAGATCATCCCCGCAAAGTGGCTGTTTTAGGCGATATGCGCGAGCTTGGCGATTTGAGTGTCGAAGCCCATACGGAAATCTCGCAATTAGTTGAGAACCTGCATATTGAAGGATATTTTGTCGGAACGGAATTTGCCAAAGTGGTGAAGAAAAACAACTTCACCGATGTGGAAGAGGCCAACGCCTATTTCACCGCACATCCGTTGGAGAATGCTATGGTGCTGATTAAAGGCTCCAACAGTATGCATCTCAACAAGTTAACTGCAATATTAGGAGAATGAGAAACGAATGCGACGGCATCGGAATCATGTCCGGCACCTCCTTGGACGGAATCGACTTAGCTTGGTGCCACTTTACCCGGAAGGAGGATGGCGGATGGGATTACCGCATCGAACACGCAGTCACCTTGCCCTATTCCGATAATTTTCGGGAACGGCTGGCTAAAGCCCCGCATCTCTCTGCGTTGGAGTACGTTAAGCTCAACAACGACCTGTCCGAAGCGATAGCTGAGGGCATCAACGAATGGTTGGGCGACGGTCCGCGACCGGATTTCCTCGCCTCGCACGGGCATACCGTCTTTCATCAGCCAGACATTGGGCTGACCACGCAAATCGGCAACGGGGCAGTACTCGCAGCCCGAACGAAAATCTTAACTGTCTGCGATTTCCGCACCACCGATGTGGCATTGGGCGGTCAAGGAGCGCCATTAGTGCCCATCGGCGACGAGCTGCTTTTTGGCAAATACGACGCTTGTCTGAACTTAGGCGGCTTTTCCAATATCTCGTATCGCATTAACAATAAGCGAATTGCCTACGATATTTCGCCGTGCAATATGGCACTCAACAAGTTAGCCAATCTTGCAGGGCTTCCTTACGACAAAGACGGGGAACTATCGAGTAAGGGTGCCATCATTCCTACCTTACTGGAAAAACTCAATCTTTTGGCCTATTACCATCAGCAACCGCCCAAATCGTTAGGAAAAGAGTGGTTTGACAGTACGTTTTGGCCTGTGACAGAGCCTTTTATCGGTGATTATTCACCCTCTGACCTCGCCCGCACCGTAGTGGAGCATATCGCCATGCAACTTACTGCTAATGTGCCAGAAAAAGCTCAGACTTTGTTGGTTACCGGCGGCGGGGCGCATAACAAATTTCTTATCAGCCAGATACGTAGCAAACGGGAAGGTTTGGAGGTAGTCGTTCCCGACAAGCTGATTGTCGATTACAAAGAGGCGCTGATTTTCGCGTTCTTGGGACTGTTGAGATTAAACGGGGAGAACAATTGCTTGCGCAGCGTCACGGGCGCCCGTGAGGATTGTTGCGGCGGGGCGGTCTATTTTTGCTAAAAAATCGTACCTTTGCCCGCCACATTATTTTACCAAAAACGGTTATGAACCAGATAATTACCCTGTTAAGCGACTGGCGTCTGCGCGATCCATACGTAGCGATGCTCAAGGGTGAGCTGTGCCAGGCGCAACCCGACGCGCAAATCATCGACATCACCCACTACGTCGATAAATTCAACCTGCCGCAAACGGCCCTGCTGATGAAAACCAGCTACCAGTCGTTTCCAGAAGGCACCGTCCACCTGTTGCTGACCAACATGTCGCTGAATTCCACCTTTACGCCGGTGCTGCTCCAGCACAACGGGCACTGGTTCATTGGAGAAGACAATGGCATCTTCTTCCTGATGTTCGGTCAGGAAGCGGCATTGAAAGGATATCAACTCGCTGATAATCAAGGGAACACCCTCAGCCAGATGCTTCAGCTGATCCGATTGATTGCCGACGATCAGCTGTCGGGAAACACCACCGAATACCTGAACTTCAAACGGATGTTTACGGAAACCGCCGAGCATTCCGCTGAAAACCAACAAATTGAAGGGACGATTATCTATATCGACGCCTTCTCCAACGCCATCACGGACATCCCCGTGGCGATGTTCGAAAAAGCGGTGGGGAACCGCGAATTTACCGCCACTATCCAGTCGAATGGTATGTGGACTATCACCGCTCATTCGGATTATTACCATGGACGACGAGATGTACCTCTGCAACAACGCCCTTGGTTTTATCGAAATCACTGGTTATCAGTCGGATGTGTCTATTTTGGCCGATTTGGAGCCGGGTGACAAAATCATCATCAAATACGAATAGCATGTTTACGGTAGGGTTGGTTCAGGCGAACATCAAGCCGGGTGACAAAGCGGGAAATCTGACGCGCTACGCCAAATGGCTGGAAGAAGAGATTCGGGAATCCGTGCATTTGCTGGTTTTTCCGGAGATGTTCAACTGCGGGTTTTCGCCGCAAATTATGGATGATGCGGAGCCGGATAATGGCGACAGCATCTATTTCCTGTACATGACGGCGTACCAATTTCAGTGCGACGTGGTGGCCACGCTGCCGATTCTTAAAGATGGCAAGCTCTACAATCGGCTGGTCTGGTTCTCCCGCGACCGCATCTTAGGCAGCTACGACAAGCGGCACCTCTTCATGGGCGAAGAGGAATTTTTCACCCCAGGAACTTCCAAAACCATCGTTAACACACTGGGACACAAATTCTTGCCACTCATCTGTTTTGATGTCCGGTTCCCGGATTGGAGCCGCAACCATGTGGAGAACGGCAAGTTCGACTATGACTGCCTGCTCTATACGGCAAACTTCCCTTCACCTCGCGAAAACGAGCTGATGACGCTGGTTCGCGCTCGTGCCATCGAAAACCAATCCTACGCCATGGTGGTAAACCGTACCGGAGTTGATGGCTACGGACGGAAATATGCAGGCGGATGCGCCATCATCAATCCACACGGTGAGATCGAGGCACAAACCACAGATGAAAAAGAGCAGATTTTGATTCATTCTTGCGACTTCTGCACCCTAAATCCGCTAAGAGAGCTCTTCCCAGTGTCAAAATTTTGGTAAAAATCGAATTAAAAACTTTTATACATCATTGATTAACAGTTGCTTATAAAAATTTTTCGAAAAGCAACCGAGTGTAAGAAAAAAGTGTATATTTGCAGCCTCAAACCAACGCTGGTGCTGTAGCTCAGTTGGTAGAGCAACGGACTGAAAATCCGTGTGTCGCTGGTTCAATTCCCGCCAGCACCACAAGCCCCGAAAGTTTCGGGGCTTTTTTTTATTCAAAATTTGGAATAGCCTTTGTTGCTAAAAAATATAGACAAAACGATGATTAGAAAAAATATCGACCATCACGCCGACCGAATCAATGCAAATGGCATCGTAGTCATTGATGACATCACGGAACTGCCCATCTACGACCAGCCGTATGCCTCCAAGAACTACATTTTTGGCATCAACCATAGCGGTACAATCAAAGCAGAGTACAATACAGTCCCCATCCAGTACAAGGCGCACGACGTTTCCATCATCTACCCGAACCATGTGATATGGGCAAAAGAGGCTTCAGAGGATTTCGGCATAACGCTGGTGGTGGTCGCCGCAAAAACCTATAAGGAACTCAGCACGAGAGTCACCTTCCGCAATCGGTTCCAATACGAACAGAACCCATCGTTCCATCTGACTGACAGCCAATACGCCGACATAATGAGCATCATCAGAGCCATGCGCACCATAGATAACAGCGACATTCCCTCACGCATTCCCCTGATGGTATCCCTTTTGGATGTGCTATTGACGCTGACGGATTACTTCCGGCATCAGAACGAAACCATGGAGGATCTCGCTCCGCAGCGACTTAGCTCCCGCTTTTACCAAGCTATCGTTGATCACCACCGTGAACATCATTCGGTCAGCTTTTACGCCGACAAGTTCTTCCTCTCCCCAAAATATTTCAGCGATATCATCAAACAGGAGACCGGCCACAGCGCAAAATATTGGATTGCGAGCCATTTGATTACGGAGGCCAAACTCCTGTTGAACAGTCGTCGAGATCTTAACATTCAGCAAATCAGCGATATGCTGGGTTATGAGGATCAAACCTCCTTTAGCCGCCATTTCAAAAAGATGACCGGCATTTCCCCCACGCAATTCCGACTGTTAGAGAGCGGATTGACAAAGTAACCCGGAATCCCTAAAAACAAACCGCCGCGTGAATCCTGATGGAAACACGCGGCGGTTTTTTGTATTAGATGTTTGCGATACGCCTATTGGAAAGCATTCTCGCTGAGGCCGTCGCCGCTGATGGCGAGGCGCGACATATAAGAGGGTGCCTCCTTGCCGAGGTATTTATCGACGTAGATCTTGGCGAGGTACTGGCCCAACATGAAGCCGTGGCCGCGCATGCCGACCAACAGGCCGTGCTCGGGATCCACGATGTAACGCGGTTCGGTGTAGTAACCTGCCCAGGTGGCCTGGAAGCTGACATTCTTCAACTGCGGAATCCAGTCGATGAACATTTCAGCACACACCTGCAGGAAGTCTTGCGTATTGTACTTCAGTTCCTTGCCAGCCTGCAGCTGCTCGGTCGCGGGCGATGCACAGCCGATAATCTGACCAGTTTCGGCAAACTGCTGTCCATAGACGGCGGAGAAGCCTTTGTACTTCCGACGGTCGATGAGCATGTCCAACGAGTCGCCATCCTTACCCAACATCGGCAGACGATGCGTGATAAAGGCTTGGTGCTTAATGGGATACAAGCCAAGATACATACCCAATTGCTCCGCGAACTTGTTGGCACTCGGTCCCAAAGCGTTCACAAAATGCTCGCAATGGTACTCCACATACTGCTTGTCGTGGGTTTTCACCAAGGCCATAAAGCCTTTGGCTGTCTTCTGCACCTCCAACAGACGGGTGTCCTCTAACAGCACTCCGCCCTTCTCGATGGCGATGTTACGGATGTAATTGATGGTGGGGCCGGGCGTGGCCTGCCAGCAAGCATTGGTGATGCAGGCGGCCTGGTAAGTGTTGAGGTTCGGGTTGAAGTAGGGCGAAACCTCCTTCAGGAAGTCCTTCTTATCGACCATATAGCCGTCGCTCCATTCGAGGGATTTTTCCAATGCCTTATAGTTGGCCTCGTCGTGGGCGAACCCGACGTAACGCGTGGGCTTGTAATTGATGTTAGTGACTTTCTGGATGGATTCAAAGATAGCGCGGTTGTGTTCGGCAATGTCCGCGATTTCCGGGACAGAGAAGCTGGGACGGCCGCCGCCGATACAACGCCAGGAGGAGCCTCTTTCGGCGTTGCAGAGCACCACTTTCTTGCCAGCCTCCGCAAAGTAACGGAACAGACCACTACCTGTGATACCGCCGCCCGCCACAAAGACGTCGCACTCGACCTTCTTGGTGGCTTGTCCGTGGACGTTGGTCACGAACTCCGCCGGCTTGTCGTTCGGGCAAAGTTCACCGATGTTGAGCTGTGAAGAGAGCGGACCACGTGGGGTGGCATCTCCAACAACCTCCACACCGTGGCTGGCCAAAAGCAGCTTCACACGCGGGATGCAGCGTTTGCCGCGGCACGGACCCATACCAATGCGGGTGATGTGCTTGAGCTCATCCACGGAGATGATCTTCTTGCCTTTCACAGCCTCCAAGATGGTGTCAATATTGACATCGTCGCAGTGACAAACGTAAGCGGGATCGTCTTCTTCTTTGCCCAACTTCTGCCAGTTCAGCGGTTCGGGATAGTTCGCCTTGAGGATGAAACCGGTGACAGACATCAACGCTTCGCCGCTGACATCCAGGGCTTTCACGCGAGCCACGTGCGTCTTGTTCTCTCCCTTGGTAATCTTTTCGATGACACCTTCACCGACCTTCTTGCCGTTGTCATCCACCAAGAAGACCTCAGCATTCTCCTCCGCATCATACTCGAATGGCAGGAAAAGCCAGTTCTTGGGCAGGTTGTAGCCAAACAGCGCCAAACCGGGACAGTGGTTCACGCACTTCATGCAGCCGATGCACTTGTCGTAGTCGATTTGCGGCACGTGATTGGTGGCGATTTTGGTGATCGCACCTTGCGGGCAGGCGAATGTGCAGGGGTTGCAGGCGAAACCATAGAGGCAGTCGGCCATCACGAACGGCTTCTGCAGACGGTCGCCAGCAGGACGGTTGGGTTTCTCCAACACGCGCACCGGATGTTGCTGAGAATCAGCATAATCCTTGGTCACGGCGAGGTAGTCGTCATAGTTGAATCGCACGTTCAGGGCCTGGGCAATCTCCATGGCAGCTTGTTTGCCGCGCAACACAGCGCAGGTGCCTTCACCCACGCGGGTGGCGTCGCCGATGCCGTAGGTGTTGAGTCCGAAGGTGACCTTGCCCTTTTCGAGGATGAGGTTGTCGGGCTTCAGACCGGTACATATATTAATAAGGTCGATGTCTTTTATAATCTGCTCTGTGCCGGGCACGGGGCGGAAGTTCTGGCATTCGGCAATCACCGCGCCGACCACGCCGGTGTGGTCCTCGTTGGGGATGGCCTTGAGTAGGGTGTGGGAGGTGAGGATGGGGATGCCGAGACGGCGCACGCGGTTAGCCTGCACCGGGAATCCGCCCTCATGATCCATCGCCTCGACGATAGCCACCACCTTTGCGCCAGCCTGAACCGCCTGATAGGAAGTAAGATAGCCGATATTGCCGGCACCGATGGTGAGGATGCGCTTGCCAAGGAGCGTATGCTGCAGGTTCATCATCTTTTGGACGACGGCGGCGGTATAAACGCCCGGCAGGTCATCGTTCTCGAAGGTGGGCATGAACGGGAACGCGCCCGTAGCCACGACAAGGAAGTTGGCATCCACGAAGAAGATACTGCCATCAGCCATGTTCTTGGCGGCCACGCGCTTGCCTTCGAGGATGTCCCAAACAGTACTATTGAGCAGGATGCCGGAATGGTCGTCACCAGCGAGCGTTTTAGCTATATCAAAACCGCGCATGCCACCGTATTTTTGTTCCTTCTCAAAGAAGAAGAACTGGTGGGTTTGCATGGTAAACTGTCCGCCAATGCGGTCGTTGTTGTCGATAACGATGTTGGGGATGCCGAACTTGTTGAGCTGTTCGCGGCAAGCGAGGCCGGCGGGACCCGCACCGATGATAGCAACCTCGGTCTTATAGACCTTCGGGGCGGTAGTGTTGCATTCACCAGTAGCCTCGGGCAGGTGGTTATGGGCAATCTCCTCCACCTTCTTCACGCCATCCACGAGGGTGACACAAATACGTTTCACCACGCCATCCACGAGCATTTCACAAGCACCGCACTTGCCGATGCCGCAGTCCATGCTGCGCTCGCGGCCCTTCAAACTATGACTGTGGATGGGGAAACCTGCCTGATGCAGGGCCGCCGCGATGGTATAACCCTTCGCAGCCTTCACTTGCTGACCCTTGTATTCAAAGGTCGTCATCTCCCGTTCGGGAATATCCAAAATAGGATGATGTGTAATCGGATACATGATTCTTGTTCTTATATTTTTGATTATTGTTGATTCCGAAAATTACAAGGGGCAAAAATAGTTTTTTTTTATTATTTTTGCCAGCTGTAAAAAATTTTGCGCGAACATGTAGTAATTTGTCTCTAACCAATTAAAAGAAAGGAGGTTATTCATGGTTGACACCATTAATTTCGGTGCATACAAATGGCATCACATCACCAATCCGACCGTTGAGGATCTGGACTTTTTGAGGGATAACTTCCATTTCCACCCATTGGATATAGAAGACTGTTCGAGTTTCGTGCAACGTCCGAAAATCGATATTTACGACGACTATTTCTTCCTCGTGCTGCATTTCCCGATCCTCGACCAGCGCACCAAGCTGGTGAAGACCGAGGAGACCAAAATCTTCTGGGGACAAGACTTTATCATCACCGTGGGCAACTCGCACTACGTGGTGCAGGAGTTGTTCAACCTGAAGAAAATCGACCCCGAGCCGGAAGACGAGGACGAAATCACAGGCACTTCCGACTCTATGCTCTACCACATTCTCTACCGAATGATGAAGGAGACGTTCCTCATCGTCGAGCGCCTCGGCACCGAAATCGACTTCATCAGCCAGGAGCTGTTCAGCAGCAAATCGGAGACCATCATTGAGCAAATCTCCATCATCCGCAAGAACATCATCCAGATGAACACCATGTTCAAACCGCAACTCCGGCTGTTCAAGATGTTTGAAAGCGGCGAGGTGAAAGGTTTTGCCGACGACATGGAAGAGTACTGGGGTAATATTTTGGACTTCTACCAGAAGATGTGGGATATGGTCGATGACTACGGCGAATTGGTCGCCGGCCTCTCCAGCACCTTCGACTCTTTGCAGGCCAACAAGACCAACGAGATCATGCGAATACTCACCATCATCTCCACCATTGTGCTGCCTCTGACCTTTATATCAGGACTTTACGGCATGAATGTCGGACTTCCGATGGCCAACTCCCCTTACGCCTTCCTCTTTGTCATCGGCATCTGCTTGCTCATTTCCGTTTTATTGATTTTCTTCTTCATCAAGAAGCACTGGCTGTGAATGGAGACGTAAGATTTAAGACTTGAGACTTAGTTGACCCCAAACATACGAAGCCGCGATTTGGGGTCTCTCATAAACCTTAAAGCCATGTATAAAACCCCAATAAAGATTCTCCAACTGGAAAAGGGCGACTACCACACACTGCTGCACGGTTCGGTGGCCGGGCACAAGGTGCGCATTGTCTTGGACACGGGCGCATCACACAGCTGTATCGACAAACAGTTTGTGAATCAGGTGTTTCCGGAAATGATCTTGGAGAAGAACCAGGGGGTGAACGCGGGTATCGCAAGCACGGGGTTTGAGGTTTTGGTCGCCGACCTGCCGGATGTGCGGATTGGCCGTTTCCATCTGAAAACCTTCCCAAACACAGCGGTCATCGACTTTTCCCACATCAACGGCGCATACCGGATGCTTCACCGCAAACCGATACAGATGATTTTGGGTAACGACTTCTGTGTCAACCACAAAGCCGTGATTGATTACGATTCCAAACAATTCACTTTCTTTTGATGCCTTTACTATTCAATACAATCCACTAATCACAAATCACAGTTCACCGATCACTATTCACTGATCACTTAATTTTATGGATGACCCATTAATACGACGAAAAATCTTGGGAGTTGACCCTGGTACCAATATCATGGGTTATGCCCTGCTGAACACCGAACTGAACAAGTCGGAGGTGGAGGTGCTCAGTGTGCTGAAGATGACCAAGCTCGCGGACCCTTACGCCAAGCTGAAATTTATCTACGAGAAAATCAACGGGTTGATAGAACAGTATCATCCTGATATACTGGCTATTGAAGCTCCATTTTACGGCAAGAACGTACAATCGATGCTGAAATTAGGGCGGGCACAGGGCATCGTAATCGGTGCCGCACTACACGCTGGTATGGAGGTGTATGAGTACTCGCCACGCAAAATCAAGCAGTCGATCACCGGCAACGGCAACGCCGCCAAAGAGCAAGTTTCCGATATGCTTTGCCGTATGTATCCTATCTCGCAAAGCATTGAATATCTGGATGCTACGGATGCCTTGGCCGTGGCCGTCTGCCATCATCTACAACAGAAGGTGGTTTTTGGGAAGACGAAAGCCACCAATTGGAAAAATTTCATTGCACAAAACGCCGACCGGATTGTGATGTAGAGGTCCGTTCGTATTCGTAATTTGTGTACCTTTGCAGCATCTTTATGTTAAGGTAATAAATACAAGAAACGAAAAACGTTAACAATATATCATTATGGAAATCAAAGAATTACAGAAAATTGCAGCGCAAGTGCGCAGAGACATTATCCGCATGGTTCACAGTGCCAAGTCCGGTCATCCGGGCGGTTCATTGGGTTGCGCCGATTTTCTGACGGCCCTATACTTCGAGGTGATGGACATCGACCCCGAACATTTCACCCGCGAGGGCAACGGTGAGGACATGTTCTTCCTCTCCAACGGCCACATCAGCCCGGTGCTCTACAGCGTGATGGCCCGTCGCGGCTACTTCCCCATCTCGGAGCTGGCCACCTTCCGCAAACTCGGCACCCGCCTGCAGGGCCACCCGACCCCCGTGGAAGGCCTTCCCGGCATCCGCATCGCTTCCGGTTCCCTTGGACAAGGACTTTCCGTCTCCATTGGTGCTGCCCTCGCCAAGAAAGCCAACCAGGACAAGCATCTGGTCTATACGCTCACCGGCGACGGCGAACTCGAAGAGGGACAGAACTGGGAAGCCATTATGTTTGCAGGTTCGAAACACGTTGACAACCTGATTGTTACAGTTGACTATAACAAAAAACAGATTGACGGCAGCACCGATGCGGTGATGAGTCTCGGCAACCTCCGCGCCAAATTCGAAGCCTTCCAGTGGATGGTTCTCGATATGAACGGCAACGACATGAAAAGCTGTCTCCACATCATGAAACTCGCCAAAACGCTGTCCGGAAACCAGAAGCCCATCGCCATCTTGATGAAGACCGAAATGGGTCAAGGTGTGGACTTCATGATGGGCACGCACAAATGGCACGGCACTCCGCCCAACGATGAGCAAGCCGCTGCGGCTCTCGCGCAACTCCCTGAAACGCTGGGAGATTACTAATATTTACCTCCTGTGAAAATCGTCAACAAATACCTCTGCAAGAATTTCCTCGGACCTTTCGTCCTGACATTCTTTGTGGCACTTTTTGTCCTGCTCATGCAGTTCGTGTGGAAGTGGGTGGATGAGCTTGTGGGCAAGGGGCTGGAGTTATCTGTGATGCTGAAACTGCTGTTCTACGCGGCCGTGTCGCTGAGTTCCATGGCCTTCCCCTTGGCCGTGATGCTGGCCTCGCTGATGACCTTCGGCAATATGGGTGAACGCTATGAGATTGTCGCCCTCAAATCGGCAGGCATCTCCACCCGCCGGATGATGACCCCACTGGCTATCCTCACCGTCTTCATCACCATCCTCTCCTTTTTCGTCTCCGACCAAGTTATCCCTCGCGCTACCCTGAAACTCAGGATGTTACTCTTCGACATTCAAGAGCAGAAACCCGCCCTCAACATCGAAGAAGGGGTTTTCTACAATGGTTTCGACAACTACTCCATTCTCGTGGGCAAGAAGATGCCCGACGGCGAAACCGTGAAGGACATCCTGATTTATGACCATTCGCGGCGACAGGGCAATACCTCCGTAACGTACGCTGAATCAGGGACTATGAGTGTCACTGCCGACAAGCACTACCTGCTTTTCACCCTGAGGAACGGCTCCTTCTGGGACGAGACCTCCTCAATGGGTGTGAGCCACGGCAAACCCACCAAGCTCCCCCTCATGCGTGCCTCCTTCGACAAGCAGTACAAACGTTTCGATATGTCGGACTTCGCTCTGGGAAAAACCGACGCCGAACTTTTCGAGGGGCACTCTTCCGCTATGACGAACAAACAGCTGAGCCAGGAGATTGACAGCATGAAGGTGCAAATCCGTGAAATTGAGGACAATACGGCCAACGTGTTTTTCAACAACCTCTACTACTACAACAGCTTCGTTCGCAATGACGAGCGGTTTAAGACGTTGGATAGTTCTCGCAGCCTTGATTTCGCCTCGCTTCCGCCCAACTTGCAGATCCGTATCCTGAACCATGCAGAAAACGCCTCCCGCTCGTTCATTTACTCCATGCAGTTCAACTACACGGATGCCGAATACCGAACCTCCTACATGTGGTCGTACCAGATTGAGCTTCAACGCAAATACCGTCTCGCCGTGGCTTGTCTGCTCTTTTTCTTCATCGGGGCTCCGTTAGGATCTATCATCCGCAAGGGCGGCATTGCCGTTCCGTTGGTGCTGACGGTCCTCTTCTTCGTCATCTACTTCGCCCTGTCGGTCATCGGCGAAAAAATTGCGAAAGGCAGTACCATGCCCGTGTGGTTTGGCACTTGGCTGTCGTCGTTCATCCTGCTCCCGCTGTGCGTGTTCCTCACCTACCATGCCACGATGGATACCGCCGTGCTTTCGCCTGACACTTACGCCAAATGGATGGAAAAACTCAAAAATATAAAACCTTTTACCAAAAAACGACATGAAAATTCTACAACTGTGTCATAAGTCGCCTTTGCCCACCATCGATGGCGGATGCATCGCCATCCACAACATCACGCAGTGCCTGTTGGACAGCGAGATGGATGTGAAAGTCATCGCTGTGGCCACCCCGAAGCACCCCTTCGTAGTGTCGGCATACTCCAAAGACTACCTGAAAAAAACCCGCTTCGAGTCGGTCTATATTGACACCACACCGCACAAAATCGAAGCCATCAAGACCCTTTTCACCGGAAAATCATACCAGATCAGCCGGTTTTATCACAAAAACATGGTCGCTAAGCTGACCGAGGTGTTCAAAAAGGAAGAATTCGACATCGTCCATATCGAGTCCATCTACATGTCGCCATACATTCCGCTGATCCGGAAGCTCTCGAAAGCGAAAATCCTGATGCGACTTCACAACACGGAACATCAGATTTGGGAGCGGCTGTCGGAAAACGAGCGCAACCCCTTCCGCAAGATTGCTTACCGCATCAACGCACACCAGCTCAAGCGCGTGGAGCGGAAAATTCTGCAGGAAGTCGATGGCTACATGTCGATTTCCGAACCCGACTACCAATATTTCCACGAGACCGAGCCGAATGTGCCGGGCGTCGTGATTCCCTTCGGCATCAATGTTGACGACTATGACATGGAAGATGACGACTATATCGCCACCGACCGGCCGGAGTTGTTCCACCTCGGCAGCATGAACTGGACCCCGAACCTCGAGGGCATCGAATGGTTCTTGGATGAGGTGTGGCCGGAAATCTTAGCTGCGCACCCCGATCTGACCTTCACGCTGGCAGGCCACGACATCCCTGACAGCATTCGCAACCGACAAGATCCCAACGTGATTGTGGCCGGCTCCGTACCGAATGCCAACGAGTTTATGATGGACTACGACATTATGGTTGTGCCTTTGCTTTCAGGCAGCGGCATCCGCATCAAGATTGTGGAAGCGATGGCCTTGGGTCGCGTCGTCATCACCACCTCCATTGGGGCGGAAGGCCTTGACGTTCAGGACGGTAAGCACCTCTTCATCCGCCCGAAGAGTTTGTCGCTATCATCAACAAATGTGTGGCCATGCCTGACCTCTGCAGCATCATCAGCGAAAACGCCCGCCACTACATTTCCATCCACCATAACAATGCGGTTATCGCCCAACAAATCATTGATTTCTACCAACAGGTTTCCGAAAAATAATGGGAGAACTTTTGTCACATATCCAATCGGTTGAAGACTTGCGAAAGCTGTCCGTCAATGAGTTACCCCAGCTGTGCGATGAGCTGCGGCATTTTATCATCGAGCAGACCGCCAAACATCCCGGCCATCTCGGTTCCAGTCTGGGTGTGGTTGAGCTTACCGTGGCCATTCACTACGTTTTCGACACCCCGGACGACCGTCTGATCTGGGACGTGGGGCACCAGGCCTACTGCCACAAAATCCTGACTGGCCGCAAGGATCAGTTCAGCACCAACCGTTGCTACGGCGGCATCAGCGGGTTCCCGCGCCGTGAAGAAAGCGAATACGACGCTTTCGGCACTGGTCACTCCTCCACGTCCATTTCGGCTGTGCTGGGCATGGCCGTGGCCGCGAAGATGGAGGGAAATCTGAAACGCAACCATATTGCGGTCATCGGCGATGGTGCCATCGGCGGCGGCATGGCTTTCGAAGCCATGAACCAGGCCCCCTACCGCGATGTCAATATGCTGGTGATTCTCAACGACAACAAAATTTCCATCGACAAGAGCACCGGCGCGATGAGCAAATACCTGCTCTCCATCACCGCATCGCCAACCTACAACCGCATCAAAAATAAGATGTGGAACGCCTTCACGTTCAAAACCAACCATCCCAATCACGCCACCAACTTCTTCAGCAAGATGGGCAACTCCTTGAAAGGATGGCTTTTAGGTGGTAGTAACTGGTTCCAAAGCCTCGGTTACCGCTACTTCGGCCCCTCCGACGGCCACGATGTGATCTATCTTGTGAAAACGTTGCGAGACCTTAAGAGACTGCCCGGCCTCAAACTCTTCCACGTGCTGACCGTCAAGGGCAAAGGGTTGGAGGCTGCGGAACAGAACCAGACGCAATATCACGCACCCGGCAAGTTCAACCCCGAGACTGGTGAGATTATCCATACCGAAGAAAAAGCACAACCGCCTAAATATCAGGATGTTTTCGGCAATACGATTCTGGAGTTTGCCCGCGAGGATGAAAAGGTTGTCGGCATCACCCCAGCTATGGCCACGGGCTGCTCGCTCACCATCATGGACAAAGAATTTCCGGAACGGGTATTTGACGTAGGCATCGCTGAACAGCACGCGGTAACTTTTGCAGCGGGCTTGGCCACAGAGGGTTACATCACGTTCTGCAACATCTATTCCTCGTTCCTACAGCGCGGCTACGATCAGGTAATCCACGATGTGGCAATCCAGAAACTGCCCGTCATCCTATGCATCGACCGTGCCGGTTTGGTTGGCGAAGACGGTGCTACACACCAAGGGTCCTTCGATCTGGCCTTCCTGCGCTGCATTCCCGACCTCATCATCGCCTCCCCGCGCAACGAGCACGAGCTGCGCAACCTGATGCTGACGGCCTACCAAAACGCAAAGAATCAGGGACTTCCGTTCGTGATACGCTATCCGCGCGGCCGCGGTGTCCTTATCGACTGGCACAACGAAGCGCAGGCATTGCCCATCGGAAAAGGGGAAATGTTGCGCAACGGCGAAAAGGTGCTGCTGCTGACACTCGGACCGCTAAGCAATGCCGTGGAAAACGTGCTGCAACGGTTGGAGACGGAAGGCATCCGTGCGGCGCATTACGATGTGAGATTCCTCAAACCGTTAGATGAAAAGACGTTAGAAGACTTTGCTTCGAAATATCCAGTGTGGATTACGGTAGAGGACGGCACTGAAAAAGGCGGTCTGTTCTCCGAAATGGCCGAATTTTTAGAAAATCACAAATTTTCCAACCGTCTGCTCCACATCGCCCTCCCCGACCGTTTCATCTCTCACGGCGACATCCCGAATTTGTACTGTGAGGTCGGTTTCGATGAGGATGCAATAGCGACGAAGATCCGCGAGGCGTGGAGGTTGTAGAGACGCAAAATTTTGCGTCTCTACAGAGGTAAGATTTTGCGTCCTTACAAAATACATCTTTGAATCATTATAAAAAAACGATATTATGACATTCAAAAAATTACACCTTATCCCATTGTTATTATTGACAATTTGCTCATTTTCAACCCTATACGCTCAGAGCGAACAAGAATTCGAGACCGATCCGGTCATCCTGAACCGCATCGACCAGTGGCAGGACCTGAAGTTCGGGCTGATGATGCACTGGGGCATCTACGCGCAATGGGGCGTGGTGGAGTCGTGGTCGATTTGCAACGAACCATGGATTAACCGCAATGGGGTGCCTTACACAGATTATAAAGCTAAGTACCAGGCACTTAACAAGACATTCGACCCGACGCAGTTCGACCCCGAATCGTGGGCGAAATTGGCCAAGGAGTGCGGGATGAAGTACTTCGTCTTCACCACCAAACACCACGACGGCTTCTGCATGTACGACACCCGTGAGACCGACTATTCCATCACGGGGAAGGAGTGTCCGTTTGCCAAGAATCCCAAGGCCGACGTGACGGGCGAACTTGTGAAAGCCTTCCGGAACCAAGGACTTTGGACGGGTCTCTACTTCTCGAAGCCCGACTGGCACTGTCCCGACTACTGGGCACCGGAGTGGGCCACCCCCGACCGCAATGTAAACTACGACCCAACGAAACACCCCGAACGTTGGGAAAAATACTGCGACTTCACCCGCAAACAGCTGCACGAGCTGGCCAACAACTACGGCGATATCGACATCCTGTGGTTGGATGGCGGCTGGGTGCGTCCCGAATGGAGTGTGGATGAAGAGACCCGCGAGTGGCTCGGTTGCCAAGGTTGGATTCAGGACATCGACATGCCGCGGGTAGCCAAGGATGTGCGAGCCAACAATCCCGACCTCATCATCGTCGATCGCAGCGTACACGGCAAATACGAAAACTACCGCACCCCCGAGCAGCAAGTCCCCGACACGCTGCTCCCCTACCCATGGGAAACCTGCATGTCGATGGGCGATTCGTGGTCCTACGTGGCCACCGACAACTACAAATCCACCAACAAGCTGATCCACCTCTTGATCGACATCGTGGCCAAAGGCGGCAACTTCCTGCTGAATGTGGGTCCTTCGCCGGAGGGCACGCTGCCTCAAACCGCCGTAGAGCGCTTGCAAGACATGGGCAAATGGCTGGCTATCAATGGAAAAGCGATTTACAACACCCGTCCATGCCTCCCCTACTGCTGTGGTCAGGTGCGCTTCACCCAAAGCAAAGAGGGACAGCGTTACGCCCTGCTGTTAATCCCTGAAAATGAGTCCGTTCCCGCCACCTACACCTTCACAGGCACCGAAAAACCGGTGAAAACCGGCAAAGCCACCATCCTCGGCACTTCCGAAAAAGCCACCATCTCCAAAAAAGGCGACGAATACACCATCACCCTCCCGAAAGGCGTGCGCCAGACGGCGAAGAATGCCGTGGTGGTGGTGCTGTGACGTGTGATGTGTGACGTGTGACGTGTGATATGTGACGTGTGATATGTGACGTGTGATGTGTGACGTGTGACGTGTGATGCGAATAAGATGTGAGCATTAGATGAGAAAGCAGCGATGAGATGATGATGATTTTATTAAACACTTTCCTTAAGCAGTCCCGAAGGGACAAAACGCACGCAGTGCAATTAACCCCACATAAGGCGGAGCCGCAGTGTGGGGCCCTTAAGCAGCCCATTCCCCTCCTCTGGAGGGGTGCCCGGAGGGCGGGGTGGCAAGGCAAAACGCACGGAGTGCAAATAAGCCAACACACACGTTGCGCAGTTTGGGGCCTGATGATAATCTCGCTACTATGTTGTGCATCCTGCCACTCCACATCAAAAGAGCAAGAAGTTACAACCGTCACCACCGACACCATACTCGATAATCAGCAGTCCGAAACCCCAAAATACACCGAAATGGAGCATAAACTCCTCGACTTCGGATTAGTGGACATCGCCGAAGTGGATTCCACCATCGGGGTAGAGCTGGTTTATGCCACGCCGGACAACTTCCTCGGGCATGTTCTCTATCCTGAAATCCATCACGCCTTCGCCATCCCAGAAATGGCACAGAAGCTCGCCAAGGCGCAGCAGCGGCTGAAAGCGATAGATCCCGATTTGTCGCTGCTGATTTACGATGCCGCCCGACCGCTGTGCGTGCAGCCGTGAGATGTGGGAGTCGGTGAAAGGGACGCCCAACATCTCCTTTGTGGCCAATCCGGCCAAAGGTCGCGGGATGCACAACTACGGTGCGGCAGTCGATATCACCATCATGGACAACAAGGGAACACCTCTGCCGATGGGCTCGAAACACGACTATTTCGGTCCCGAGGCGCGCATCGACCATGAAGATGAGCTGGTCGCCAACGGACTGATTACCACCCAAGAACTCGAAAACCGCAAGCTGCTACGCCGCGTAATGACCGAAAGCGGCTTTATTACCTGCATCTCCGAATGGTGGCACTTCAACCACATCCCTTCGATTCGGGCAAAAAAGGAGTTGAGGATTATTGATTTTGAGTAGGGACGGGATTTTTTCGTATTTTTGCGGTCTGAAAAAATGAAAGAAAAGAAACTATGTGTACATACACCATAACAGTAGATGACAAAGCCTTGAAACGGCTGCGCCCGACATTCACTCAGGAATCGTTCGGGGTGTGGCTGCAACAGCATGTGGACAATCTGGTAGAGGACATCACCTCTGATGCGCCACACAGCGAATCCCCCATCGCCCACACGGCGGAGGAGATGAAGGCCATCGTGGTGGAGAGGTTGCGGCGAATGGAGTCCGGCGAAGCCACTTATATTGACGGGAGCGCAGGTTTTGAACAAATACGTGCAAAGTATGGCCTATAGATACAGATGGCTCGACCAAGCCCTTGGTGATTTGGGCGAGGAAATTGATTATGTTCTTAATATGTTTGGAGAAAATGCTGCCCGGAAAGCTGAATCTAAAATCCGAACTCGTGTTGAACAGTTATGCATTTTTCCAAACATAGGAGTCCTCTATGAAAATCTTCTGTACAATGGCAATGAGGTGCGCATACTGCATCTCGGCCAAGTGTCTGTCATATACAGTTTTCATAATGAACTAATCACACTGATCGCCGTTTGGAACAACCGCCGAGACGAAACTAAACTTGCTGATGTCATAGAATTAGTACAAGAATTGAAATACAATAAATGGGAGAGTAATCACTAAAACAAACGAATAAAAGAAAGAAGAAAAGTAAACTAACATAGTATAAATCATAGCGTTTGCTGTTTGTTCGGTAACATCTTGAAACCTGAGAAATTTCAAAGTAAGTATTGATACGAACAAGTTGTAAATGTCTGCGCATTGCGTGGGCAGACTTGTCTTTCAATACGGGTTTTCTCAGGACCTCAAGATGTGGACAAAGTAAGTCCACGTTTTTTATATCCTGTGGGGAATTCGTAAGCCGACAAGCAACCGCCGCAAAAGCAGACATCATGGCAGAGGTCATCCACATCGGGCACATTATTCAGAAAGAGTTGCGGTCGCAAGGTCGCAGCGTGACCTGGTTTGCCCGGCAGCTGAATATCGACCGCCGGGTCTGCTACCGCATATTCCACAGTTACAGCATCGACACGCTAGTACTGTTCCGCATATCAAGGATATTAGGAAAGGATTTTTTCGCGGATTATTCCGTTTGTCTCAACACAGACGACATGTGACAATTATGTCTCGTTTTAGAGATATTATTGACACATTATATATAGATGCGGGAATAGCAGATATGGTATTTTTGCAGAACATATTATTTTTCTTAAATCCAAAAATTATGAAACATTTGATACCCTTTTTGCTTGTACTATTTATCAGCAATGCACTTTTTGCCCAAGACATCATCGTGACCAAAAATTCTGAAAAAATTGAAGCAAAGATCACTGATGTAGAACAAGATTGCATTAAATACAAAAAGTTCAGTTATCAAGAAGGTCCTACTTACACTATCCAAAAGTCGGAGATAGCTTCTATTATCTATCAAAACGGGGATGTGGAGACTTTCGCTGATTATAATCAACAAAGCAAATCTGACATTAATGAAAAGCTCATGACAGGCCAATATATTGATGGATACTGCACCCATATAACCTTTCAATCAAGGGATTTATTAGGAGGTGGCTACAAACATTCAGGTTATGTTATTGGTGATATCATTGATGGACTGAGTGATATGGAAATTGAAAACAAAATCAGAAATGGAGAATTAGTATTTTTTGCAGACAGAGATTTCAGAGATTACTTGGAAAAGTATGATCAAGAAACATTTCGTAAAATGAAACAAGGTATCGCCTGTGCCACCACTGGATATGTTTTTACATTCGTCGGTATAGGTGGTGGCGTTAGTATGCTTTGCAGTATGGCTATAAACGGAGCGACTGCAGTTAATTTGGGGCTCGGTATCACATCTCTTCTAATCGGTGTAGTCGGAATCCCTTTATGGGTAGGTGGTAATAATATCTGTTACAAAAGGGTTCCTGAGATATATAACAACCACTATGTTCAGAAACAAAGCTCTTATTCTATGAGTTTGGATTTTGGTGCAGTAAACGGTGGAGTGGGTTTGAGTTTTCTTTTTTAATCATAAATAACTTTCGCTATGAAAAAAATCACTTTATTGTTCTTCGCAATGATATCATTGTCTTTTGCTGAAGCTCAGGACTATATTATCACAAAAAAATCAGACACTGTAAAGGTCAAAGTTATTGAAATAGGTACAACTGAAATCAAATACAAGAAATGGAATTATCTTGATGGTCCAAATTACTCAATTCCTAAAGAATCCATCAATAAAATCATTTATCAGAATGGAGATCAAGAAGTATATGAAACAAAAAATGCAGCTCCTAAAACCACATTGGTTGAGCAAAGCTATCAACAGCCTGCCACAAGCAACAGTGCAATGATTTCTCAATTATCAAAAACTAATTCCACGCGCCCTACGAACAAATGTGATACATGTTTCAAGTATGAGAAGTTTAATTTTTCGATGTTCTTTGGACCAGCTTTTTCAGTGGGTAAATTCGGTCAGGTTGATGATTATCTCTCAGCAATCTACCGCTATGGAACAGAATCGTATGTTACTGTCAACGGTGAAGAAATTGGTTCTGTTCCAATAGAGGCAGCAGCAGCAAAAGTGGGAGCGCTAATAGGTGTTAATCTGCATTTCCCCATATTCAGAAAAAAACATCACACCATAGGTTTTGATCTGAAAAGCGACCTGCATTTTGCAACAATATGTCAAAAGGAAAAGGAAAATTTTGAGAAAAACGAAATTGAACCTTTCCAAGATTTCAGCGATTACTATTATAATGTTCCTTATGGAGTTAATGCATACCTATGGATGCCGGGGCGTTATTCCTCTTACTGGAATTTCGCATTGAAGTTAGGCTTTGATTACTCATACTATTTCAACAAGAATATCGCATTAATGCTAAATGGGAACATTGGTTTGCAATTGAATATGGTTTCAAGAACTCAGATACTAAACATGATGGGAGGCACTTATGTAACCACTGAATATCTTGAGGAATACGGCCAATATTCAAGGATGTACTCTTCGGATGGCATGTACTACAAGTACAAACCGTCTTGTTCATTCGTTTACGAATTGGGCGCAGGTGTTTTGTTAGGAGATCTCGTTAGCCTTAGCGTTTTATATTCAGCAGGTACTCCTCATAAGCACAACATGGAAATAGTTGAATATTCTTCCAAACAATTAATGGGAGGTTTTAATCCAATTTCGGTTATTTCCCGAAAACTCAGAGTACAATATGTTGCCTTACAAGTTGGTTTTCACTTCTAAAAATAAATATAATGAATAAATTATTCATTTTTTTGATTTTTTTGACTATGACATCTTTAATGTCTTGTTCTAAAACTTGTGATTGTAAAATCACAACACGAACGAATAGTTATAATGTTAATTATTCATTAAACAACTATAGCGACTATGGTGTAACAACTTGTGATGGTCTTTCAATTTATTTGGAAGGAAAAATGTGGGAAAATGCACATCAACAAGTAGAGGTCATCTGTGTTGACTCCGATAGACTGTTTTAAAGAATCGGAAATCTCACACAAATGAAAAGAGCACTATCCTTTGCTTTGTTTCTGTTATGTTTATTCGGCCAACTATCTGCTCAAACCGTCGTCTTTTGGACTGACAATGTTGATGCTTTACCTATAAAAGTTTACATGAACGGCAGCTACATCGGCTCTATCACCAAAGCATACGGACGTGATCCCGGCTGCTATACGTCCGGATGTGTCACGAAACGACCTCCTTACAAAAGTAACACATGGAGAGCCGTGAGTGAATCCTTGGGAACGGAAACTACAGGTCGTTATTCTCTTGTCGATGGTTGTAATTCTTTTCAGCTTTTTTCGGGTGGGCGCAAGCTCAACTACAATCCATATCAAAGTTCAACCCCAACACAACCCACAAATCCTCCTCCCACACCTCCCTCTTCCGGGGCTGGTCTGGCTGGATTAGTCCTAATAGTGTCAGAAGTGATTCTGAACAGCGATCTATACGTTAGCGGAATAGCTTCAGATTACTACAGCGGGCTTGAATTCGGCTTCCGAAATAATTGGAACAGTCACATCAGTTTTGAGCAGACTGTCGCTTGGCGATACACTTTGGACAAGCCCCTGTTGTCCCCTTTTCACACCGACACATACGGACCGAATCAATTTTTAGGAGAAATGGGGTTATCCTACAGAAAGAGGAGCAATTGGGGTTGTAATTTCCGCTTCCTCTATAATTTTTTGGATAGAGATGCTGTTTTCTCTCGTTACAAACCGTTCATGATTAATCCATACATCGGATTTGGTTGTGATTATATGCAATATGACGGTTTTTTCACAAGTGCAGTTGCTGGATTTACATTCGGTAGCAGACGTGTGAAAATGGATTGCCGCTACACTTTCGGATACGACTTACGGTATCAGCGAATTCCAGTAAACCAACTCCAACTTGGTCTCATTGTGGCTTACCAATACAATAAATTTGGATTTTTCAAAAGACATTAGATGAAAAAACGGACATTTATTATACTAATTGCTTTCGCTACTAGTTATTTCAGCAATTGTCTTGCACAAAACAATCATTTTGGCATTCCTTTTGGGAGAACTGACAATAAGTTCTTGTGGGGTGTATCAGGTGGTGTGACTATGCCTAACATATCCCCAAGCACAAGTTTCCAATACATATCACTCCGTCCAGGTTTTGATTTCGGATTAGACTTCAGGCACAAACTTGGTAATATGTATGATGGTACATACTTTGTATTTCTGCACTATGGGTTCAATATGGGAAGTTTCTACTATAAAGTCACAGATAACACTTCCATTATCCCCACTGAATGTACTCTTGATCACTTATTTTATGAAAACAATCCAAGATTTCTACATTTAGACATACCTATCGGAATCGAATTTCCATTAGGATATATTTGCCACAATCGTCTTTCGTTCAACTTTCGCACTACTATAACATCCAGGTTTTACTTTTTCCCACCCAATCAGACATACAATCTTGCCACCACTAACGGATTAGCCATTCGTTTTGACAAAATCCAGCTAGAGGCAGCTTATTCGTTTTTCCTTTTATCTCAATTCTCAAAAAAAATCTATATGGAGATGCCCATTTGGAAAACGCGGGAACTTTACGTAGGACTTAGATTCTACTTTTAGCTGGACTGTTTCCTCAACGCGGACACCTTCCACGTAATCCCACAGGCCACTGCCAAACCATAAAAAAACACCCGCGAAACCAATCGCAGGTGCCTTTCCTGTGGAGCGTATGAGAATCGAACTCACGACCTCTTGACTGCCAGTCAAACGCTCTAGCCAACTGAGCTAACGCCCCATCATTGCTTAAAAGCGGTGGCAAAAATACACTTTTTTTCGATATACGACACGTCTTTTTTAACTTTTTGGCCGTTGGCTATTGGCTAAAAGATTGTCAAATAAGGTTTTACAAGTTCTATATAATCCTGCTTGTATTGTAGGGATGTGTCACGGATGGAGATATGCAGCTCCGTTTTGGGAAGATTTGCGCGTCCGTACTCGCAAACCTCGCGGAAAATCGGTTTCGATTCCGTCGGACGGATGTGCACTGTTTTCCGACAATGCCACCGGCCAACCGTAAGCTGATGGAACTCCGCCATTTCCGTCGGCGGAAGAATCAGCGCGAAACGACCCTCGGGCGACAATAGCCTGTCAACCCCGTCCACCAGCTCCTGAAACGACAGCTGACCATCGCCATGCTTGCTCTGCAACTTACATCTATCCTGCGGTTTAAGGTCGCCATGGAAGTAGGGCGGATTGCTGATAACCAGATTGAACGGTCCACTCCCCGGCTGGCTTGCAAAGTCTTGCAAACTAATCTGCTCGAAATAAAAACTGCTGTTCGGAAGTAACGGAAACCGTTCAACATTCTCCCGTGCCTCCGCGATAGATTCGGCATCCACGTCAATGCCAACAATATTCGGAATAGTTTGATTCTCTGCAAGTTTCTGCGCCAAACAGAAGGCAATCACCCCGCAGCCACAGCCGATATCCAAGACGGATTGTGCGTTTTCCACCGGCGTGAGCGCGGCCAACAACACCGCGTCAGTGCCGATTTTCAACGTACTGCGCTCGTGGGCTAAGTCAAACTGCTTGAAATGGAACATTGGCTTTTGGCTTTTAGTGTTGGCTATTGGCCATTGGCTTTTAGAATAAAGCAAATAGCCAGTTAGGAACAATAAACTTCCAACAGTTTCGCTCTCGGATCAGGGATGATTTGCATCTGATCGATCTCGGCAGGCACTAACACCACCTCGCCGGTCTCTAACCGTTCCTTGAAACTGTCAGAAACGAGGAATGCGCTGCCTTCCAAGCAGATATAGATGACAAAGGAGTCCAGATTCACGAAGGATTTCTGCACCTGCATATCCATCTCCAACAAGTTGGTATTGAAGTAAGGCGAATGCACGAGCGTCACTGTCTTGTTCATCTCATGCTCGTAATGCACTTGGAAATCAGCCAGATTCGCTTCGGAATGGATAGCGTCGAACGCCTCTTCGGTGTGCAACTCCCGACTATTTCCCTGATCATCCACGCGGTTCCAGTCGTAAATACGGAAGGTGATGTCGGAAGGCTGCTGAATCTCGGCCAACAGCACCCCCTTGCCGATGGCATGGACCGTTCCGGCGGGAATCATAAACGTGTCGCCGGGCTTCACGGGATAGAACTTGAGGTAGTTCTCCAACGTGCCGTTTTCCACGGCATCCAAATACTGCTGCGCCGTAATCTTCTGATTAAAACCCACATACAAACCCGCTCCCTCATCTGCCTGAATCACGTGCCACATTTCGGTCTTGCCGTTCTGCCCGTAATGCTCCTGCGCAAATGCGTCGTCCGGGTGCACCTGTACGGAAAGGTTGTCCTGCGCATCGATAAACTTGATGGAAAACCTAATCCATACTTCTCGTAGTTTTTCTCGCCCACAAGGTCGGTGAGATAGATCTCCATCAGCTCGTTGAGATTATTCTCGGCCAAAAAGCCGTTGGCCACCACGGATTCGTCATCCACGATGCCGGAAATCTCCCAGCTCTCGCCGCAGTTCTTCAACGAACCGATTTGGTGTTTCAAGATGGTCTCAATTTTGTTGCCGCCCCAGATTTTCTCCTTCAGGACGGGCGTGAATTTCAAGGGATATAATGTTGCCATATATATTATTGTACAGAATAGTAGTTTCGGTTTTTGTGCTGATAGTCGGGACGCACCTTGTCGGGATTGGAGCCGCGCACGTTTTTCTGGAACACCCACTTGCCGTCTTCCTCGATAAAACCCTGATTCAGACTGGATTCCGGCACCATGTAGGCTGGCACATTCTTCATAGCCTCGTCCATCGGAATCAGTTCCTCAAAGATGATCATGTCGCAGCGCATCCGCTTGTAGTCGTAGTCGTGGGTTTTAGGGTTGTACTTGCCCGTGCTGACGAGGTATTCCTGATTCTCGTAGTTAAGGTACATGGTAGCGTTTTTGGAGTATTCGAAGATAACCCGCGCCACCTTCTCGGTGTAGTTCTTGAAGACACGCGCCCCGAAAATCGGGGTCATCTCTTTGTTGAAATGCAGAATCTCAATGAGTTTCTGGTTGGTAAACAGGTCATTCCCGTTCCAGCCGAGCAGCGTATAGTAGGTGGTATTCTTATCCTTCACGGGAATCAGCTTGTAATAGACCGCCCCATACCAGCGGTTGTGGTTGCCCACCTGCGTTTTCGGGTAGTCGATGTTCTGCCGCTTGTCGTAAAGCGGATAGAGCACGTATTTCTTTCGGGAATCGTTATAGACGTGGATGAAGCCGAAATTCTCAATGTCGTAGTTGTTTTTCACCACATACCACGTGAAAATCTTGAAAACGTTGTCGGGCGAAGCCAAAACACTGAAGTTTTTGACAGAATCCCACGAAAACTTGAATGCATCGGGCATCTGCAACACTTCTTCTAACAACGACATAAAATCCTCATTCAGAGCCAGTCGTGTGGTCTCGTCAGATTCAGCCATCACCTGGTCGCGCAGGTGGCAGAGGCTGTCCTCCCACATACGGAAATCGACCTTCTTTTGGGAGAAAGCCGTCGTCCCGCACAGCAGGACCAATACCACTATGGACAAAATACGTCTGAACATCTGAAAACAAACGGCAAAAATACAAAATATATTGCACCATATCGAAAATTATGTACATTTGCCGCCCTGAGTTTGTCGTATGAAAAACAGACGATTTATATATGCGGTAGCGAAGTTCAGACGGTTTGTCCGGAAGCATTTCAAGGACAGGACTACCGTATTGGTTCTCAGCGTGTTAATCGGTGTTTTAGGGGCTGCGGCGGCCATCATTATCAAGAACTTGCTGCACTTCACCACGCGGTTGCTGAGCCAAGCGTTCGCGGTGACTGACATCAACTATCTCTACCTGATTTTCCCGCCCATCGGCATTTTTCTCACGCTGCTGTTCGTGCGGCGTGTGGTGCGCGACAATCTCAGTCATGGCGTGAGCATCGTGCTCAAATCCATCTGCAAGAGCGACGGCAAGCTGCGGTTCCATAACGTCTATTCTTCAATGGTGGCAAGTGCCATCACCGTCGGATTTGGCGGTTCGGTAGGTTTGGAGGCCCCGATTGTGCTCACCGGCAGCGCTATAGGTTCGAACGTAGCGCGGTTTTTCCACCTCAACACGCGGCAGACCACCCTATTGTTAGCCTGCGGTTCCACCGCCGCGATGGCCGCCATCTTCAAAGCTCCCATCGCCGCGCTGGTTTTCACCTTCGAGGTGCTGATGCTCGATCTTACCGGCAGTGCCCTCCTGCCGCTGCTGCTTTCCGCTGCCACGGGCACGGTGATGTCGGTGCTTTTCCTCGGCAACGACGTCATGTTTACCATCAAAGGCACGCAAGGATTTTCGGTCGGCAACATCCCGTTCTACATCATCCTCGGCGCCCTTTGCGGTTTCATCTCGGTCTATTTCCTGCGCGTGTCCCGCTGGATTGAGAAGCAGATGCGCCGAATCAAGAAAATCTATGTGCGGGCGCTGGTCGGGTCGCTGGCCCTCTGCCTGCTCATCTACCTCTTCCCCGCGTTTTACGGCGAAGGCTACAACAACATCAACGACCTGCTGCACGGCGACTGGCTCTCTGTCTTCAACAATTCCCCGTTGCTGAAGCTGATGGGGCACGAAGGACTGCTAGTGCTGGCAGTCATTGGCATCATCCTGATGAAGGTTTTCGCCACCACGTTCACTACCACCGCTGGCGGTGTGGGCGGCGTTTTCGCCCCTACCCTCTTCATCGGCGCATTCACCGGATTTTTGGTAGCGCATGTTTCGCACGTTTTCCTCGGCATCGACTTGCCCTACGTCAATTTCATCCTCGCGGGCATGGCTGGCGTGATGACGGGTGTGATGCAGGCTCCGCTTACGGCAATGTTTCTAATCGCCGAATCCTCAACGGGTTACACACTACTTATCCCGCTGATGGTCACTGCTGCTTGCTCCTACCTCTGCGTCAACCCGTTTGAAAAATACTCCGTCTATACGCAACCGTTAGCCGAAAAGGACAACCTCCGGACCCACAACAAAGACAAGTACGCTTTGCGCAAACTACTCTGGCACGACACCATCGACACTAACATCCTGACCATCCCCACCCACAGCACCCTGCGCAAATACACGGAGGTGATTGCCCAATGCAAGCGCAACCTCTTCGTGGTCGTCGGCGAAAACGACTATTTTTCTGGTCTTTTGGTGATGGACGACCACCGCGATATTATCTTCAAACAGGAGCTGTACGACACAGTCCACGTCGAGGATTTGATGATTGAGCCCGAAGAATTTATCTACGATGACGACACCGCTGCTGTGGTTTTGGAAAAGTTCAAGCGAACCGGCAACTTCAACATGCCCGTCATCACCCGCGAACGGAAATACATCGGGTTCGTCTCGAAGGCAAAGTTCCTGTCGGAGTACCAGAATTTTATTGCGGAAAATTCGGAAGACTAATACAATTATGAATTATGAATGCTGAATTATGAATAAAAAACGCCTATATACACTAACCTTCTAACCTATAACCCATAATCCTTAAACATTAAACCTTAACCCTTAAACCATATAATGGAAATAATCAAAACCAAAATAGACGGATTGTTAATCATCGAACCGACGGTTTTCAAGGATGACCGCGGGTATTTTTTCGAGAGCTATAACGAACAGCGTTTCAAAGAGTTGGGCGTTATGGATGATTTCGTACAGGACAACCAGTCGTGCTCGCAGAAGGGTGTGGTGCGCGGGCTGCATTTTCAGAAACCACCGTTCGCGCAGGCCAAGCTCGTGCGCGTATTGCGCGGTGCGGTCCTCGATTTTGCCGTCGATATCCGCAAAGGCAGTCCCACCTACGGGCAGTATGTCTCCACGTTGCTCACCGCCGACAACTTCCGCCAGTTCTACCTCCCCACCGGCTTCGCGCATGGTTTCGCCGCGTTGGAAGACGACACCGTTTTCGCCTACAAGTGCTCCGCCTTCTACAACAAGGCCTCCGAAGGCTGCATCCTCTTCAACGACAAGGATTTGAACATCGACTGGCAGGTGGAGAACCCGATTACATCGGAGAAGGATATGATGGGAGAACGTTTTGCGGATTTCGTATCGCCGTTTGAATACTAATCCCGATTGTAGAGACGCAATGCATTGCGTCTCTACTGTATCGGACCTGCATCGGAGTTACATCGGAGTTACACCGGACTTACACCGGACTTACACCGGAGGAAGAGCCTTTTTTTAACCCATTAATAACAGGCAATCATCCGTATTCGTAATTTCCGTATTTTTGCCGTCTAAAAACTCACAATTATGAAAAAACACTTCCTTCTGCTGCTGTTTTGCGGCCTGTTCGTCACCCTTTTCGCACAAAAAGAACGACTTTACTCTCCTGATGGAAGAATCCTGGTCATTGTCAACTGCGCCAGTGATCAGCTGAACTATTCCGTGCGCAACACCAGGCCGAATTTCGATACGGTCGGCAGCGTTTTTATCACACCGTCGCACATCGGACTGGAGTTGGACGATGCCACTATTCTCGGCTGGAAACCAAAAGTAGTGAAAACCGAGCGGAAGTCGGTGAATCAGACGGTCGCGGCACCTTTTTATCGCAAAAGCAAGATTGAGGATAACTATAACGAACTGACAATCAGTTTCAAGGGAAACTACCAAGTGGTTTTCCGGGCTTACAACTCTGGTATCGCATACCGCTTTGTGACCAAGATAAAAGATTCCATCGTCATTAAACACGAGACGGCAGAGTTCAACTTTTCGGGTGAAACACCAATGGAGTGGTCAACGGGCAATTATCTGCAGACTAAGGCCTTAATCCCGTATGTCAACCGAGAACCGACAGAGGATGGTGACTTCTCCGCTCAATACTGCACCTCCTTTGAGAATCGTTATACAGATACGCCGCTCAGCCGCATGGACGACCGCCGTTTGGCTTTTCTGCCAGTGTTAGTGTCACAAGAATATTTCCCGTCCTGGACAAAAAGCTTAAAAACCTATCCTCAACGCACGGCCGTCATTACCGAGGCCGACCTGCGCGACTATCCAGGCATGTACCTCAAGCACACGAGCGGCAACTCCATGATCGGCTATTTCGCGCCGCTGCCGAAGAAGTGGGAGCAAGGCGGGCACAACAATCTGCAATATGTGGTGAAAGATAGGGAAAACTACATCGCCAAAACCGCCGGCACACGGGCGTTCCCGTGGCGCGTAATCGCCATCGCCGAACAGGACAAGGAACTGGTCGATAACGACCTCGTCTATCTACTCGCCGAACCTTCGAAAGTATCTGATATTTCGTGGATTAAGCCTGGTAAAGTGGCTTGGGACTGGTGGAACTTCTGGAATATCTGGGGCGTGGATTTCGTGGCCGGCATCAACAACGACACCTACAAATACTTCATCGATTTTGCGGCCAAGTATGGCATCGAGTACGTGATTTTGGATGAGGGCTGGGCCGTGAACGGGGAGGCTGATCTCTTCCAGGTGATTCCCGAAATAGACCTGCCGATGTTAGTGAAATATGGTGAATCCAAAGGCGTTGGCATCGTGCTATGGGCTGGGTACGCCGCTATGGATCAAGAGATGGAGCGTGTTTGCAAGCACTATTCCGAGATGGGCGTGAAGGGCTTCAAGGTCGATTTCATGGACCGCGACGACCAGATTGTAGTCAACTTCTACGAGCGGATGGCCGTCACCGCCGCCAAATACCACCTCTTCATCGACTTCCACGGAGCCTACAAGCCGACGGGACTGAGCCGCACCTATCCCAACGTGCTCAACTATGAGGGCGTTTTCGGGCTGGAGCAGTGCAAATGGGTCGGTGCGGATGTGGATATGGTGACCTACGAGGTCACGATTCCCTTCATTCGAATGCTGGCCGGTCCAATGGACTTTACCCAAGGCGCGATGCGCAACGCTGCCAAGTGGTGTTACCATCCGAGCTGGAACGAGCCGATGAGTCAGGGTACACGCTGCCGGCAACTGGCTGAGTACGTGGTCTTTGACGCACCCTTCGCCATGCTTTGCGATGCACCGTCCGCTTACTTGGAGGAACCTGAATGCACGGAATTCATCGCCAATGTGCCCACCGTGTGGGACGAGACCCGCATTTTGGACGGCCAGGTTGGCGACTTCGTGATTAGCGCCAAACGCAAAGGCGATACCTGGTACATTGGCGCCCTCACCGACTGGGAGCGCCGCACTTTCGAAATCGACCTCAAGGCTTTGGGCATCACCTCCGGCACGGTCACGATGTTCATCGATGGCCCCAACGCCCACCGCAAAGGCATTGACTACCAGAAGAAAACAATGCCCGTTCCCGCTGACGGAAAGTTAAGAGGGGAACTGGCCCCGGGCGGGGGCGCGGCGATAATGATTCGGTAAATTCCCGCAGAACTCGCAGCCTATCGCAGAAAACAACGGCGGGGAGAAACTGATGTCCTCCCCGCCGTTTAATATCCAATAGTCGTAGTATTTTCTTACTCACTCAGCACGCAAACGAGGTTTCTGTCGCCGAAGGCGTCGTCGATCTTGCCGACGGTCGGCCAGTATTTCTCGGTGTGCGGCAACGGGAATGCAGCCTGCTGACGGGTGTAGGGACGATCCCATTCGTCGGCGCAGACCACGTTCATGCTGTGCGGGGCGTTCTTGATGAGGTTGTTAGCTCTGTCGGCCTTGCCCTCTTCAATGTCGCGAATCTCCTGACGGATGGCAATCATCGCGTCGCAGAAACGGTCGAGCTCGCTCAGCGGTTCGCTCTCGGTGGGCTCCACCATCAAGGTGCCGTGCACCGGGAAAGCGACCGTGGGAGCGTGGAAACCGTAGTCCATCAGTCTCTTGGCGATGTCACCGACTTGCACGCCAGCGTGTTTGTCGAATTCGTTGCAGTCGAGGATCATCTCGTGAGCACACATGCCGTTGGTACCCGTGTAGAGAATCTTGTAGTCCTTCTCCAGTCTTGCACGCATGTAGTTGGCGTTCAGGATGGCGTTCTTGGTGACTTCCGCCAAACCCTTGCCGCCTAACATCTTGAGGTAGCCGTAGGTAATCGGAATCAGGTAGGCGCTGCCGTAAGGAGCCGTGGCCACCTGGCTGCCTTGCTCACCGCCGACTTTCACGGTAGCGTGGTTCGGCAAGAACGGGACGAGCTTTTCGCAGACACCGATCGGGCCAACACCAGGACCGCCACCGCCGTGAGGCATGGCAAAGGTCTTGTGCAGGTTGAGGTGGCAGACGTCGGCGCCCATGGTGCCCGGAGAGGTGAGACCCACCTGGGCGTTCATGTTGGCACCGTCCATATAAACCAGACCGCCGTTCTCGTGGATGATCTTGATGATTTCGAGGATGCCTTCCTCAAACACGCCGTGCGTGGAAGGATAGGTGGATCATCAAGCAGGAGAGGTTGTCCTTGTATTGTTCAGCTTTAGCACGAAGATCGTCAATATCGACTTCACCGTGCTCGGTAGCCTTCACCACCACGATCTTGTTGCCGGCCTTGGCAGAAGAAGCGGGGTTGGTGCCGTGTGCAGAGGACGGGATCAAGCAAATGTTGCGGTGACCCTCGCCACGGCTGAGGTGATAGTTGCGGATGACGGTCATACCGGCATACTCACCAGCAGCACCGGAGTTCGGTTGCAGGGAGATGGCAGCGAAACCAGTAATCTTGCACAGCCAGTTGCAGACTTCGTCCAACATCTCTTTGAAGCCCTCGGCTTGGTCGGCGGGAGCGTACGGATGGATGTTGCAAACCTCGGCCCAGCTCAGCGGCAGCATTTCGGCAGCAGCATTGAGCTTCATGGTGCAGGAACCCAGCGGAATCATAGCACGGTTCAGTGACAAATCCTTGACTTCCAGCATCTTCATGTAGCGCATCATCTCGGTCTCGGAATGATACTGGCTGAAGATCTTGTGCTGCATGAACGGGCTCTTACGGGTCAGTTCGGCAGGGATGTGCAGGTCGGGAATACCGCATTTGCCGTCGCAGACATACGGGGTGAAGTTCTTACCGGCGGTAATAGCCAGCACTTCGAGAATATCGTTGACATCCTTCAGAACCACGGTCTCGTCGAGGGAGACGGTGAAGCAACGCTCGCAGTGGTAGCAGAGGTTGATTTCTTTCGACAGAGCCACCTTCTTCACGTCCTCGCAGGTGAGGCCTTCGGGCGTTTCGAAACAAAGGGTGTCGAAGTAGTGTTCGTTATACTGTTTGAAGCCGTATTTCGCAGCCTCGGCAGCCAAAACGCCAGCCAAAACGTTAATCTTCACAGCTTTGTTCTTCAGACCATCGGCACCATGCCACATACCGTAGAAGCCGGCCATGATGGCAGTCAAAGCGCTAGCGGTACAGATGTTGGAGGTTGCACGCTCGCGTTTGATGTGCTGCTCGCGGGTCTGCAGGGCCATACGCACGGCACGGTTGCCTTGTGCATCAACGGTGACGCCGATGATACGGCCGGGCATCTGGCGCAGAAACTCCTCGCGGCAAGCGTAGAAGCCAGCGGCAGGGCTGCCATAGCCCATCGGGATACCGAAACGTTGAGTGGAACCGACCACACAGTCAGCGCCCCACTCGCCCGGAGGCGTGAGCAGCGTCAAAGCTAACAGGTCAGTAGCCACACCCACAAAGATGTTTTTGGCGTGTGCTTTCTCAACCCATGCGCTGAAGTTGTGAATGCCGCCCCAGTAGTTCGGGTACTGGATCATCGCCCCGAAGAAGGTTTCGTCGAGTTCCACCTGGTCGGGTTTGCCGATCACGAGTTCGATGCCGTGCGGCGCAGCATTGGTCTTCATCACACCGATGGAGTGCGGGAAAACGCCTTCAGCCACAAAGTATTTCACCACGTTATTTTTCTGCTGCTCACGGCTGCGGCTGCGGAAGAACATCAGCATCATCTCGCCAGCGGCGGTAGCATCATCCAACATGGAAGCGTTAGCCAACGGCATGGCGGTCAGGCTGCTGATCATCGTCTGGTAATTCAGCAAAGCCTCGATACGGCCTTGGGAAATCTCAGCTTGGTACGGGGTGTAGGAGGTGTACCAGCCCGGATTCTCGAAAATGTTGCGCAAAATCACCGCCGGGGTATAGGTGTTGTAATGACCCATACCAATGTAAGAGCGGTAAATTTTGTTCTTCGCCATCAGGCTGTGGATATGGTTGAGGTATTCGCCCTCGGTCATGCCTTCCGGCAAGTCCAGCGGCTTCGGCAAACGGATGGCGGCGGGAACCGTCTTCTCAATCAGTTCGTCCATTGATTTGACGCCGATGACATCCAGCATTTTCTGTTGTTCGCTTACGGCGGGACCATTGTGTCTGCACACAAAATCATCTTTTATTATCATATTGATTATCAGTTTGTTATTAATACTTTTGTACGAAATTAAGGAAGGGCAAAGATACATTTTTTTTTATTCGGGAAGACCAACGAATAGGAGGGTCGGCATTCCTACCGACCGCAGTAGAGACGCAAAATTTTGCGTCTCTTAGTACGCCAACCGGATATTATCGCACCACACCACATTGCCCGGACAGCCGATAAACGGCTCCTGGCAACCGGCGGAAATTTGCAGGATTATATGGGTGGGCTCCACATCAGCCTTAAAACCAATCTCTTGCACGGGGACCATCTTTCCTTTTGAGTTGCGGGCCATGAAGCGGTTCTTGGACAGCTTCTCCCAAGACTTGTAATCTGCAGACTTGGTGATGTCGCCATAGCGGATGGGCAGACGGTGGTTGTTTTGCCAGTTGGGGATGCTTTTAGTGATGCGTTCCGTGGCTGTACCCACTCGGTAGGCGAAGATGTTGCCATCAGCATCTTCCCAACGATGTTGCAGGAAAAGGGTAATCTCGCCCGCATCCTGCCCCTGGACAGTGGTCACCTTGGTGGAGCCTGTAGCCTTCACCATCGGTTTGCCTTGCTGTATAATAGCCTTGTAATCAAGGATTAGCGCTATCGGGTGCTTCGTGAAAGGAACCCCCATATCGATGGCCTTCATCGGCACTTTGCAGCCTTCGAGCGTCACCGGGTCCATAAGTCGGCCCATGAACAGACTGCCGGTGGCCAGGGCCTTGAGGTCGATACCCACAGCCGTAACTGTCTGCAGGGAGGTCTCCAGCTTGCAGCAGTAGCCGTTGCCCCGCCTTTCGGGAGTCGCTGACACAGCAGCCTTTTCCACTCCGCACACCTTGGCATACGCATTGCTCGTACACCACGGTGAACCGTTCTTCCCATACGGATAAGGCCCGTTTTTGCGGATAGTGTCCGTCTTGGCAACCACATACAGGGCGCGAGTCTTGCCACCCAGCAAAAACGACTCCTTGATATACCGCACCGTCCACGTATCCAGCTTGCCGTAGGGCAGGTATTCGATCTTCTCTTGGGCGTGAAGGCACAAGGCCAAGGTTGAAAATATAAGCAACAATCTGAATTTCATTGTTTTAGCTTTTGTCTTTACTGGTCAAGGCGTTCTGATCCGCAATCTCCTCGTTCAACATCTCCTCAAACATACGCACCGAATTAGTCAAACTATAGGTTTTGGCTGCCTTTGCATAGATTTTCTCCATATATTCGCGCTCTTTCGGATGGTCAAGCCAATAGTCGATGGCGCGGGCAAGGTCTTTCGGACTTCCTGGCAAAAACAGCGACCGACCATCCAAGGCAAACTGTGGTGTAGCACTGACCTCCGAATTGGCAATGACCGGAACAAGTCCTGTAGCGAAAGCCTCAATACACGAAATGGCTTCACTCTCCATATCGCTGGCATGCACATATAAGTCGCACTGCAACAGCAAGTTAATCAGTTCTTTCTGTTCCAAATAAACAAATTGCGGCTCATGTTTCAATTGCTTCCCGAGTTCCACATAATGGTCGTATTCCGGCCCCTTGCCCGCAAAAATCAGCTGGATTTTGTCGGCATATTTGGAATACGTTACAGCATTGATAATCACATCCTGCCGTTTCTCCTGACTCAAACGCCCCACCATCATTATCACTATCTTATCCTGATATTCAGCCAATTTCGGCGGGCGACCATTATCCATCTTATTTTTCCCAGCCTCCATAAACGTATCTTGAATGCCGTTGCTGATTACATGAATCTTCGCATTGTAACCTCTCTCTTCAAGCATACGCCCCATAAAGGCAGACGGCACATGCACATGGGAGAACTTGTAGTAATGCCAGTCACGGAAATTACGATAACTCATATTCTGTATCCATTGCACTTTCCCCAAGCCCACTGACGACCACAGGTTTTCGGGCTGGATATGGAATGCCCCCGTGTTTGGTTTCCCAATCTTTGCCGCATAACTGCTTGCCACCATTTCAAGTGCGAAAGGCATAAAACTATGCACAATATCCGCCCACTCTACCGCCTCACGGATAACAGGTTTTGACTTGGACAGAACATCACCGAATGTGAAACCGTGTTTCTTAATCAGCGGGTTAAACAGTGGTACTTTATATTCCGATACAATGTATTTCCCTGTCACCTCCACGGGTAACGCCACGCCTTTCTCATCCGTCTCCTGCGGGTCAGCACATAATATCCGCACCTCATGTCCACGCCGCCTCAATTCGCCGGCAAAACGCTGCGCTGAGATGCTCGTCCCGTTGTTGTTGGTATCGTAAGTGTCTATGACAAAGAGAATTTTCATTTGACCTGTTTTTTGCGGCAAAAATACCATTTTTTACATTTCTAATTATGTCTATTTTGGAGTAAAATTTGTTCTATTTGTCATTAACTTAAAAATTAACATTGATAAAAATTGTATTTTTGTCGTGCAAATTGTTCTAAATTTCGGATAGATGAAAAACAAGAATAAAGAGAAAGTGTTGCCTATTTTGACAGATGTTGATTGCGATATCCGACGTAATGTTTGGAGAAATGGTGAGATAAAGATTATTGAAATGGAAGATGTCTCGAACGAGTATTTCCCCAAATATTTTAAGACTAGTGACTTCGCAATTTTGTTTATCACGGAAGGTACACTCCATAGTCAGTTCAACCTCATGGATGTTAATATGTCCGCCCCTTCAGCGATATATATTTTTAACAGTCACACGCTACACTACCTCGGAAACACACCAAATTTGAAAATTCGCATCCTTTCATATTCTCCTACGATTGCAGAGGAAATTTCATTGTCAATGCAGATGGATTTTTTGCGATATGCTTACGTGCGCCCAGGAACAGCCCTCACCGATGAAGTTATGTAAATCACAATGCATTATCTTGACTTATTAGCGGATCTCATTCGCAGCGACAATAAGAATATGCGTCCAGTGATTGTGCATTTCTTACGCTCACTCATCGTTTTCCTGTTGAACTCCTACGATGAAAGCGTTTCTTTTCAAAAACTGCTTACACGGGAAGAAGACATTGCCGGGCGTTTTCTCTCCCTTGTGGACAATCATTGCACCGAGCATCACGACATTAACTGGTATGCTGATGAGTTACATCTTTCGCCCAAATATATCATGCATGTGGCGAAGAAAGTGACAGGAGTGTCAGCAGAAAATTGTATCAGCGAACACCTTGTACGTCAGGCCAAATCGTTACTGCTCACTTCCACATTCTCTATCCAGCAGATTTCCGACCGTCTCGGTTTCAAAAACCAGAGCCACTTCGGTACTTTCTTTCGCCGGGCGGTGGGGATGAGTCCGAAAGCGTTCCGAAATGGGAATTCGTAGAAAAGTGTCAATAAGATAATCGCATAGAGCGTGCCTTCTAATTCTTGGCTAGACAGGTGATATGCAGAACTAAAATACCGCTAATTCCCCGCAAGGTACCCCAAAAACTCCGTCATAATCTTCGGCATCGGGTACTTTTCAATGTCGTCAAAATCTATAATCAGCTGATTTTCTGCTAATTTCAGCAGCTTTTTCACGTTCTTGACGTAAAACGCCGCGTGGATGAGCTGGTGGCTCAAGATTTCGCGGGTGGAATAAACAGGCTTTCCGGTCGATTTCTCCGAATCAGTTTCCAAGAGCGGGAACTGGTACATGTTGCGCCAAATGTCCGAGCCTGTACGCTTCTCAATAATCGTCTGGTCGTCAGAAAGATAAACGGTATAATGGAAATAGCGGTGCTTCAGTTCGGACTTCTTCTTCTTGACGGGCAGAATGTCCACCAGATTGTTTTTGTAAGCGTAACAGCTCAATTGGAAAGGACAATCGTCGCAATTCGGGTTGCGGGGCACGCACTGCATAGCCCCGAAGTCCATGGCCGCCTGGTTGAAACTGCCGGGCTGTTTGGGGTCAATCTCCTTCTCGCAGATTTCGGTAATACGCTTTACCACAGCCGGTTGCATTACATCGTCACAAACCCCGTAGATGCGGCTGACAATGCGGATCACATTACCGTCAACGGCGGGATAGGGCAAGTGGAAAGCGATGGAACTGATGGCTGCAGCGGTGTATTTCCCAATCCCTTTGAGTTCCAAGATCTTATCGTATTCCTGCGGAAAAGTCCCATGGTGCTTCGACATGATCTCGCGGGCGGCGGCATGCATGTTTCGGGCGCGGGAATAGTAACCCAAGCCCTGCCAAACCTTCAGCACCCGCTCCTCTTCGGCCTCTGCCAACGCTTTGACATTCGGAAAGTTGTCAATAAAGCGGAGATAGTAATCCCAGCCCTGCTGCACGCGGGTTTGCTGCAGGATGATTTCGGAAACCCAGATTTTGTAAGGGTCAGGCTCGCCGCGCCACGGCAGGTCGCGTTTGTGGCCCTCGTACCACGAAATCAGCGTGTCGGCAAAGGCGGCCATTAGTTGCCCTGTATCAATTGGAAGAGCTGGTCCAAATTGGGGGTGAGGATGATCTCCGTGCGGCGATTCTTGGCCCGCGCCTCGGGCGTATTGTTCTCATCCAACGGGAGATATTCGCTGCGACCAGAGGCCGACAACCGCACAGGCTCGATGTCGCCGCTCCCTAACAGCGCCTTTACCACGGCGGTGGCGCGCATCACGCTCAAATCCCAGTTGTCTTTGATTTGACCGCTGCCACGATAGGGTACATTGTCGGTATGACCTTCGATGAGAACGGAGATTTCCTTCTCATTCTCAAGCACTTTCGCCAACTGCTTGATAGCGTTGAGACCCTGCTCGTTGATATCCCAGCTGCCGGAAGCAAACAGCAGTTTGTCGTCCATAGAGACATACACCTTGCCATCTTTTTCATAGACATTCAGCCCGCTGCCCTCGAAACCCTTCAGCGCGTTGGCCACCTTATCTTTCAAGGCCTTGACCTCAGCGTCCTTCTGCGCGAGAATAGCCTGCATCTCCTTGATACGTTGCTCCTTAAGTGACAGTTCCACCAATGCCTTCGCCAACGAATCCTGCTGCAAAGCGAGCATCTTTTCCTTCTGGGTCAGCTCATCTTTATAGCGGTCACGGTCACCGAGCAGGTCGTTGATGGTGCTCTGATTGTTGTTCGACACGTCCGCAAAATTTTGGAGCAGCTCATCGTAATCTTTCTTCGCCTTTTCATACTCCATGGCGCAGGTGCGGGCCTGACGGTAAAGCCGCAAAGTATCAGAGCGCAACTGTTCGGCCTCGGAAGTTAGCTCGCTCAGCTGCGCTTGCAAAGCCTTTTTCGCATCCTGACAGTTCTTGTTCTCGGAAGTCATAAACGTCAGCTCATCCTGCGTACGCTGGCATTTAAGCTGCAATTCGTTATACTTCTGCTTGGTCACACAGCTGGAAAACAGTGCCGCTGCGAACACCAAAAATAGCGTTATTCTGAATGTTTTTCTCATCTTTATGGATAATAATTGCTCAATCGGCAAAAATACGGTATATTCCGAAGTGATTCCGACGAAAAAAATAAAGATATAAACAATGGATTTTGGATAAAATCAGAGGGCCGTGACCTCTGTCATGGGCACTTTGCGCAACGCCATGGTGATACGGTCGGCATCACGCTGACGCACGGAGATGGTGTAAATGCACTGCATGTAACTTTGCCGGTCAAGTACCTGAACTTCAGGATCTTTCAGGATCTGCATAATGTCGTTCATCTTCACATATTCGAAGGTCACGCGGTAGGTTTCCTGGACGGTGCGTTCCTCAATGACAGCGGCCTCTAACGCCTCCCGGGCTGCCACCTTGTAGGCATTCTGCAATCCGCTGACACCCAGCTTAATACCCCCAAAATATCGAACCACAATCACCAGCGTGTTGGTCAGATCTTTCGACAGCAGCTGACCGTAAATGGGCCTGCCCGCCGTGCCGGAAGGTTCGCCATTATCGTTCAAGCGATAGGCATCCTTATTCGGTCCGAGGATGTAGGCATAGCAATGGTGGCGCGCATCCCAGTGTTTTTTCTGAATCTCTGCAAGACGTTGCTTCACTTCCTGCTCGTTCTGCACGGGAAAAGCGTAGGCCAGGAATTTGCTGCGCTTTTCGCTGTAGCTGCCCTCAGCCGGTTTCGCGATGGTTTTATACGTGTCGTCGAACATACATCAACTGATTGTCGTCAATATTCACTGTTTTATCCGGAATTCCGAGCAGTTTCGGAGCAGGAAGACCTCCACCCCACTGCTGGTTCCCCACCAAAATCCGCGCCTCGTCCCATAAGCCTGCCATCAAGAATTTCTCCAACGTATTCTTTCCTCCTTCGATGATAACAGACTGTATATTACGCTCATACAATTCTCTGACAGCCTCTTCTGCATTGTCATGAACTGCGGTACAGGATAACGGCGCATCTACCTCATCACCTCGCTGCATCACAAAACGTTGCGGATTTTTGCCGGGATATTCGCGGGTGGTGAGCTGCGGTCGGTCATTCTGCATTGTTCGCCAACCTACCAAGATGGCATCCTCCTCGCCCCGCCACTTGTGAGCCAACACCTTGAGAGCATAATTCGTTATCCAATAGGAATTTACATTTCCGTTACGGCGGTCAATGTCCATATAGCCATCGCGGGTTTGCGCCCATTTGAGGATAATATACGGACGATGTTTTCGGTGAAATGTGAAGAACCGCCTATTCAGTTCCTCGCATTCTTCACGGCAGATATTTTCCACCACCTCCACACCAGCCTCGCGCAGTTTCCGCACGCCAGCACCATTCACTTTGTCGTGATAGTCGATAGAACCGATGACCACTTTGGGGATGCCGTAACGGATAATGGCATCAGCGCAGGGCGGGGTTTTTCCGAAATGCGAACAGGGTTCCAAATTCACATACAGTGTGCTGCTCTTCAGCAACTCCTTATCATTCACAGAGTTGATGGCATTTACCTCGGCATGAGCCTCGCCGCAGCGATGGTGGTAGCCTTCGCCGATAATCCGACCATCGCGCACAATGACAGCCCCCACCATCGGGTTGGGACTCGTGCTGCCCAGACCGAGTTCAGCCAGCTGCAGACACCGCCGCATATAGGTTTCATCGCCCATGCCTACTGCTGTTTCAGGAAATAGGACAACGGCTGGTTCTGACGATCGAAGTGGTAATATTGGCACTGAACCAAATTGTTGGTGTTGCCATTATGCACCGCGTAGAAATTGTCGCGGTTATAGGGCTCATCCACAGCCCGCTCAGCGCCACCTATAATCGCATCCAGATAATAGGGGTCAATCTCCAACTTGCGGTACATATCCAAGGTCGTCGTCTCGCCATTTACATCCGTCAACGTGATGGTTTTGAAGTGATTATACTTCAAAATCGAATCCTTCGCATCCTTCGACATGCTCGATATGTACAACTCGTAATTCTTATCGCGATACTCCGACAGCATGTCCAGCAACTTGGCGGTATCATAATCCGCAATTAGCTCATTATGAACATTATACAGATTAAAGAAACGGGTTCCCGACTTTTCCACATAGTAGGAATTCTCGGGATTCTCGAAATCCTCGACCTTCAGCGACTGGATGCGGGTAATCTTCGTGGAGAAGAGGTCGCAATTGTACCAATCAACGGGTTTGAAGGCGTAGAACGGGGTCAGAAAGCCACGGAAACCGGGGATATGGACGATACAAGGTTCGTCAAAGCCTTCAAGAATGGCGAAATTGGCGATATTATCCATCGTCGAGGGTCCCATGTAGTAAGTCTTCACATTCCGCTCCTTGGTGAAGAAAGGAATGCCGAAAATCTTGAATTTGGGAGCTTTCTGGTAGATTTCCACCTTCACGGCGTTCACAGACATCATCTTGTTGATGTTAGACTGGGCGGTCTTGGCCACGGTCTGCCGCAACTCGACATTGTGGATGGTGGACAGCAGATCGTTAACCTTCGCGGGCATCGCCTTTATGGAATCCTGCACATACCAGCCGTCATCGTGGCGCACCAACAGCGTATATTCGCCATTCATGTCGGCGATGAAAATCTTGGTGATATTGTTCGTGTCCTTGACGGCGAAAATGTCGGCATTGGGCTGTTTGTTGCCAATGGCGCCGGTTTTGGTCAGAACCAGAAGCAGGCAGCCGATGAACAAAACGGCGGCCAGGATGATGTAAATCGTTTTCTTTTTCATTCGATTATTCTGATAAAAAGTGAACGTTTGGTTTTATTGCCAACGCTGTTCGGATTTGTCGATTTCCCGTTGCAATTTGTCGGGCAAACCCTCCGCCATGCACTGGTGGCACTTCATATCCAAGGTGTACATACGACCGATGCAATAGTTAGAATGCTTACAACCGCTACGGGTGACCTCGCCACTGTGCAGTTTATTCACAAAATCGGTGTCGTGCACCAGGGCGCGGGCCATCTGGAAGGCCACAAAGCCGGAATTGAGCACCTTTTCCATATTGTCCTTATCGACCATGCCGCCCACGTAAATCAGCGGCATCTTGACCGCCTGGCGGAACTTTATGGCCGTATCATAGAAGTAGGCATCCTTATAAGGCACGGTGGGGATGACGATATGGCCGCCGAGATGCAGACCGATTTTCAGCCACCAGAACTTCTTCGTGTCCATATAGTAAGCCATCGTCTTCACCGGCATGGAACCGCGCATCACATCCATCGGGGCCTTACTCACAAAACCGGCCGTGAGCACCAATGCGTGCACCCCAAGACGTTCCAGCTCTTGAGCCACTTTGATGCATTCGTCTTCCTGCATACCGCTTCGGAAACCATCGTACATGTTGGTTTTCACCACGATAGCCATATCATCCTTAGCCTCTTCCATCACGCGAGTGATGACGCGGCGCATGAAACGCATACGGTTTTCGAGGGAGCCACCGTATTCGTCCTTGCGGCGGTTAGTGTAGGGCGACAGGAACTGGCTGATGAGGTAACCGTGACCGGCATGGACCTCAATGCAGTCGAAACCGGCGCGGCGACAAAGGTCCACCGCCTTACCGAAATCCTCCACAATCTGGTCGATGTCCTGAATGGTCATCTTGCGGGTGAAGGTCGGGGAATAGAGGTTGAAGCGGCCTGACGGGGAAAGCGGTTTCTCGCCGCAGGTGGACTTGTGCGTCATATTGCCGCAGTGCCCAATCTGGATGGAGGCTTTCGCACCTTCCGCGTGGATGGCATCCGTCAGCTTTTTCAGCTCGGGAACAATCTCCTCGCGCAGCCAAAGCTGTCCCTCGAAAGAGAGACCGCTGCGGCTCACGGAAGCGTAGGCCACGGTCGTCATGCCGATGCCGCCACGGGCCACGGCCGTGTGGTAATTGAACAGCGCCTCCGACGGACGGTTTTTGACCGCCATATTCTCAAATGCTGCGGAACGTATCGTTCTGTTTCTCAATGTGACTGGCCCTATCTGACAGGGCGTGAAAATGGGGGATTCAATCATTTTGGGGGTTATTGTTATGGGTTATTTATCAGTGAACTGTGATCTGTGATCTGTGATCTGTGACCAGTGATTAGTGAATAGTTGTTAAAGTTCGTATTTCGGCTTCATTACCAATTATCCATTAAAACCGGTAGCGGATGCCAGCTGCGACGTTGAGCAGCTTGGAAGCGAGGCTTTCGTGGAAGCTGAACAGATTGACTGTGGGGCGCCAGTCTAAACTGAGATTCAGCGGGATGGGAAGTTCGTATTCCAAACCGACCTGCAAGCCGATGGGCATTCCTAAACGCCGGACATCCACGTTTTCGCTGCTATACGGGGAAAAGATGTCGCCGTAGCCCCAGCTGACCCCAATACCGGCGCCAACATATACGTTGAAGTTGGTGACAGGGTTCATAATGTAGTCGTACAGGATCATCGCCTGCGCCCGACCATAGCGATAAGTGCGCTCGTAACTGTCTCCCGGGGCCTCGATGATGAGCACTTTTTGGGAGAGGAAGGGCGAGATTCCGGCATCCACCTCTATCATTCCGGTCCCTGATCCCACACTATGCTGGTAGGAGAGTTCGAAGTTATAGCCGGCACGGAGACCGAGGGCCCGCGGCTGCGCCATGACTGCCACTTCGGTCAAGGCGAGGATTGCGATTATAGTGAGTGTTCTTTTCATATTACTTTGGTCTTTCTTCGTTAAAAAAAATGCGCAGCGCGTTCTCCGTCGTCCGTTCCATCACCTCTTTTACGGGAACTTCCATAATTTCGGCGATCTTTTGGGCGATGAGGGGGATGTAACTGCTCTCGTTGGGGGTGCCGCGATGCGGGGTCGGGGCGAGGTAGGGGGCGTCAGTCTCCAAGACGATGCGGTCGAGGCCGATTTTCGGGATCAGCTCTTGCAGTTTGCTGTTCTTGAAGGTCACAATGCCACCGATACCAATCACGAAACCGTGTCTCGCAGCCCATTCCGCCTCTTGGATGCCACCCGAAAAACAGTGCAGGACACCGCGCAACGAACCCACTGGATAACTGTCTAAAATCGGGATAGCCTCGCTGTAGCCATTGCGGATATGCAGCGACAGGGGAAGTTTGCGGTCGCGGGCCCAGTCTAACTGCCGTCTGAAAACGATTTGCTGCTCCTTTTCGAAGTCGCGGTCGTGGTAAAAGTCCAGCCCGATCTCACCGATGCCCACGATATTGCGGTCGCCGATATGCTTTTCTAACTCCGCAAGCTGGGTCTCGTAATCCTCTTTCACATCGGAAGGATGCAGCCCGATGAGTCCGAAAATGTTCTCAGGAAACATCTCCACCGCCTCCGCAATCATCGGCGGGGTGTTCTCATCCACACATGCGAGCAGCACCCGCTCCACACGGGCATCCACCGCCCGCTGAATCACCCCCTGAAGGTCTTCGGGGTAGTACTCGCGGTAGAGGTGGGCGTGGGTGTCTATATAGTAGGTTGGTTTGTTCATTTTAGATTATACGGTTACACGGTTAAAGGGTTATTGCAGAGACGCGAAATTTTGCGTCTCCACGTTCTTCGTTTCCTCGTTGCTTGTTATGGAAAACACCTGACGCTGCGTAAACAGCAGCACTGCGGCGAGAATCGCGCCTAAAACGTCGGAAATGGTGAGTGAGAGCCAGATGCCGTGAAGGCCATCCCAGCCGGCATCCACAAAGAGCAACGGGATGATGAGGCTCATGGGGACCAAAAAGAGGACCTGCCGCGAGAGGCTGGTGACAATGGCCACCCAAGGTTTGTCGATAGATTGGAAGAAGTTGGAGTTCACGATGGTGAAACCGATGAGCGGGAACATCACCATGCTATAGCGCAATGCTGTTTTGCCGATTTCGATAAGCTGCTGGTCAGTGGTGAAAAGCCGCATCATCGTACGTGGGAAAATGCAGGAAACCACACTGCCGAACAGCCCGATGGCCACACAAACCCACATCGTAAGGCCATAGACGTGCTTCAGCCGGTCGCCGTGACCTGCACCGTAGTTGTAACCCGCAATCGGCTGCATACCCTGACAAACACCGATAATCATGAGTACCAAGAAGTTACCGTAGGTATTGCAGATTCCGTAGGCACCCACCGCAAGGTCGCCGCCATAGCGCAGCAGCTGCCGGTTGAGGATGGCCACCACACCCGCCGCAGCGAGGTTCATCAAGAACGGACTCATACCGATGAGCGTGATATTACGGAAGATATAGCCGCGAAGCTTCCAGCAGTGCGAACGGAAGCGAATGAACGAATCGGGTTGCACAAAATGGAGTACCGAAACCAGCGCCATGCAGAAGATGGAGATGGTGGAAGCGATAGCCGCGCCCTTGATGCCGAGACCTAATGCAAAAATGAAAATCGGGTCGAGGATGATGTTCAGAACTGCACCCCCCGCCATAATCAGCATAGACTTGGTGGGATAACCCGAAGCACGAATCAGACCCGTAAGGTTGAAGGTGACGGTAATCAGGAACATGCCCGGCAGGATATAGACCATATACTCGCGGGCGTAGGCCACCGTCTCTGCCGTCGCACCAAACATCATCAAGATGCGGTCCATGAAGAGGTAGCAGAAAAAGACCACCAATCCGCTCAGGATAAAGGTGAATATCAAGCTGTTACCGAGGATATTCTCCGCCCATTCCTTATCTTTGCGACCTAACACGATGGACATCCGGGCGGAAGAACCCACCCCGATGAGGGATCCGAAAGCGTGGATGATGTTCATCAGCGGGAAAGTGATGGCGAGGCCTGCAATGGCCAGCGCACCCACCCCGCGGCCGATGAAAATGCGGTCCACGATGTTATAGATGGAGGCGATAATCTGGCTGATCACCGCCGGCAGCGCATACTTCCACAGCAGGCTGCCAATGTCGCGGGTCTCCAGTTCCTTTGTTCTGTCAAGCGTTTCCAATCTCGTAAAAAATTATATTTCAGTATTCCAAAAAACAAACCGCGAAAATACACTTTTTTCGTATTTTTGCGGCTTATAAAATTAAGCATTATGAAATCCATTAAAGCCCTTTGTATGTCCATCGTGATATGTTTGTCGGCGCTGACCGCAAGTTTGAACGCCGATGCCCAGAAATCAGACAGTTACAAGAATCCTGCGTTGGAGAACATCGCGACCCGCACCTCCGTGCGCGAATACCTCAGCAAGCCTGTGGATGCCATCCAGATTGAGCAGCTGCTGCGCGCCGGAATGGCGGCTCCCTCGGCGGTGAACAAACAGCCGTGGCACTTCGTGGTGGTCACCGACAAGGCACAGTTGAAAGAGCTTGCCAAAGCCAGCCCGAATGCGGGTATGGCGGCAAGAGCGCCCCTCGCCATCGTGGTTTGCGGCGACATGAAGAAGGCCCTTGACGGCCCGGCCAGGGAGTTTTGGGTTCAAGACTGTTCCGCCGCCACCGAAAACATCCTGCTGGCCGCAAATGCCCTGGGACTCGGCGCCGTATGGACTGGCACCTACCCCAACCGGGAACGCTGCAAAGATGTTTCCGCCATCCTGAAACTGCCCGAAAACCTCATCCCGCTTTGCACCATCGTCATTGGCTATCCCGCTGACGAACAGAAACCCAAAGACAAGTGGAACCCCGAGAATATCTCCTACAACTTCTATGGAGGCAGGAAACCTGAGGCGGATCCCCGTCCAATCCGGGAGTCCGACTTCGTGGAATTTGACTACACCCAGTCATCGAACCTCAACCCGTTCACCTGGTTCAAGGGCAGCGGACTGCTGTTGGCTTCCGGCGATATAAGACGTCACAACGCCATGACCATTGGCTGGGGTGCGTTAGGCAACGTTTGGCAGCACGACATCAGCACCATCACCGTATATGTCGCGCCCGCCCGCTACACTTACGAGTTCATGGAGCGCTACCAGTATTTCACAGTGATGGTCTTCGACGAGGACCGCAAGGACGTGCTCGAGTATATGGGCACGCACAGCGGCCGCGACGGCGACAAGGATGCGGCGTTGGGCTTGCATGTGGCTTATACAGAGCATGGTGCGCCCTATTATTTAGAGGCCCGCGAAGTCTATGAGTGCGAGGTCATCTACCGCGACCCGCTCGATCCGAGTTCGAGGAAATCCCGCGCAAACGTTACGAGAACTTCCCTGCCGGTATCCACAGTGTGTATATCGGAAAGATTGTGAGCGCGAGAAGAAGGTAACACTTTTCCCGCAGAACTCGCAGACTAACGCAGAAAATATACGTGCAGATACGCGTGATACGCGGAGATAAAACATGATATGCGAAGATAAAAAAACTGCAACCTTTCAACTTTTTTGCGTCATAATTGTATAAACCTGAAAAATTCTTGATATGAAAAAAATTGCCGTTATCATTTTCAGCCTGCTCCTCGCGCAAGGCGTGAGTGCTCAGAACGTAACATTCACCGTTCCAGAAATCCCGGGAGAAATCGAAAAGTCCGAGTATGCCAACTATACACTTCCCGCCATGGACTGCATCGAATGGCTAAAAACACATTCCCCGAATGACCCTCGGCGGAAAGAAGTGTCGGAGTTTGCAGTCTGGTGGCTCGTTGGCACCCCCGATGTGCGCATTGAGCTTAATGCAGCCGCTGCAGAATTCGAGAACAGTAACCTGCTGATTCTGTTACTCGGAGGCTGGGCACAATACGCCATTCAGTACAAAAGCGATGACCAGCTGGACGGCTGTCTCGCCGGGGTGATCACCGCCCTCAATTACTATGAGAAGTATAAGAAAGAGCTTGGAAAGGACAAAGGCGCGGAGAAGTTACTCAAGATGCGCGAAAAAGGGACGCTGAAGTCCTATCTGGAGGAGTTGATGCCGTAAACTGTTTCCCGCAGAACTCGCAGACTGGCACAGAATCATACGTGCAGATACCTCTGATACACGGAGGCAATCACCTTAGATCGCCCATCATGAACCGTACCCTCATCATCGCAATCCTCCTGCTCCCACTGCTCGCATGGGCGCAGACAAAACCGACAGCACCCCTGCCGCCCGAAGAGAGCAAGGCACGGCTACAGCAGCTTGGCGACTCTCTCCGGAAATACGATTACTTCGACTACCTCGACCGCTACGGCTGGATAATCGTGAGCGTACGCTCGGACGACAATGCAAAGAAAGCATGGCCAAACCGTTTTGGTATTATTGACGATTTTGGGAGGCAGATTTTACCCTGCGAGTACAGTGACATCCGTTTCCAAGAGCACTCCGACCTAATCTTTGTGATGAAAGATAGCCTTTTAGGCTTCATGAACCGGCAATTGGAATGGGTAATCCCCCCGAAATATGACGGCAGGGTATGGTACGATGTGGAGGAGATTGATGACTTTTTTGAGTATGGGATGATTGTATTAGATATGAACGGGAAAGAGGGTGTGGTGGATTCTACTGGTCGCGAGATACTGCCCTGCCAGTATGACCGGGTGAGAACAGCCGGTCCAGACCTTTTTATCATTGAAAAAAGGAATGAAAAGGTTGTCGGTGCAGTCAACCATCACGGCGACACTGTGATACCTTTTGTCTATAATCTCCTGTACGCTTACAACGATCATTATCTTAAAGCAGAAAGGCAAGACTTGTACGGTGTGCTTTCTGCCACAGGACAGGAAATCATCCCATGCAAGTACGAAATGATTTGGGGCTCGGATATGGGCTATTTCGCTGCACGTCAGGGAGGAAAGTGGGGCGTGGTGGATTCGGCGAACAATGTGGTGGTCCCTTTCCTTTACAAAGCATCATACCTGTGTTTTTTTCCAAAATCGGATATTATTGAACTTGTAATTCCAGGGAAAAAAGTCAGTTACTCAACAGAAAAGGGGAAATTCTGGTTTCTTCCTTTGACGACTGTATCCTAAGTGAATCCGGCGAGCGCATTGCGATACTGAATCGTGATCAGGATTGGAACGCGACATGCGATATCTACGACCGGCAGGGCAAGAAGGTGGATGCATTTGAAGGAATTGAGTATGAGGAGGAACTAATGCCCTACATCTCCATGATTCCTGTGAAACGCAACGGCAAGTGGGGCTTCGTCAACCGAGACTTTGAACTGATTGTGCCGTGCCAATATGAAACGCCGATATTTGGAGGAGATGGATATGGAAATGTGAATACAGGTGACGGCCAAACCACCTTGATTGACGAGCAAGGCCAGTTAATCATCTCAGGACCATACGCTTATATCACTTCACCAAAAGTGAACGGTTGGTTTATGGTAGGGGGCTATTCCCCTGACTCCTGGAATGGCCTCAGCGGTTTCATCGACCGCTACGGCAACAGCACCTTCACGGAGGAGGAGATGCAAAAACTTCGGGAGTGGCATGAGAAGCGGAAGAAATAATTCCCGCAGAACTCGCAGACTTACGCAGATAATCATACGTGCAGATACGCGCGATACGCGGAGATAAAAAATCCGAAATAATCAATATTAAAAGTATAGTTTGAAATATTGTTGTATTCTTGCAAAGTTAACTTTAGAATATTGATATGGTGAAACAGGTCAAACAAAAACAACTTCTTCCTCTCAGAAGAAATTATTGTTTGCTGGTTTCAATATTATTCGTATTTTTGCAGCGTGATTATTACGAAAAAGTTCGTAACGAAAAAATACGTAATATGGAAAACCCTTTCAAATTCGGCACTATCGTGGAAGAAGAGTACTTCACCGACAGAGTGAATGAGGTGGCTTATATCACCCAGTTTGTGAAAAGTCCAAACCACTTGATCCTCATCAGTCCTCGTCGTTTCGGCAAAAGCAGCGTGGTGGCGAAGGCCTTGAAACAGAGTAAATGCAAACACATCACGGTGAACCTCCAGCAGGTCACGTCGGTCTCTGACCTTTCTTCAAAACTGCTGCGGGAATTTTTCAAAGTGCATCCGATGGAACGCATTCGACATCTAATCACCCACTTTCGTGTCGTTCCCACCGTCACAACCAACCCGATGACGGGCTCCATGGATGTATCGTTCCAGCCTGGCGTAGATGGCACTATGTTACTCGAAGATGTGCTCACTCTGATAGAGAAAGCCCACTCTGAAAAAGACCGAATGATTGTGGTGATGGATGAATTTCAGGATATTTGTGACCTCGCCCCAAAATTCGACCGACAGTTGCGTTCCATCATGCAGGAACAAAAGCACATCAACTACATTTTGTTGGGAAGCCAGGAAAGTATGATGACGGAAATTTTCGAGAACAAAAAGTCGCCTTTTTACCACTTCGGTGAGATGATGCGGCTTGGGAAACTGCCTCGCAAGGACTTCCATCGTTATCTGTCGGAACGCTTGGCCTATTGCTTCCCCGACAATTGCGTAGAGTTATCAGACCGTATCTTAGATCACACCTCTTGTCATCCCTATTACTCGCAACAACTGGCAGCCAATATATGGCAAGTGGGCGTATTACAGCCCGATGTTGAAGATCCTTTCAAAATAGCCATCGGTCATATCGTGACAACCCACGGTTTGGATTACGAACGCCTGTGGATGAACTTCAACCGCACCAACAAGTGGATTTTGCAGCGACTTTCATCGGGCAAGCCGTTACAATCAAGCGACCATCGCACCAGCACAATCTATAGTGCTTTGAAACGTCTGCAAAAAGATGGCTACGTGATTTACACGGACCGTTATGAAATGGAAGACCCTTTCTTCCGCGAGTGGATAATGGTTAACAACGAGTAAAATTTTCTCCCGCAGAACTCGCTGATTCCCGCTGAATCATACGTGCAGATCCGTGTGATACGCGGAGATAAAATCAAAGGAGATAAAAACGACAAACAATGGACGACAACAGCAAAATAATGGACCTGGCCTACGAGGCTGGCAGCATCCTCCTAGAAAATGGGGCGGAGATTTCGCGCGTGATCGAGACCATGCGGCGCATTGCAGGACACTACGGTGTGGATGACGAGAGCTTTTTCGTGCTCAGCAACGGCATCATGGCCACAGCGAAAGGGTTCGCCCGCACGAAGTTCATCCCCATTAAGGGCGCGAGCCTCGACAAGGTAGTGGCCGTGAACCAGTTATCCCGTGAGGTGGCGGAAGGCAAGTGCGATTTGGAGCAACTGGAACAGCGACTGAAAAAGATTCGGGCCATGAGACACAAACCCGTATGGGAGCAGGTGGCAGCCTCCGCGTTCGGCAGCGCGGCCTTCTGCATCATCTTCGGCGGCGGTTTTGCCGACTGTCTCGTGGCGTTCATCGCGGGACTGGTGCTTTGGTGCTACCTGCTGTACGTCGGTTCCCGGCACCTTTCGCGCATCGCGAGCAACATCACGGGCGGACTATTAGCCACCGTGATTTGCGGGGTGATGTACAAATTAGGCTTAGGCACGCACTTGAGCAACATGATTATCGGGGCCATCATCCCGCTGATTCCAGGAGTGCCCTTCACCAACGGCATCCGCGACATCGCCAACGAGGACTACATCGCGGGACTCACGCGCCTGTTGGATGCCCTGCTCGTCTTCTTCTGTATCGCCATGGGCGTGGCGTTAGCCTTCCTCTTAGATGCAACCATAACCGGAAAGATGCAGCCCATGGAGGATCTGGCGGCAGCTCCTGAGACGGCGGGTATGTTCGTCCAGCTGGTGGCAGCCTTCATCGGCACATTAGCCTTTGCCGTCCTCTTCGGTGTGCCCCGCAAGTGCTACATCGACAGCGGGTTATGCGGTATGGTGGGTTGGTTGCTCTACCTTATCTTGGTGCGCTACACGGAGATGTCGGTGCCTTTCGTGGTCTTCTTCGCCACCGCGCAAGTCGCCTTCACAGCATTGCTGTTGTCCATCCTGCGTAAATGTCCCGTCACGGTGTTCCTCATCTGCGGCATATTCCCCTTAGTGCCCGGCGCAGGCATCTTCTGGACCAGCTACAACATCGTTTCCAACCAATATTCCGCCGCCGTCGGGACTGGCTTCGTAGCGTTGAAGGTCACCGTAGCCATCGCCTTCGGCATTTTGGCGGTGATGGAGATAAACGGCAAGAACCGAATCGGGCGGGGGCTGATGCGGGGGAAGAAGAAATCAGAGAAACGAAAATAATTACGTAATATGAAGAAACTGAGAGAAATAGTCGGCTACGTACTCGGCGGTTTGATGTTCGTGCTGCTGATCCCGACCCTGATGTGGTTGGCATCCGGGAGACCCCATCTTGGGGACATCCCTGTCTGGCGGATAGTGATCACCGTACTGCTTGCGGTGCTCGGCATCGCGCTAAGTGTCTGGTCGATAGTCTATATGCGGCGCAAAGGCAACGGCAACCCGATGGACGCCTTCGGCCACGAGGTCGCGCCCCGCACCCGCCATTTGATGACCGACGGTCCCTACCGTCTGAGCCGCAATCCCATGTTGACCGGCAGTTTCGTCTATTACGTCGGTGTTTGCGTCTGCCTTTGGACCTGGCAGGCCTTGCTGGTCTTCGTAGCCTTCATCGCCATCATGCTCTTGCAGATCCGCAGCGAGGAAAAGCGCCTCCTCCGGGACTTCGGCGCGGAGTACGAGGAATACTGCCAGCGGACCGGACGATTTTGGCCGAAAGGGTGATTACCGCACCGCAGGCGGCTGTATTCCGCTGAAAATCCCCAACTCATTCGCAGGTACTTGAGCCGTATTTGAACAGTAGTAGGCAAGTATATGGCAAGTCCAAAGTACTTGCCTGGACTTGCGAAGTACTTGCCATCTACTTGCCAAATACTTGCCAAAGGCCTGTGATGTGATTCGCCGATGACGACGGGCAGGAGATAGAGGTATGGTATGCTCGGGAATTGCAGCAGGTATTAGGGTACTCCCGATGGGAGAATTTCGCGACCGCCATCGGACGGGCTATGCAATCGTGTAAAACATTGGGTATCAATATTGATGACCATTTTCGTGAGGTCACGAAAATGGTCATGTTGGGCAGTGGATCGCAACGCGAGGTACAGGACTTTATGCTCACCCGCTATGCCTGCTACCTCATTGCCCAAAATGGTGATCCGAAGAAAGATGAGATCGCCTTTGCCCAAAGTTACTTCGCCGTGCAGACCCGCAAAATCGAGCTTATAGAAGAAAGGCTTCATCAGCTTTTACGAATTGAAAGCAGAGACCGGTTGCGCGCATCTGAAAAGCAGTTGAGCAAGAACATTTACCAGCGCGGGGTTGACGAAAGAGGGTTCGGACGCATCCGTTCAAAAGGAGACCAGGCACTTTTTGGCGGTCTCTCTACCGAACAGATGAAACAGCGTTTAGGTATCAAAAGCGGTGCCTTGGCCGATTTTCTCCCCACACTTACCATTGCAGCCAAAAACCTTGCGACGGAGATGACCAACCACAATGTTGAACAGAAAGATTTGCGTGGAGAAGAAGGCATTACCGCCGAACACGTGCAAAACAACACGAGTGTAAGGGGAATGCTGAGACAGCGAGGCATAAAGCCGGAAGAACTCCCTCCCGCGGAGGACATTAAGAAAGTGGAACGCAAGGTGGCGAAAGATGAAAAGCAGCTACAGGAGAAGTCGCAAAGGCTGCCGAAAGAGAAGGACTCTTAGGACAAGCAACAATCCAACAATTATTTCCAAACCAAAAACATAAATCTATGAGTATTACATTAAAAGAAAAACTTGAAAACGAGGTTCGATTCCTCCGGATTTCCATTCCTTACGACAAACGTGACAATTACACAATGGTCTCCTTCGACGACGGTGTGATGTCAGAATTAGAGTGTGACGAATCTTTCGTGCCCCCGATGTACGACGAAGACACCAAACTATTGGAGTTTTGGGTGGATTTGAACGAGCAGAAGGTGAAGGACTGGAACAAGGACAACGGTTACTTGCGTATTTGGGCGAAGGTGCGCGACGAAGGGACCTACACCTTGTACGACAAAGACATGAAGCCGCTTTGGCAGATCCAGGGATACGTCCCCAACGCCTTGATTCCTCCATACGAAAAAGGTTTCGGTGACTACTTGGAACTAACCATCGAAGCCGACGGCACGCTCCCACAATGGAAAACGACATCCGACTTTACAGACTTCATCAACGATGGTCGGGAGCCCGGGCCTGTGTTATCTTACAAGTGGAACCACGCGGCGACCGCCTACTACGATGTCTTGAGTTACAAGCTCGAAAAGGAAGAGGTCATCTGGCTGGTGCAGCGGTTGATGGGGAAGTATGGTTTGAGTGGGGAAGAGGTGGGGAAAGAGATATTGTAGTAAATGGATGTGTAATCTTTTCACAATAAGAGAAGAACAACAATAATCAAAACAAACTATAAAACAATTTAATATGAGCACTATACAAGAGATACACGCTTTAGAGCAAAGCATTTACGATATAGTTCAAGACTACATCGATGGAGATTACAATGAAGACGACGTCCTCGCGATTGACCGTCGCCATGGCGAAATCACTCTCACGGCCGATACCCGAGAAACCATCAAAACCAGAAAGGGCACCGAAGTTTACCCACTTAAAGAATTGGTTTGCGCAGGAGAACACTTTTCTCTTGAACCAGATGGAGACAAAATTTCGGAGGTGGCGAACAGTTGGCTTTTTTTGGAATAAAGATTTGGGACCAAAAGAAAAAAAGATTATTTTTGCAGGTTTGTTATTATGGTATGTTATGTTGTATGGTATAGACATATTCAGTGGCGCGGGCGGTCTCAGTTTGGGTGCTGAGATGGCTGGTGCAGCCATTATGTTTGCTGTCGAAAAGGACAAAAATGCAACAGAAACATACCGTTATAATCACAAGAACACACCAATTATTTGTGGAGACATACATAACGTTGACCCATTGGAATACAGAAAGCCCATTGGAGCGAACGATCAACTGATTGTTTTTGGTGGTCCGCCGTGTCAAGGTTTTTCAACATCCAACACTGTGACACGCAATATGCAGAATCCAAACAACAGTTTGTTTGAGGAATTCGTGCGTTTTGTTGCCACTTTAAACCCTGATTGGTTCCTATTTGAGAATGTCGAAGGCTTTTATCGGTTTGAGAATGGATTGATTCGTGACAAGGTGAAGAAATGTTTTGAAGACTTGGGCTATACTGTAAATTATTCCATTGTGGTGGCCTCTGATTATGGTGTGCCGCAACACCGGAATCGTTTCATAATGGTTGGAAATAGAAATGGTATCTTATTCCAATTTCCCGAGAAACACAAAAAAAACTATACGGTCAAAGATGCTATTGCTGACCTCCCAGATTTATCTAATGGTCAAATGGATGATTCTTTACCGTATAAGTGTTCGGCCAAAGAAGCAGGTGAATATGCCCAGCTAATGCGCCACGGCTCTCGCACCTCCAAGCAGAACTACGTTTCCCGCAATGCCGATTATGTCATTGAACGATACAAATACATTGGTCAAGGTCAGAATTGGCGAGCCATCCCCGAAGAATTGATGTCTAACTACAAAGACAAGAACCAATGTCACAGTGGTATTTATAAAAGATTGATAGCCGACAAGCCCTCTGTAGTTATATCCAATTACAGAAAAAACATGCTGATACATCCTTTTCAAGATAGAGGGTTGTCTGTTAGAGAAGCCGCAAGATTGCAAAGCTTTCCGGATAAGTTTGTTTTTAAAGGTAGTTTGATGCATATTCAACAACAGATAGGGAATGCTGTACCACCATTATTGGCAAAAGCGGTTTTTGATAAAATAATGGAATATGGAGAATGACAACCCTACTATATTGCATTTCAAGTTTGATGTCAGCACTTTTCGTTTGTTGGGAAGAGAGCTGATAACAGATCGTATCACGGCTTTATTTGAGCTTGTCAAAAACTGCTATGATGCTAATGCTGAAAATGTTCAATTGACTTTCGAAAATCTTAATCCTCTATGCCCTGAAAGTCGTATTATTATTGAAGATAACGGGCTAGGCATGTCATTTGAAGATATTCGAGACAAATGGATGGTCATCGGAACAAGTAGTAAAAGGAGAAATAGGACATCCCCATCCCCATACAATCGTATTGTTGCTGGTAAAAAAGGTGTGGGAAGATTTGCCGTGGACAAACTTGGCGGAAAACTCGTAATGAAAACCAAGAAAAAAGGTTCTCCTGTTTGGCATTGTTTGGAAACAGATTGGACCAAATACGCAGAAGAAGAGAATCGGCAATTGGAGTTGGATTTTGAGAATTCCTCTAAAAAACAAAAACTATTTACTGACATTGACAATAAGTATTGGACAGAGCCTGCTGACGTTGGTGTTCAAGGTACAAGATTGGAAATTTCAAGTCTAAATGATATATGGCTTGAAAACGATGTTAGACGTGCATATAGAGAACTCTCTAAAATAGTTAAACCTTCATCAAATTCAAGATATCCGTTTAATATTAGATTTATAGTTCCCGAGTATCTTGAATATCGTGATAAAATGGTCGAAAGCCTCGTATTGGCAAAGGCCACATTATCATATATGTTGAAATACAGATATGATAAGGGTGAGCAAAAATATTACCAAGAATATCTCGAAGAAAATAAGGGTGAACTTGTTGTAAAAGAAAAGGAGGCAGAGGTTTTTGGCCCAATAGGATTTACCCTTTATTATTACGATCAATCTGATAAAAAAGGTTTCTCTAAGGAAGAACGTGACGGTATTAAAGTTTACAGAGATAGTATTATTGCAACTCCATTTGCAGAATATAAATCCGATAGAAACGAACAAAAAGATTTATTTGGCATTGACAAACGCCGATGGTCTGGTTTTTTCGAAAAACTGAGTACAAGAGATATAATTGGATGGGTAGATATCACGGACGAATTGAACCCAGAAATAAAGGATTCCACAAATCGTCAAGATTTCGTTGATAATAAAGAATGGAATGCTCTAAAAGGTTTTGTAATAAATCAAATCCATCAAATTGAGCTGTATTTAAAACACAAAAAAGATTCAAAGAAAAAGGAGAATGCTGAAAAGCTAAAGAATGCTGACAAAGATATTGATGACATCAAACAAAGAATCAGCAATATTAAAAATCAATCCTTATTGGTTTCTCCTGAAATAGATTCCGAACTTAATGAGATTGCCGGTAAGTTGGAAACAATCAAATCGACTGTTTCCGCCTCTTCCAAGGATTATGAGCAAATGGAAGCGGACAGACGGCAACAGGAAAACATTATGTTCAGTTTGGTCTCCCTTCAAGCTTACGCAGGACAAATCTCTCATATTCTCAGAATTTCCATTGGGATTATCAAGCGCTCTGCTGAATTTGTGGCCAAATGGATTCCGTTGCGACAAAAGACAGAAAAATCCGTAATGCATGCCCGAAAGATTTTTGACGAGATGAACAATTTGTCTAAAGCTATGGATTTCATGTTAAGCTACGCAGAAGATGATTCCACTTTTGAATTCTTTAGCGTTAAAGAAGCTGTTGCTGAATTGTTTGAAGATAGATACAAACTCTTATTTGAGGGAGAGACAATCCATACAGAGTATGTTCTTGATGACGATTTCGAGTTATCATACAACAAAAAGGCTTTCCAAGATATGTTTGGCAACTTGATAGACAATTCTGTCAAAGCTTTACGAAATACGAAGGACAAGCGAATTAGATGCACGGTTTTCAGAGAAAACGGGAACTTGGTGTTATTGTTTTCCGACAATGGGCCTGGGGTCCCTAATGAGATTCGTGACAGAATTTTTGATGTGTTCTATACCACAACTGCCGATTTGGGAGGTGCCGGACTTGGGTTATATATTGTCCGCACCCGGTTGAATTCCATAAAAGGAACTATTTCTCTCGAACCCAATGAGTTTAGACCCACTGGGGCGACTTTCAAAATAACGATACCATTAATACACTAAAGCTATGGAAGAAAAAGAAGAAAAAATGGACGTAACCATTGTCTATATAGACGATGATAAGAAGATGAAAAACGATGCCTTCCTTGATGACATTGAGGATTCCGTGAATGATATTAAATTCTTCGAAAACCCTTCTGACGGATTGACATATATAAAGGACAACATTGACAAAGATATTGTTGTTTTATTGGATTGGAAATTCAACAACAGCTTGATGCAAGGCGACAAGATTTTGAACGATATTAATGAAATCTCAACATTGGTGCCAGTCATTGTGTTTACGGGTGCCAGCATTGATGCCATAGAAACCAATAAAATGTTCAAAGGTAGTGCTTTCAGTTGCGTTCCAAAAGACGTATCTACACAAGAGCTTACCGATACTATTAGAAAAGCCCACGATAGAATCCAGAACGACATTCGTTTTGTGATGGAAAAATGGATTTTGAAACACGATGAAGAGAAACGGAACAAGCCCTATATGCGCTCAGGAGACAAGGTCTATACTTTGAATGACATCCTTGCCTCTATCCGCAAACAAGACGAGTTTGGAAAAGAAACCACAAGAGGTATCATGACTCTTGCCACAGAATTGTTCACCAACAACATGCGAGGAAAATGAAATTGAATACAGTGATTATTGCGGATGATGTCGCCGAAAACATTGGTGAATTATGTGTGATGCTGAAAGATTCCACATGCCAATTAATAGCGCAATTTGGACGATCTATGGAGAACGTCCAGGTTAGCAACACCATCTATAGTCACGATACCATCAACAAATACAATTTATCCGAGAAACTATCACTTGTGAATCCCAACACTTTCTTATGCTGTTGGTTTGGACATGGCTCAGAAGAGTCCTTTAGTGTGAACGGCGAGAATATCGTTACGACCACTGACAATCATTATGTTTTCTCCAATGCCTTGATCTACACCTTTTCGTGTTTGAACGGGGGAACGCTTGCTGATGTGTTGGTCAACAACAATGCCAAAGTTTTTGTTGGCTATAAAGGCAACGCTAACTGTCCCTATGGAATTGATGTGGTGACTTGTGGCATTGCGATGTCTTTTGTGTCATCATTGTTTAATGGGAAATCTGTTAACAATGCAGTTGCGGATTTGAGATCAGCATATGAGGATGCCATTTTTAACGATGAGCTCGAACCTTTTCAGCGATCAAGATTTCAAGAAAATAGGGATAGCATTGTGCTAAAAGGTGATGGGACATTAACCATTAATGATTTGTTTGTTGCTTAATTGAGATTTGAATATGCCAAAGAAAAAACACACATTTATCGACCTTTTTGCAGGCATTGGCGATTTCCACACGATGCTATACAACGCAGACAGGTAATACGTGTGTTATCGTGGAGTTAATATGACAACAATCAATAAACATTAGAATTCTACCATGGACGATGCACATATTGAACCGAGCAGAATTTTCAAAAGGGAGGATGTGGAGAAGCTTCTTACTTCCATAACAGGTAAGACTTTGCTTCAAGCCGACAAAGTTGGACTCTTTAAACGTCACGAGGGGTGCGATAAAATGAAAGGTATCGCAGGTGATATTATTGAAGAATCGGTTCTTCGTTGTAGAAAAGACAGCAGACAAGAACCAGACATTATTGTAGATGGCGTTTTAACGGAGTTGAAGACCTCTGGCATGATTAAGCCAAAGAAGAAAGATTCGCCTTACGTTTACGAATGCAAAGAACCTGTCAGTATAACAGCGGTATCAATACCTGTCATTGTAAAGGAAGAGTTCGAGACCTCCAACTTTTGGCATAAACTAGCCCATATGCTTTGGGTATACTACTGGTACAAGTCTCCTGTAACAGTTAAACTTGATGGATATAAAGATTTCCCCATTCTTGGTTTCCAATTTTATGAATTCAGTGAAAGAGACAAACGACTATTGGAACAAGATTGGTTGGTGGTACGAGATTTCTTAATTGTAATTCATCGAGATTATAACACGCAGGAAGAACGGGAAAAGCAATACCCTCGTCTTTCACATGAGCTGCGAAGTCAGCTGATGTTAATAGATACTGCCCCAAAGTTCCCCAACAATCCCCGTTTTCGTCTAAAACGTGCCTATGCAACCGTTATTGCAGACAAGTATTTTTCTCAGAAACACTTTGAAGAACTAGACGAATCAATTAGCAAGTATACTGATATTGACAGCAAATGCAAGTTAATGACACAAAAATACAAGGGCAAAACCTTCTCACAAATCGCCAATGAACTAAATGTTGACATCAAACTTGGGGTCAAAAACTTTGCGGAAAGTGCTGTTGTGAAGATGTTTGGCGGACATGTTTCGAAATTGAATGACATTGAAGACTTTGCTAAAATTGGTATAATTGCCAAAAGTGTACCTTTGAAAGCAGACGGGAATGGTAAAGAAGACATGAAACTTTTCCTACCGAATCTTATTGAATGGACAAAAGAAACTGATTTCGAAGAGTCCGCCATGTACGATTATTTTGCGGGACATCACTTCATCTTCATCATTTATAGACATATTGACAAAGAGGTTGTCTTTGAAGGATTCAAACGAATTTTTTTCGACGAAGATTTTATTGTGAAAAACGTAAAACGGACGTGGGAAGATGTACGTAACCTCATTACGAGCAAGAGCCTCAAAATTGAAGGAAAGGTAGATAAAGATGGAAATTCTATCGTTAATAAGTCTGGCACTACAAAAGAATCTCCCAATTTTCCAAAGTCATCAACACATAAAGTGTTTATTAGAGGTGGGGCTCCTAAAACTTTGGACAAGTTTAAGACATTGGAAATTAATGGTCTAAAAATGATACCACAATACGTATGGCTTAGCAAGCATACAGTTCAAGAATTGATAAAATAATGGCTAAGAAACAAAATAAAATTCGTGTAGTAGAACTCTTTGCTGGTGTGGGCGGTTTCCGCATCGGACTGGAAGGCGCATCGGATGCATATGAGACCATTTGGAACAACCAATGGGAACCATCAACTAAGCATCAGGACGCATCGTTGGTGTATGTATCGCGTTTTGGTTCCAAAGGGCATTCCAACAAAGATATCAACCTCGTACCAACAACAGACATTCCCGACCATGATTTATTGGTTGGTGGTTTCCCTTGTCAAGACTATTCTGTGGCTGCAACATTGAGTCGATCAGGCGGCATCGAGGGCAAGAAAGGTGTGCTTTGGTGGCAGATTTATCGCATTCTTCATGAGAAGGGTGACAAGCGACCACAATATATATTTTTTGAGAATGTTGACCGCCTATTGAATTCACCCGCTACTCAACGTGGACGTGACTTTGCAATTATTCTTGCTTCTTTAGCAGACCTCGGCTATATCGTTGAATGGCGTATTATCAATGCAGCAGATTATGGTATGCCTCAACGGCGACGCAGGACTTACATTGTTGGCTACTTAAAGACCTCTCCTGTAGTCGAAAAGATTGAGAGGTTGGAAGACTGGGTAGAATACGATGGCGTTATGGCAAGAGCGTTTGAGTTCAAGCCTAAGGTTGGGACAATGTCTGAATTTGACATCGAGGGTTCAATTAAAGAAGTATCTGACAACTTCAACAAAAGCAAGAAAGAAAGTCCTTTTGGTAATGCTGGTATGATGATGGACCGTCATGTGTATTCTGTCGATGCTGAAGCTATTTATGATGGGCCTCGACAAACTTTGGGCGGAAATCTTGTTGATGAAAACCTTGTACCTGAAGATTTCTTTATCACAGAAGAAGAACTACCTAGATGGCAATACGAAAAAGGGGCTAAAAAGATTGAACGAGTCTCCAAAGAAGGCTACAAATACACTTTCTCTGAAGGAGGCATGGCTTTCCCGGACAGCTTAGAACAACCTTCGAGAACCATTATCACTGGCGAAGGCGGTACAGCTCCATCTCGTTTTAAACATGTTGTGAGAACAAAATCTGGCCGTTATCGCCGATTGCTACCTATCGAATTAGAACGAATGAACATGTTCCCCGACAACCACACATATCATCCTGATGTTTCAGATGGCCGTCGAGCCTTCCTTATGGGCAATGCCCTCGTATGTGGAGTTGTAGAGGCGATAGGCAAAAGTCTTTACCAAGCCATTTTTAACGAAGCACCTGTCTCCTCACGCCCTATCTTTACAGTTCGCGATTCGAAACCGATGCTGGACTTAAGTTTGTTTGATGATACGGAAGAACCTTTATTAGTAAACCTACCTAAAAAGCAATTTGCACTTGACCCGACAAAGCACCTTCTGATCGGTCTGGTAAAGAAAGACAACGAAGAATACTTCCTTAAAAAAGAACCAACAAAACTGTATTATACGGGGAAAAACAAAACATTTCCATCAACTGTTGCCCTCAACAAACTTTATTATTTTATGCCATATATTAAAGAGAAAGGCGTTCGCGATTTATATTTGATTCGTGTAGTCCGCATTGGCAACAAAGCAGAAATCCACCCCGAATCAGCTGACGAGGAACCACGATTAATATTTGAATTGGAGTACTTGAGAAGCTTGCCAGCATACCAGAAAGTACAATTATACAGGTATTGGTACAAAGATTCTTTGCTGGGAAGAATAATCAAAGATTAAACTGAAAGCCTGCTAAGTTCTTTCTACACGCTCCCTTTACTCACATCTTATCCTTTCCTAAACTCAAATCCTTCTAAATCAAAAAAACTGATATCTATGCCCCACACCCTCTACAAAACCCAAGGCACCTGCTCGCAGTTCATCGATGTGACCGTCGATGACGAGGGCGTTATCCGGCAGGTCTTCATTTATGGCGGATGCAACGGAAACAGGCAAGGGTCCTGCACCAACATAATTCATCAGAATCGTTCAATATCACCACAAAACAAGCAACAATAGTCATCCTATGAATAAGAACAAACAAAGAACCCTGGAGAACCTTTTTGAAGAGTTGGAGATAGAAGAGGTCCTTGATAATGCCGAAGTAATGGGGTATAATCCCGACAAACGGTTGGACAAGTTGAAAAAGCCCGAACTCATCCGGAAAGAACTGGCACGAGCCATCCTGGATAATCCGAAAACGCTCCTGCGGCAGCTTCCCGTCGAGGATTTGATGTTACTCCACACTCTGAGAAACGCAGAACCCGGAATGGGAATAAGTATACCCCAATCCTTGCAAATGATGTCGATGGCGCTGTTGGGAGTCGCCGACCAGTCGTTGATGATTGATGACGATTCAATGGAAATGATCAGCATCACGGAGGATTTCAAACAAGCCATCCGTCCTTGCTTTGACGAAGTGGTGAACGACTTCGAAGTTAAGCTGCGCTTGCACATTGAAGAGTTCCTGGTCGGCGCACTCAACCTCTACGGCGTCCTGACGCGAAGCGAGCTTAAAGCCATCCTGAAAGAGTGTCTTAACCTGGGAGATGACGGCTCCGGAATGTTCAATCATATCTACCCGTATTCCATTACCTTGAAACTGCAGGAGTACGACGGATATTTCCATGGAGGAGAGGATTTCTTCCTTTCCCCGTTTGTTCTCGATTACGGTTCAGTCCTCAGGGAACAGGAAAAGCGAAAAGAGGTAACATCCTTGAAACATTTCGACCGTGACACTCTGAGAAAGGCCGGAGAAATGCCCATCCCCGTCATACCTAACCGCACCAGCGGAAAATTGCTGAAAACACTGCAGACCAAATTAGGTTACACAGAACCAGTCGCCCTGTTCCAACAATTTCAGATGTGGCAAATGATTCAAGAAGAAGATTTGAGCACCGTCTTGCAGATGGTAATCGAAAACGCCCCGAAGAAATTGAATGGCCTCAACGAGCTGAATGATGTGATACAAGTCCTCACAGAATTCCTGAACAACGCCCCGCGATGGATATTCCAGGGACGTTGCCCGAACGATCTTCAGCAGCCGCTCACCTCCGCCCCCTCCATCACCCTCGGACCCAACATGCAAAACATGGGATTCAGGCAGGAGGACGTGCAACAATTGGCGAATGATGTGTGGGCGGGAGGCCCATTCTTCTATCCCGGAGCGGCAGCGCCCTTCGCCAAAACGAATAAAATCGGCCGCAACGATCCCTGCCCCTGCGGGAGCGGCAAAAAATACAAGAACTGCTGTGGCAAAAACTAATGTTATGAAACACACCCTCTACAAAACCCAAGGCACCTGCTCGCAGTTCATCGATGTGACCGTCGATGACGAAGGCGTCATCCGGCAGGTCTCCTTTTATGGCGGTTGCCACGGTAACCTGCAAGGGATCTGTCGTTTGGTGACAGGTCAGAAAATCGATGATGTCATTCGCAAACTGGATGGCATCCGCTGCGGCGATAAAACTACGTCTTGCCCCGACCAGCTCTGTCGGGCATTGGAAACCCTCAAAAATAACCCATAATATGTCTGTTTTACGTGTCCTCCTTGCCATTTTCTTCCCGCCGTTAGCCGTGATCGACCGCGGGTGCGGGTCCGTGCTCATTGTGTTCCTGCTTACCCTCTGCGGATGGGTGCCGGGCGTCATCGGCGCACTGGTGATCCTCAACAAGAACTGATTTAATCGGCAATAGAATCAAGCAAAATCCATATCGATTATGAAACTTACCAACAATATCATCACCATTGAGGTGGCGGAACACGGGGCAGAAATGACAAGCCTCACCAAGGATGGGCGCGAGTTCTTGTGGACGGGCGATGCACAGTTTTGGAATCGACACGCACCCATTCTCTTCCCCGCCGTGGGTAAGCCCTTCAATAAAGAGATTCACGTGAATGGCGTTGCCTACTCCTTGGGGCAACATGGCTATGCACGCGACAGTGAGTTTGCGGTTGTCGCTTCTGACAATGACCATGAACTGCACCTACGGATGCTGGAGAACGAACATTCGAAGGCTTACCCCTATAAGTTGGGATTGGAGGTTCACTACCAATTGGAAGGCAGTGCCGTGAAGGTAGTTTGGACTGTGGAAAACCTCGACAATAAGGAGGCGTATTTCCAAATCGGCGGTCACCCGGGATTCCTGCTGCCGGATTATGACCCCGAAAGTATGGTGAACGGATATATTCGATTCTATAACAAGGAAGGGGATCTCATCGCCCCCACGCTCACCTCCGATCTCGACGATGGATGTCGTGTTCCACGAAACTCGAAGGTCATGCTGCTTCGCGAGACGCCCCTCATGCCGGATACTTTTCTCCATGATGCGTTGATCATCGAAGAGGGACAGGTGACAAAGGTCGAGCTGTGGGACAAACACTGCAAACCCGTCTTGAATGTCAATTGTCCGCAAGCCGAAGCTTTCGGTATCTGGGCACCTCACAAGGAGGGCTGTCCGTTCGTCTGCCTTGAGCCCTGGTGCGGCATCTGCGACTCCAAAGGCTTCACCGAAGACATCTCCAAACGGCAATACATCCACTGTCTTGCCCCTGGCGACACCTTCGATTTCGTTTACACCATCGAAATCTGTTAGGGCCATCATGACCGACACGATGACTCCCCAGCAACGCCACTACTGCATGTCGCGGATACGCAGTAAGGATACTACGCCCGAGAGGCGCGTACGACAATGGTTGTGGCAACACGGCTACCGCTACCGGCTTTGCGTGAAGGGGGTTCCAGGGAAACCTGACATCGTAATGCGGAAGTATCGGACGGCGATTTTCGTGAACGGATGTTTTTGGCACGGACACCTTATTCAATTAAGAATTAAGAATGCAGAATTAAGAATGAATGGGGAAGGGCCGGAAACACACAGTTCAAAATGTTGCAAGATTCCGAATACCAATCGCGAATTTTGGGTGGCGAAGATACGGCGGAATCAGGAGCGGGACCAGCAAAATTACAAGGTGTTGGAGGAGAATGGGTGGCAGGTGATTGTGCTGTGGGAGTGTCAACTGAAGCCCAAAAAACTGGAGCAGACGATGTTACAAGTGGAAATCCAACTCCACGACTTCTACCTCAAAACCTTCAACTACCGGTCGAAATCGTACATTCATATCGAAGAGGAAAACCTGCCGATGGTGGCAGAGGATCCAGAAGAGTATGGACAATAAACAGAACGATTATGAAACATATTACCGTAGCAGCAGCTATTATCCACGATGAGGAGAACCGCATCTTCGCCACCCAGCGGGGATCCGGCGACTGGAAGGACTGGTGGGAGTTCCCGGGCGGGAAAATCGAACCCGGGGAGACACCCGAAGAGGCTGTCCGACGCGAGATTTGGGAAGAATTGGAGACCCACATCATCGTCGGGGAACTGTTGCATACCATCGAGTGGGACTATCCCAAATTCCACCTTACCATGCACTGCTTCCTCTGCACCATCGAGAGCGGCTCGCTGACCCTCCTCGAACACGAGGCCGCCCGCTGGCTCGCCCCCGACGAACTGGACAGCGTGCAGTGGCTACCGGCGGATTTGGAGGTGATTGAAATGCTGAAGGAGAAGACTAAGTTAGTTTAAGGTTTAGGGTTAAAGGTTTTACTTTGAACCTTGAACTTTGAACTCTTTGAAACTTGAAACCTGAAACTTGGAACCATTGGAATTTTTAATACGAAAAAAACATACATCAATAGGATAGTAACATGAACATTGCAGTCTATACCCTGACTTCCGCCCTGCACGACCCGCAGGCGCTGGATACGCTCACGAAAGAGTTTCTAACCTCCTTGAATGTCCCGTACATTCTGAAAGGCGACGATTTTACTGACTATGGAAGTCACGAGCTTGATTTGATCTATGTCCGCACGGGCGGCACCGAAGGCCTCTTTCAGCAACGGATGCCTGTGCTGGCCGAAAAATCTGACGCTCCGTTCTATCTTCTAGCTTCCGACAAGAGCAACTCGTTGGCAGCCTCATTAGAGATTCTCTCCTACCTGCAACAGCAAGGGAAGCAAGGTGAGATTCTGCATGGCAATCCCGAATACATCGCCTCGCGCATCCAATTGCTATGCCAGGTGGAATCGGCTGTCAAACGGCTGCGCCACTGCCGATTAGGGGTCATCGGGAAACCTTCCGACTGGCTCATTGCCAGCCAAGTGGATACGGAGTGCGTCCGACAGAAACTGGACGTTGAACTGCTGGAGATTCCCATGAGCGAACTGTTAGACACACTGACCGCAACCCCTACACCCTCACCAACGGAACATAGTGATATGCCTGCGGTCAATGAGGCGCTACCTGGTGCCTGCCGTCTCTATGAGGCAATGAAAACCATAGTGAAAAAACATGATTTACAAGGGCTTACAATCCGTTGCTTCGATTTATTGGATGCTGTTCACAATACCGGTTGCTGGGCGTTGGCAAAGCTGAACGCAGAAGGTTATATTGCAGGTTGCGAGGGCGATGTTCCCACCATGCTGACCATGATGCTGCTTCGCACTCTGTCCGGCACCTCCTCTTTCCAAGCGAACCCTGCCAGCATCGATCCTGAAACCGGCGAGATTCTCTTCGCCCACTGCACCATCCCCTTTGATATGGTGCAACGTTACGAATTGGACACGCATTTCGAATCGGGAATCGGGGTCGGCATACGTGGTTTCGTGCCGGAAGGACCTGTCACGATTTGCAAAGTTTCGGGAGATTTGTCACGGGCGTTCATCGCGGAAGGGAAGCTGGTTCGCAGTCAGGCAAAGCCGGACCTCTGCCGCACGCAGTTAGTGGTGCGTCTTGCCAATCCGTCCGATACCGATTATTTTTTGACGAATCCTATTGGGAATCACCATGTTATCGTAGTCGGACAGCGCGCAGAAGCACTAAAAGCATTGTTACGGAGATGTTCCATCTGTTGTTAGAATATTTATCACGATGACCACCTATTACAATTTTGAGCATTCAACAATAACAAAAGTGGTTGGAAGTGCCCCGGGGGGACAACTGGAACTCCTTCAGCCTCTGAATTTTAACAGCATGCAACAATTGTTCAACAAGTTGCCAAAACAATCGGAATTCAGGCTGAAAGGGAATTCTCGCCTTACAGATTTACTCTATTGCCTTAATATTAGCACTATCAATAACTTTATTGTCAGTTCCAAAATGTATTCCATATTGAAGAAATTCAATCTTCAAGAACACCAATGGGAAAGTTGTACCATTAGAAAAAAGGACAAAACCTGGGACTATCATCTGCTCAGATTTGCGCAACCGCGTGATAATAAAAGGCGTCCACAGCTCTGTTGTCCAGAAATGGTGGATTGGAAAAATTCGGTTTTTTTTGAGGATTCCTATGCTCGTTTTGGGGGAATAAAAGGGAATGAGTCCATCTTAAAAATTAACAGCTATGATGACTATCTGAAAGTACAAGCCGAATATAATCGCAAATTCGATGAACATGAAAATATAGACTTGGCAATTGGTGTCTTAAAATTTGCTTTCAACGAGGAATATATGGAGAAAAACAACCCCGATATGTGTTGGTTGTACCCATTGCATTCAAATCCGTTGATTTCGGAAAGACTAAAAACGGCATTAGAGGAAAACGATATCACAAGTGTGGAAACGATGGAAATAAACTCCTATCTCTGTCGCAACGATGCAGAAGTACTTGGCAATACCTTTAAGGAACTTGGCGTGCGGTAAAGACCATAAATTCAACAGTCTTGTTCTGTATAAGTTTTTTTACAAAAATGTGGTTGAATCGAAAATAGTTGTATTTTTGCAGCGGAAAAGTTGTAAAGATATGCATTAAGTGATACGTTTGACAACAAAAAGGTAATATGACAGTTACGGAATACATACGCGAAAGGGAGATACGAGGACGTGTGACGTTCACGATTGATGATGTCCGTCAAGCTGTGAACTTGTCGGACAATTCGCTTGTCACAGAATTGCAAAGACAAGTGGCTCGCGGTAGAATATGCATTCCTTATCGCGGTTTCTATGTCATTATACCTCCTCAATATGCTTTGAAGGGTGTTGTTCCTCCTACTTATTATATTGATAATCTGATGAATGCTGTCAGAAAACCCTATTATATATGCTTGCTGTCGGCCGCAGAATTTTACGGTGCCTGCCACCAGCGAGCTATGCAAACCCAAGTGATGACAATAGCACCCCGATTAAAGCCCTCGAAGATGAATAATTTGTTGAACTGGAACTATCGTCAGCTAATTCCTTCTGAATTATTGATGAAAAAAAATGCTGAAATGGGGGTGATAGTCTATTCCTCTGCCGAGTTGACAGCCATTGACCTCGTCCAATTTGCAAGCCACGTAGGTGGTTACCAACGAGCAGCCACGGTTCTTGCGGAATTAATGGAAAGTGTTGATGTAGAGCGAATTGAATCCGTTTTACCTTATACTACTACAGCAACCGTTCAACGCTTGGGTTATCTTTTAGAATTTATTTTGGAGGAGCAGCATAAAGCCGACAAACTGTATAAGTTGTTGAAAGCATCAACTCCAAAATGGAAAAAGGTATTGATGAGCAATGCCAGCGAAGAAGAAGGCAGAAGCACAAGTAATCGATGGTATGTGGATATGAATATTGAAATTGAAATTGATGACCTATGATAGACAAATCAGCAATTATAGAATGGACTGAACAAGCACCTTGGATATATGCCAATATGGTCGAACAAGACCTCATCATTTGCAAGGCCTTGGTCTGCATTTTCAGTGATGAATTTTTGGCATCGCAATTGGCATTTCGGGGAGGCACGGCGTTGCACAAACTGTTCCTCACTCCGCAATCTCGCTACAGCGAAGACATTGACCTCGTGCAAATCCATCCCGGTCCCATCAAGCCCATCTTGTTCCGTCTTGGGGAGGTGCTGTCGTGGCTTCCTGGCAAAGTGACGAAGCAGAAACGGTACAACAACACGATGTTTTTCCGTATGGAATCTGAAGTTCCGCCGATACAACCTTTACGACTGAAAATTGAAATCAACTGCTACGAGCATTTTAACGTTCTGGGATTGCAAAAAATGCCGTTTGAAGTCCATAACTCTTGGTTCAGCGGTAGATGCGAAATCACCACTTACACCCTTAACGAGTTGATTGGGACCAAGTTGCGGGCCTTGTACCAAAGAAAAAAGGGTCGCGACTTGTTCGATTTGCAAGTGGCTTTGGAAAGCGGAAACATAGACGTGGCACGGGTGCTGGAATGCTATCAAAAGTACATGGAATTTGTGGTGGAGAAGGTTCCTACCTACAAACAGTTCGTGCAAAATATGGAACTGAAGTTGCAGACACCGGAATTTTTAGGAGATATGGATATATTGGTCCGCGAAGGGGCTGAACAATTCAATCCGAACAAGGCTTACGATCTGGTCAAGAAAACCTTCATCGACCTTATGCCCGGAAGTAGAGATTAGATTTTTGCAAATAACAATTAAAAAAAACAATATTATGAAAAAAATCCTGATTTTTGCCATCGCCGCGCTGTTGTTTGCGGCATGTAGTGATTCTGAAAAACAGCTGCAGAAACGTGCGGCCGAGCTGTGCCAGTATATCCCCGACCACGAACTGCTGGAGAAGTCTAAAGACTATATGACGGCGGATTTTTACGCTGTTTTGGACACGATGTTCAACCAGCTGCCGGAGTTCGAAGCCATGGACCACGAATGGCTTTACTATTTTGTGACGGGCAATGGCGGAACCATCGCGGATTATGAGGTGGTCGGTGTAGAGAAAACCGATGACACCCACGCAATTGCGACCATCAAGGTGCGCCAGAAATGGGAAGACGGCTCGTTCGACGAATCGTCTGATATCGAGGAACATAAGCTCTATATGGAGAAAGTGAACGGTCAATGGCTGATGTCCGATTTCGACGAGCATAAGGCCGACTGCATCCGCCATATCGCCATCAACAAAAAGGAGCAGGTCGTACGCAACGCCATCAGCGACTATCTGGTGAAGGAAATCGGCGAACATTACCTGAAAGGCGAACTCTGCATCCCCATGATGATCATGATACACGAGGAGGACGAACTCTTCATGGGCGACTTCTGGGTGCTTTGGTACAACCAGGTTGGCGACACACTCAAGTGCGTCTCCGGCGGCAATCACTCCGGTTTGATGACCCTGAGCAAGGAAGGCGACCAGTATAAGGTGACTTCCTTCGAGCAGACTGTTGACGGAGCCGGCAACGAGGCCAGCGCCAAACGCATCTTTGGCAGCTATTTCGACATCTACCAAAACATCCACTCCAATGATAAAGTCCGCGAAGCTGTCCGTCAGGAGCAACTGCGCGAATATGTGAAAAAACACAACCTCAACGTCAAATACTATCAGGATTTCGGTTGGCCCGCCGTGGAACTGAATTAGCGAACTCCTACGAATCCGTCAATTAGAATGCCTGCCGCCCATCCGCAACATGGAGACATGAATCCCTACTTGCTGTAATACTGTATCACCTTCTCCAAAGCCTCGCGACAGACGGGACAGAAATCGTTGTAGCGGATGCTGTTCATCGTGCAGTGCATGGTCGGACGATAGACCCCCTTGGCTACGTAACCGCCTCCTTCATAGACACCTACGCGGTCGTAGTCGGGATGATTTTTGGTCACGGGAGGAGTAGGGATGGGCGTACCCTTCTGGATTTTGTCGGCCCATTTGGAGTCGAAATCGACCAGCGTGGTGAGATTGGGCTCCGTAGGTTCGATGCCAGCAGGGTAGAAATCCTGCACGGAAACCTCGGAAGTGTAGTACTCGTCAGCCAAACCGCCAATGAGATGCCCCATCTCGTGAACCACCACATAATCAGGATATTGGCCGTGGTTATAGACGGTACAGTAGAAGTTGTAAATGCCGCCGCCGCCGTATTTTTCACTGTTGCAGATGATGATGATAGCATCGTAAGGCGCATCATCAGCCACCTCATGCAGATTCCACACACCCGGACACATCAGATAACGATCGAGGTCGAGGGCATTATAAGTACAGTTAAGCAACGTCTTGACATAAAAGTCGTTCTGCGGCTGCGTAATGCCCGATTGTTCCGAATAACCCATGATGGCGCGAATATTCACATGTTTGCGATATTCCTTATACGGCGTGCAATTCATCACATACTTGGCAAACCTTTTCATATCGTATTTGAGCGTCTTGGCATCGCTTTTGGCGTAACCGTCGGGGATGAAAAGGATGTCGATGGCGTTGTCCGGCGAATTACCCTTGTGCAAATTCATGACAGCATACTCCTTTTTGGCCATCTGTACGGGCAAGTTGGCAGGATCCAACACCGTGTCTTTCAGTACGGTAGCCTCCCGTTTGCGATTGTAAGAGGTAAGGCGCACGCGCACAGGCTGTTTCGGCATCGGCATATTGACGCATTCCTCCATTTGGGCGATTTCCGTCTCGCCGCGTTCGGTCGTGCGGTACTCCGTAAAGAGGCAGGAGTAGCTACGGCTGAAGATCAGCTTCTGCGAGGCTTGGTCGAGAACTTCGATGAGAAGGTCGCCATAATGGTAAGGCTCCACCAACTGCGACCGCGTGCCGTTCCAATGGTTCACCAACGTGAAATGATCAATCTGCATCTGCTCCACATCCTTGTTTCCAATATGCAGATAACTGATTCTCAACGTTTTGTCAACAAAATAATCGTCAAAATGTTGGGCCTGGGCAAAACCAAATCCGCACAGAATGATTAACAATGTTGCGAATAATCTTTTATGGGAATTCATATCTATAATTTATTGATAATCAAATTTGTATTTCTTTTTTACGTATCCCGAACTCCATCCCTTTCTCCACGGATTTTCCCGCTGATTTGAGAATGAGGTAATAGATGACGACCCCGAGGACACCGACGCCGACACTAAGCAGCTCTTTGCCGGTGAGGGCGTAGCAGCCGAATAGCATCACAAGGAGGACAAGAAGCGGCAGCACGTAGGCCAAAATCACAGCCTTGTTGCCCGCGGAAGTCTCCAACAGCAGTTCCACGGTCTCCCCCACCTGATACTCTTCATAACGGGTGTTCTTGACGGTGATGACCTCCTTCCGACGGTCGGAGGGGATGCAGATACTCTTGGCGTGGCAGCCGCTACATGCGGAACTTACGATGATTTCCACGCTAATTTCGTCGCCATTGATGGCGCGGATGATGCCTTCGCGGCAGATATTGGTTTCTTCGTTCATATCACTGGAATAATAAACGTGCCATCTCCTCCACCTTCGTGATGGGGACGATTTGCAGGCTGTAGTCCGAGGGGCGGATGCCTTTGAGGTTGTACTTGGAGACGAACATGCGGGTAAATCCTAACTTGTCGGCCTCGGCAATACGTTGGGCGATGCGCGTCACGGGACGTACCTCACCACTCAGCCCCATCTCGCCCGCAAAACAGGTCTTGTTGTCAAGAGCAATATCGGTGGCCGATGACAGGATGGCCGCCACGATGGCCACATTGATGGCCGGGTCCTCCACCCGCAGACCGCCCGCGATGTTCAAAAAGACGTCCTTGGCACCGAGTTTGAACCGGCAGCGCTTTTCCAACACGGCCAGCAGCATGTTCATCCGGCGGATGTCGTAACCCGTGGCAGAACGTTGCGGCGTGCCATACACGGCACTGCTGACCAGCGCCTGCGTCTCAATCATCATCGGTCGGTTGCCCTCCAAAATGCAGGCGATAGCATTACCGCTGTAGTCCTCTTCGTGCTGGGAAACTAAGATTTCCGAAGGATTCTGCACCTCCCGCAACCCATCTTGCAGCATTTCGAAAATACCCAATTCGGAGGTGGAACCAAATCGGTTCTTGATGCAGCGCACCATGCGGTATCCGTAATGCTGGTCGCCCTCAAACTGCAACACCGTATCCACGATGTGCTCCAACAGCTTCGGACCCGCGAGGGAACCATCCTTGGTGATGTGGCCGATAAGGAACACGGGACAGGCGGTACGTTTGGCAAAATGCTGAAACTCAGCCGCGCACTCCTTCAGTTGCGAAATAGAACCTGCCGCCGATTCCAACAGATCGCTCTGCATCGTCTGGATGGAATCGACGATGAGAATATCGGGTTGCAAAGAGTCTATGTGCTTGAAAATCTGCTGGGTGCTGGTTTCGGTGAGCACATAGCAGTGGGGTGCAGGATCACTCGACAGACGGGCGGCCCGCATCTTAAGCTGTGCCTCGCTCTCCTCACCGGAGACGTAAAGCACCTTTTGCCCATGCAGGCGAAGGGCCATCTGCAGCAGCAGGGTGGATTTACCGATACCCGGCTCGCCGCCCAGCAGCACGATGGAACCTTTCACAATGCCGCCACCCAGCACACGGTCGAATTCTGCAAAGCCAGTCTCCGTGCGCGGAAAACGGGTCAATTCGATGTCATCTATCACCTTCGGAGCACTCTGCACAACGGGCGAAAAACGGCCTTTTTGGGCCGTTGCAGACTCTTGAAGGATAACTTCCTCCTCGAAGGTATTCCACTCGTTGCATTCAGGACAGCGGCCCAGCCATTTCGCCGACTGTGCCCCGCAGTTCTTGCAATAGTACATCGTTTTACTCTTCGCCATAGGTGTTAGATTTAGGACGGCAAAGATAAAAAAAAAGCCCGTCGGTGACGGGCTCATTTTTTAATCATCTGCTCCCATGAAACCTCCGTTTTTGTCAAAGACCAGATCGAGGTCATTATCCATCTCCACCTCATAGCGTCTGTGCTCGTATTTGACGTGGGTCGGAAAATTCATGGGGAACTTGGCGGCAAGGTATTGAGCCGTATTGGGAAGGAGAATGCCGGCGGGCAGCGGGTTCATTCCACAATCGACCTCTTTCCACTGTCCGTTGCATTTGAATTCTATCTCTGTGCCATCGAACAGCAGCACGTCGTATTTGAAACCGTCTTTCCGAACAGAAAGGATTTCCACACCGTTGAAATGGGCGGCAACAAATTGTTTCGCCTCATTGGGCAACTTGTCAACGGAGACCGTCCGATCGCACGACGCAAACGTCCCCAACATGAAAACACCCAATAATATTGCAATAATCTTTTTCATAAACGATTCATTTTAACCGAATAACCGTGTAACCGCGTAACCAACATCAATCATCAGCATACAGAAAATTCCCGTTCTTGTCGAACTTCAACTCCAAATCATTTTCGAGTTCAATGTCGTAGCCATTGTATTTTTTCTCAATCTTGGTGATGATATTGTTCGGGAAATTGGTTTTCACATATTGCGCGATGCCTGCAGGCACGAGAGCGGCCGGAACCGCACGCACGTGGCAATCCACATCTTTCCAGTCGCCCTGGAGGGTGAACTCAATTTTGGTGCCATCCTTCAGCATCACCTCATACTCGCCATCATCCTGCTTGGCGGAAAGGAAACCCACACTACTGAAATGCTTGTTGATGAACTGCTGCGCCTTCTGCGGCAGCTGCGCGAACGTAACCGGAATGTCAGTGTTCGCATAAACATTGAGCGCAATCACACTCAACAGTAACAGAAATATTTTTTTCATTGCTATACTTTTTTAAGATGAACAATCAATTCCGACGGCAAAAATACAAAAAAGATTAATTCAAAAAAGGGAGCCCTTTCGAGCTCCCTTTCAGAACATAATATGTCGTTCTTACATTACTTCATCAGAACAACCTTGTAGTTGGCAACACCCTTGTCGGTGGTGACATTCACCATGTAGGTGCCGGCAGCCACATTGAGGCTGATGACCTCGTGCGTGGTGTTCACAGAACCGCTGTAGATCAGCTTGCCGTAAGCGTCGAAGATGCGGACATTGTCGATGTTCATACCCTCGTTGTTGAGGATGTGGACATTCTGATGCTCACCATAAACCTTGATGTTGTTCTTCACAAGGTCTTCGATACCAGTTTCGTCGATCGTGGTGTTGTCGGTCTGGAAGGACACCATGTTAGCCCAATCGCTGTGGTTGTTGCCAGCGCAGATAGCCTGGACTTGCCACAGATAGGTAGCACCCGGAGTCAAACCAGTCAGCTGATAGCTGTTACCAGAAACGTTAGCGATAGTAGTGAAGTTGCTGGTCGGGTTCTTGTACTGGATATTGAAGGTCGTTGCAGTCGGGTGAGACCAGTGCAGCATTGCGGAAGTGCTGTCAATATGCGTGTACAAGAAAATCGGAGCCTCACATTCAGCCGCAGCGAAGGTGACGTTGATGGTGTGGTTAGCGACCACGTTGGTGAAGACGTAAGAGGTCGGAGCACCGATGCTCATACCGTCAACCGTCACTTGAGCAACCACATAACCATTGGCCGGGGTGAAGGTATAGGCCTGAGAACCACCGTGGTTCACTGTCGTGTTGCCACTCGGCGAAATCGTACCGTTAGAACCGGCAGAAGCAGCGATGGTGTAGGTCTTGGCCGTCATCGTGGCCGTGATGGTCTGGTTGGAGTTGATAGCGGCGAAGGTGTAGGTGTAAGTACCGTTCACATTCGGGACGTTGTTCAGGTTCACGTTAGAACCGTTCACAGCGATAGAAGCGACATTGTAACCGATAGCAGGAGTAATCACGAAGGAAGGCGTAGCACCGTAGAGGACGGTGGTCGTACCCGGCGTGATCGTACCATGGTTCGGTTGGGTCACCGTGACCGTGTACTCATTAGCGGCGAAGGCAGCGTAAATCGTGTGGTTGGCGGTAACGCCCGTGAAGCTGTAAGAAGTCACAGCACCCACAGAAATACCATCCACGAAGACATCGCTCACATGATAACCGCTGTTAGCAGAAATCGTGTAGGTCTTGTCGCCGTTGTAAGCAACCGTAGAAGCACCGGCAGGAGAAATCGTACCGCCGTTGCCAGCCGTAGCCGTGATCGTATAGACGTTAGCGGCGAAGGTAGCAGCGATGGAATGATCAGCCGTCAGAGCCGGGAAGGTGTAGGTGGAAACTGCACCGATAGAAGTACCGTCAACCGTCACGTCGGCAATGCTGTAACCAGCTTCCGAAGTGATCGTGAAGGTCGGGGTAGCACCGTAAGCGTAAGAAGCCGTAGCAGGCGTGATAGTGCCGTGAGCACCAGCATTCACCGTGATTTCGAAGGACATTGCAGCGAAGGTTGCGCTGATAGCGTGGTCTTCCTCAATGTTGAAGAACGGAACAGTGAAGGTGGTCAGACCGTCCTCCTGAGTGAAGTTGTAGGTCGTACCGTCGTATGTCACGGAAGCGATGTAATAACCAGCGTTAGCGGTAATCACATATTCAGCATTCTGATGATAGAAGTAGCTGGAAGCACCTGCCGGGGAAATGGTACCGTTAGCACCGCAAGTAGCCGTAATCGTGTAGGTATTCTGCACGAAGAACACTTCATAGTTGTAATCGCTGGTGATGTTGGTCAGCGTGTCGGTGAAGGTTTCAGCAGGATTAGCCACAGTCAAGGCCTCGTTGTTGCGAGTCAGCGTACCGATACGATAGCCGTCAGCAGGAGTAGCGGTGAAGACATAGGTGTAATCCGGATCGTAATCGAACTCAGCACCTTCGGAAACAGTACCGTTGCCGTAACCAGCCGTCGTGATGACATAGTGGTTCACAGCGAAGGTCACCACCACCGTGTGAGTGCCGAACAGATGCTCGAAGGAGTAAGATTCAATGTTGTTATGCTCAACACCGTCAATGATGATGCTGGCAACATGATAGCCCGGAGCGGGAACAATCGTGCTGAACAGATCTGAGTAACCAGGCAGCGTAGCCGTGTAAACAGCCGGCAGCGGGGTGTTGGCATCCACCACAAACTCGTTGTTGATGACACCTTCACCGCCTTCCACCGTGTAGATGATAGTGGTGCTGTCGAGGTCAACCAAAACGGTGATGTCCTTGTCCTCCATCACCGAAGAGAGCGTCAACGTGTATTGGTTGTTGCCGAGCGGAGTGACGAATTCGGTGTAGTCCATGCCATTGACCAAGACACTTTCGAAATGGAAGTTCGGCAGGACGGTGATGACACCGGTGTGGGTGCCGCCATGAGCCACCGTTTCGTGGGCAGGCGTATAGATGGCACCGGGAGCGTTGTTGTTGTACTCCGTGACATACAAGTTGCTCACCGTGGCGTTCACCTCGTAGTTGTTCGGGGCGAATGTGACGAGGTAAGAATAGTGCTGTTGAGGAACAATCGTGAAGAAATCAACAGCGGCATTGTTGGGGTTCTCTCCTCTCAAAAGTTCCCACTCGTCATTGCCAAGATTACGGTAGATTCCGGACACGTGATAGCCCTCGTTAGCGGTCATGATGAAAGTAGCCTCTTCATTTACGGGCACGAGGTATGAAACCATATTAGGAACAGAAAGCATGGCCACTTTGTCATTCGCAATCACATCTGCAGTACCATTTCCATCGGTGAAGACAAGAACCGTCTTACCGACTTTCAGCGAGACATTGTCAATGCTGAAACCATCAGAACCGGCATCGCTTTCCGCTTTGAAAATCAGGTGTGCGTTCGTGAGAACAGGATGCGTGGATTCTAAATCAACGTAGTTCGTTCTCTCCGTCACATGGACATACTCCGTGTTGTTGAAAACTTTGGTGGAGATGAGTCTCTCATTGCCGTCAAGTCCGGTGTTTTCATTCAAATAGACAGAGAACTGCTCGTCATAGTAGCTGCTTGCAGCCTTATAGTCATAACTGAGAAGGTAGGTGTCATAACCGAAGTTCAACGTTTCAATACACGGGGAAATGATCATGGCGTCTGCGTCATTGACATCGCTGCCCGTGAACTGGATGGCGCCGTTGGCCACTTGCATGGTAGCATCGTTTGGATTGACGATAGCGGGCCATTCATTCGTGTTGGAGAAATTCTCGACGTAAGGAATGCTCTTCGCCTCCGTCAAACGGGTGACACCGGAAATAGCCGTGTTGTTCTCGGTGTTGGTTTCGCTCGGAATCGTCACCCAAGCAGTGATGGTGTTAGTATTCGCCGTGAAGACCGGAGCCGAGGTGAAGGTATAGACGTAGGTGTCACCCTCGTTCATCGGGGCGGCCAACGTGACCGTCTCGTGTACGGCATCGCCGTCGTTCACTTTGTAGTAGGCCTCGAAAGTGCTGATCGGAGATTCCAGCATGTTTTTCACCGTAATACGGGCAACCATGTTGGAAAGGTCGCAGTTGCTCGGGTTGGTATAGACATCCACCAGGGCAATGTCCACCAAAGCGGGGCAGAGAACCGTGGTGGTCACTTCCTCACTCTCATCATCATCACCGCAAAGAGCCTTGACAGAAACCGTGTAGGCGTCGCCGGGTTGCATACCGGAGACCGTGTAAGTGGGTTCCGTAAGCGTGACGGTGGTGGCATCGCCCGCATTCGGGGTCAGCGTCATGATCCAGGAAGTCTCCTCACCGCCGGCTTCCCAAGTGATGGTGGAAGAACCATTCTCAACCGGAGTGGCCACCAAGTCAACGGGAGCAACGCAAAGGACAGCATCACCAACCATCAGGTTAGAAATAACGGCGCCGGGCTGGGTACCGCTGCTGGTATCATCTCTCCATGCAAAGACCAATTTGCCTTGTCCGTTAGGATCCGGATTCACAACCTTCATGTCCACATGGATGATGTTTCCTTGTGTCAAGTTCAACTTATAAGGAAGGGAAGTGTTGCCGGTTTGAGGCAGATAATCGCTGAAATTGAATGCGTAATCGGAATAGCTATTACTGCTGTAAGAAGTGGAGGAGCTGGCAGAGGCAGGATAGGTGGAAGTAGAGGGGGCAAGGAACACCTTAAGGTAATCGTAGGAGGACTCACCACCAACTTCAACGTCGAAAGAGACGTGGACGGAATCGTCAGCAGGCATGGCGAAGAGCTTCTCAGCGGAAACGACGCAAGCAGCGGACACCGTGTACGCGGCACTGCTTCCGTTATTCGTGATGTACAGAGCGGAGTAACTCTTATTGGAAGGCGTACCCATCATCCACTTGTTTTCACTGGTGCTGTTGTTGAGCATCCAGCCACCCTCGGAGAAGTCCGTGGCATAAGGAAGCGCCGTCGGAATCATCGGGGTCGTCAGAGAGGCGGTGATATAATTGGATTCATCGCCGGTGCAGAGGGTCTTCACACGCACATCGTAGCTGGTGATAGGCATCAGATTTGTCAAAGTATAAGTATTGTTCGTCACTTCCACGGAGGTCCATTCGGTGGCATCGGCAGCCTTGTAACCCACACGCCATGCGGTAGCGTCACCACCGTTCCAAGAGAGGGTGGCGCCTGTAGCTGTCACATTGCTCACAACCAGATTCGTAGGATCGGCGCAGTGTTCGTCGCCGCAAACGAGACCGGAAATCGTAAGCTTGATGTTGGGACGATAGTAACTTCTTGAACCCGTCACATCCACAGGGAATTCGTAATCCATGGCAGCATCCTGTTGCATATACAGAGTAGTGTTGGTCACATTGGTATAGTTGTACTTCAAAGAGTTGGTATAATTATTCCCTCTTCTCGAAACAACAACAACCAAATTGTCAGTTCCGTTGTATTCGTATGGAGTGTCCAACGTGTAGGTTTCCCAACCTGTGGCTGTACCCACTGAACCATTCGTTCTGCTATATACAAGCGACAAGCCATCGAACGGAGTCCAATCCGAAGTACCGCTGTAGGTGGAGGAAGAACGCGTACCCAAATAAATCTTCAGGGAGGTATAATCAAGGGCGGTAGAAGAGGCAACATCAAAAGACAACTCAGTAATGGTACCGGCACCATCGAACTCGGAAGCCGGATAAATCATTTCCGCATAAGAATTGTTATAGTAGTTGCACATGGGCGAATAATAATTGTTGGCAGTTCCGTTACCAACGATATGCTCCGCGTAGCCAGGCACAAAGGTTGCGCACTCCGTGGTAAACGCGCCGGTAAGCCACTCCATGGTCTCGTCGCCACAGGCGGATTTCACACGCACAGTGTAGTCGGTACTGTAAGCGAGGTTGCTGAGTGCCACAGTGGCCGTGGTGGCGTTAACCGTAGTCCAGACATCGGAGCTGGAAGCCTTGTACTGCAAGTTCCAAGCGCTCTCATTACCGCCAGGGGTCCAAGTCACGGAAGCGGAATTGGTGGTCACGTCAGAGAACGTCAAATTCGAAGACGGACGGCAAGAGGGTGCCAACGACACGGTGAAGTCATCCAAGTTCCAAGATTCGGTGGAAGAGGTGCTCGTGTAGCGAAGGGCTATGCGGGCATTGGCAGGTGTGCTGTAGGGGAACAAGTATGTGCCCATAAAAGTACCCACGCCATTGCGGGTAGAAGGTCCGGGAGTCGTGCCCACCGGCACAAAGGTGGTCATATCGGTCAGGTCCGTGAGATAACCCACTTCCATGGTGCCGTATGAGGTGCTGGTGCGGGTAGCCCAGAAAGAAACCTGCAAATCGTAGGTGTTGTTGGCGAACGCGGGCAGCACCAACACATTGGTGGAACCTTTGAATTCAGCAGAATTTTGACCGGAGTGACAGGCTGAAGAATAACCGCAATAGACGAACGGACCGTTCGGTTTCACAGGAGTCTCCCAGCAGATGAACGGTTGCTCATTACTGCCTTGGTAACCCTCAAAGTCTTCGAACCAGGAATTGTCAGAGGTCACCAGAATAGGATCGCACTTTGTGGTGGCTGAAGCCGAAGCAGTCCACTCGCTCAAGTCTCCCATACCGCAGTTGCTCTGCACGTAGAAGTCGTAAGAGGTGGAAGCGGCAAGGCCCGTCACCGTGAAGGGGTTGGCATTGGCAGGCACCACAGTACCTTCACCTTGCGTAAAGCCGGCGGGACCGTACTCAATGTTCCAAGCGGTGGCATCGCCATTCTCCATCCAGCTCAAGGTGACCGCGTTGTTGGTCACAGCACTGACAGCCAAGTTGCTGGGGGCAATACAGTTCGGGAGCAAACGCACCATGAAATCGTCGAGGTTCCAGGAGCAGTTGCCCGTGGCGGAGGTGAAACGCAACGCGATGCGCGCATTGGCATCCGTAATGCCAGTGAAGAAGAACGGACCGTATTCCAGAGAGTTGGCGCGGTTGTAGCTGCCACTCTGTGCGGGGATAACTTGAATCTCCACAAACGTGCTGGCATCGGTCGGATCCGTGATATAACCCAGCTGCATCGTGCCGGGGGTAGTGCCCGTGACCATACCGTAGTAGCTGAACTGCAGGTCGGCAAGCGGGTTGGTGAAAGCGGGGAACACCAAGGTGGTAACCTCTCCGTTGTCACCCTTCAACTCGACAGAGTTATTGCCGGTATGGGCGACAGTAGCGAAGTTGCGATAAATGAACGGGGAGTTGTAGTAGCTCATCTCCGGAGTGGCCCAGCAGTTGTCGAATGCCAGGTTGCCGGAACCCGTGTAGCTCTCAAAACCTTCCGTCCAAGGATGTTGCGCGGTAATGGTGATGGGACCGCACTCGGTGGTGAACGTCACTTTGGACGACCAGTTGCTCTCGTAACCCAAACCGCAGTCGGTCTTCACATACACATCGTAGGTGTTGTAGGCGTTGAGACCCGTCAGGGTGGCGGTTGCCTCGTCCACGCTCACTTGCGTGCCGGTGCCCAGGGTGAAGCCTGCATAGCCGTATTCCACCGTCCATGCGTTGGCATCGCCGGCATTCCATGTCACAGTCGCGGTGTTTTGACCCTTGTCGGTCAACGCAAGACCCGTAGGCGCGGCACAGATGGTCGGCATCGTGAAATTGATCGTGCTCCAGTCGCTGGTTTCATCCTGACCGCAGACGGCTCGCACGGCGAAAGTGTAGGTCGCACCTTCAACCAAGCTGGAAATGTTTGCTTGAGAAGCGTTCTGCACATTCATGGTGAAATCGGTATTGTTGCCGGTCACATGTACCTCGTAGGCATTAATCCCTTCAACGGGCAGCCAGCTCACGTTCACGGTATGGGTGACAGCGGTGGAAGTGAGATTCTGCGGGGCGATACAGGTGGCCACGGTGGTGAAAGCGGCGGCAGCCTCGGTGCTCTGACCGATGGTACCGCAGTCGCCCTTCACGCGCACCGTGTAATCGGTGTTCGGTGTCAGATCAGTCAGCGTGTAGGTGTTGTCCGTGACATCAACATTGACCCATTGGTCGGCTTCTGCTTCCTTGTAGCTCACCTTCCAGGCGGTGGCGTCGCCAGCTTCCCAATGGAGGGTCGCGCCGGTGGTGGTGACGTTGCTCACAGTCAGGTTGGCCGGAGTGGCGCAATGGGCGTCGCTACAAACGTAACCCGTATAGTCAAACTTGACATTGGGGAGGTAACTGTTGATACTACCCGTGTTGGAACCCGGATGTTCGCCATAGCTTTCAGGACTGCTGTCGCTATGTCTCTCCAAAACGGCGCCGGTCGTCGGGGTATATCTGTAATTGAGCGATTTCCACGTTCCCTTACGGGCCGTGACAATCACCAGATTATCCTCTCCATTGTAATAGAACGGCGTGTTCAGTGTGTAGGTTTCCCAAGCGCCGGTGGTGCTGCCCAACTCACCACTTGTGCTTTCGTAAACAAGGGTGAGATCGTCCATTGACAGCCAATCAGAAGTGGAATTATTCACAGCATCGGCTTTGGTTCCCAGGTAAATCTTCAATGAAGTATATGGAGAGGCGGTACCGGAATTCACATACCAGGAAATGCTGTTGATATAGCCACCAGTGGCAAATGAAGAAGCGGGATAAACCATCTGAACCCAAGCATTATTGTATAGTTGATAGAAGGGAGAACTCGTTGTGGTGTTTGTACCACTGCCGATCGTTACTTCCATAGCTTCGGTTGTCAGCTCGATGCAGGGCGTGTAGAACTGGGTGGCCACCCAGGCACTGCTGTTGTCGCCGCAGTTGGCCTTCACGCGCACGTCGTAGGTAACCTCGGTGCTGAGATTGTTCAGCGTGACGCTGGTGGAGGTGGCGTTCACCGTCTGCCAAGCATCGGCGGCGGCATCCTTATACTCCACCGTCCAAGACTCTTGTCCTTCGGGGGCAGTCCAGGATATCGCAGCCGTGTGCTCGTTGACCAGAACGGCAATGTTGGAAATCTGGGTGCAGGTGCTATTCAGCGTCACATTGTCGATGGCAGCAGGAGTCTGCGTACCGCCGTTGTCATTGTTGTTCCAAGTGAAGACGAGGTACTTCTCACCAGCGTTCTCAGCCGGGATCAGCACAGTCTCGGTGGTGAACTCGCTCACGCCGTTATAGCGGGCCAGATAGTTGGTGGGCAGCGTGCCGGCCTCGGGAAGCTCATCCATCAGAGCCACCTGCAGGAAGTCGTTGGCATCACCCACGGTACGAAGATCGAAGGTCAGCAGCACGTCGCTTGCGGGCAGCGTGACAGGAATGTAAGCGTGGGAAACAGAAGCGGTCGATACATTATATTTATTAGTAGCGCCGTTCGAAGAGGAAATATAGAGTTTGCCGTTGTCGAAACCTTGGGCCTTGCCAGCATACCACTTGTTGGTGTTGTCGCCGTTGACGAGCGTCCAAGTGTAAGCACCGGCACCATCGAAGTTGCTGGTAAAGGGGAAGTCAGTCAAAGCGATGTCGTTGGCATTACGCGGAAAGAGCTGGATGGTCTCGTTATGGATGGAGACAAAGCCCACCACCGTAGCGGTTTGGCCTTCCGGCATCATAGCGTTGGTAAGGTTGTTGAATCTGTTGTAGATGACGAGGTCATTTCCGTCCTGAGAGAAAATCTTAGGATTGTTATTGTTGTTTAACACACCTCCGTTGAAAGTGCCGTTTCTCAAAATCACAAGCTGAGACATATAGTCATCGGGGTTGGCAAGCAAATCGGCTGCAGTGACCTCGATGGGTTCCACCGGAGTGCCTGCCACGCCTGCCGCAGTGTTTACATCAGGAACAAGCTCTTTCAGGCCGTTGAAGATGCTGCGAGTACCTGCCACACCGCCAGTGAATACGTCACCTGGATTGTAAGTAGTAGTGATGACCGAGGGGGTGTTGTCATAAATCAACAGTCCGCCGGTAGCGTCTTTCACATACACATAGCGACCGTGACGATAAACGAATGTCATGTCGCTGGTGATTTGATAAAGATCGGCATCTGCAGCGTCATAGAAAGCGGCGATATTCGAGAGAATGACAGGGAAAGTGTATGTTGCCGTAGCTGTATTGCTCTGGTCTGTGCCGAGAGTGGCGTATGCGGAGACCGTAGCGGTAGCGGCAATAGAGAAGGGTTCAGAATAGAGGACAGCGTCACCGCCGTTGATGGAGTAGTAGATAACGGCACCTGGGGTGGCGCAGCTCAGAGAGACCATCTGCTCAGTATAGTAATTACCTTGGGGAACTGAGAAGACGGGGGCAAGCACTGCAGGAGCAACATACGGCTCATAGTCCACCGTGATGGAGATGATGCGAGCATGGCCAGAAGATGCAGGGTTTTTCACCACAAGATTCTGCAAAGCTTGGATTCCGCTGATGGTATAAACCTTGTTCAAGCCAGAAGCCTCTGCTGTAAGACTAGTTGACTCTTCTGAACCGTCAATCGTGTATGACAGTGCAGGAGCGTTGCTGGAGCCTGCTGTCATGGTAACACCCGTGATGACGTAGCCCGTAGCGGGTGTCAACGTAAAGGTGTTTTGCCCATACAAACGGAAAGCAGTTCCTGTGTTGTAGTACGCAGGATCGGTGTTTGAGGAATTTTTAGCTGCAGTGAAAGTGATGAAATCGTTGAAATCAGCCGATTGAATCACTTCCGCATTGGCATATCCATGCTCCGAGAAGGTGTATGTCACCTGGTCCGCAAGGACATTGCCCACTGCCATCAGCGTAACCAGCATGATGGCCGCTAAGCGCTGAACCTGTCGGCCCAGCTTCTTAAAACTGTAGGATTTTCTCATAGTTTGTAAATTTTATGAATAATAATTAATTTAGTTTATCCTCAAATTTATACGTTTTTCTATACTTTTCACACAATGTACAATATCTACTATACCAAGCCGCAAAGATACTTTTTTTTTAATATGGCACGGCAGAAAAAAATTTTTTTTCGGATTATATGCTACCAATACTTTAAAAATCCCTCTCCGAAAAAAATAACCGTGTAACCGTATAACCATGTAACCAAAAATTGTATCTTTGCCCCCGTATTAAAAAGCATCTTTTAAACCCCAAAAATATCAACAAGTTATGAAAGACAACATCACGATGAGCTTGAACCCGCTCGTGAATTATTTCAAGAAAAGTCCGAAGGAGTTCACCAAGGCTGACATGATTAAGTACGTGGAGGAGAACAACATCCCCATGGTGAATTTCCATTATGTGGCCGGTGACGGGCGCATCAAGACCCTCGGTTTCGTGCTGCACAGCCGTGAATATCTCGAACAGATCCTCTCCAACGGCGAGCGCGTCGATGGTTCCAACATCTTCCCGGCTTTCATCCACGCCGGTTCCAGCGACCTCTACGTCATCCCGCGCTTCTCCACCGCTTTCCTGAACCCGTTCACGGAAATCCCCACCCTGTCGTTCCTCTGCTCCTACTATAACAACGAAGGCAAGCCGTTGGAGAACTCCCCGGAGTACATCCTCCGCAAGGCCGCCAAGTCGTTCACCGAAGTCACCGGCAACTACTTCCAGGCCATGGGCGAACTCGAATACTACGTCATCGGCGATGAAGACGACCTCTTCACCATCCCCGACCAGCGCGGCTACCACGAGTCCTCCCCGTTCACCAAGTTCGAGCACTTCCGCGCCGAGTGCATGCTCAACATCGCCAAGATGGGCGGCCTGATCAAATACGGCCACTCCGAGGTGGGCAACTTCACCATGGACGGCAAGATCTACGAGCAGAACGAGATCGAGTTCCTCGTGACCGACGTGCAGGACGCAGCGGACCAGCTGATCCTCGCCAAGTGGATCATCCGCAACCTGGCCTACGAGTATGGCTTCGATGTGACCTTCTCGCCGAAGATCACCACTGGCAAGGCGGGCAGCGGCCTCCACATCCACACCTGCATCGTCGATGGCAAGGGCAAGAACCAGATGGTGACCAAAGGCAAGCTCAACAGCATCGCGAAGACCGCCATCGCGGGCTACATGACCTGCGCCGGCTCCCTGACCGCCTTCGGCAACACCAACCCGACCTCTTACTTCCGTCTCGTGCCGCACCAGGAGGCTCCCACGTCCGTGTGCTGGGGCGACCGCAACCGCTCCGTGCTCGTGCGCGTGCCGCTGGGCTGGACCCACAAGAACGACATCGTGGCTGAGCTGAACCCGCTGGAGAAGGCCGTCAACAAAGACCGTTCCCAGAAACAGACCGTCGAGTTCCGCTGCCCGGATGGCTCCGCTGACATCTACCTCCTGCTGGCTGGCCTCGTCTGCGCCGCCCGCCACGGTTTCGAGATGGAAAATGCCCTCGAATTCGCCAAATCCACCTACGTGGATGTCGATATCCACCGTCCGGAGAACAAGGCCCTCGTGGAGAAGCTGGCCCAACTGCCCGCCTCCTGCTGGGAGTCCGCCGACGAGCTTAGCGCCCACCGCAACATTTTCGAAGCGCATGGCGTTTTCGACCGCTCTATGATTGACGACATCATCAAACAGCTCAAATCCTTCGACGACCGCAAAATCCGCGAACAAATCGTCAAGAAACCCGAGCTGATGGCCCAAATGGTGAAGGAATACTTCTATTGCGGATAATATTCATCTTCACGGTTAAAAAAATGTCGGACCGCGGTGCATCGCGGTCCGATTTTTTTTCCCTTTTATTGTAACGAAATCAGCACTTCGTGCGTCAAAGAAAAATGAAGGGGAAAAATTATTTTGGGGAAAAACGGGTTGGTATTATAAAATTTGTAATTTTGCCCTTCTGAAATTAACGTTGATTTTCAATGAAATAAATCTATATGAAAAAAGCTATACTCCCCTTAATCCTTCTGCTGGTGGGCTTTCAAACGCTATTGTTAGCGCAGATAAGCAACAATGTGACCGTTCAGTCGTTGCAAAACACACACGTGGACACCATTATTAAGTATAACCTTGCGGGTGAGGGTGTGGAGCTGAGCAATGGTATGTTCAACATGGCTCCGGGCATTGTCACCTCGAACCAGATTGGCAAGTTCAAACGGAATAATTATTTACAGTTCCCGTTCGATTCGGGTTTGGTGATGACCACGGGCGCCTGTTCGGTGGCGGCAGGACCTAACAGTTCCAGTAGTGCTTCAAGTACTGCCAATGTCACCTACCACGATGCACTGTTGCAACAGTACAACCAAGGCTATACGGTACAAAACAGCGCGGCACTCGATTTCGACTTTTTGGCATACGCCGACACGTTCGCTTTCCACTACGTGTTCGGTTCGGAAGAGTATCCCTCTTTCGTCTGCGCCTCGTATAACGACCTCTTCATCTTCCTGCTTACCGGTCCCGACCCCGTGACCAATCAGGTGACGACCAAGAACGTGGCCGTGATACCGGGGACGGTCTCGGCGGCCAATCCCGAGGGCCTGCCTGTCTCCATCAACACGGTGAACGGCGGCGCGTCCGGCAGCGGCGGCGCGAACTGCTACAGCGGAACATACTCCGCCTACTACATCTCCAACAGCACCGGTTCCAACGGCATCGAATATAATGGTTACACCGTGGAACTCGCTGCCGAGGGGGTCATCAACGCCTGCGACACCTACCACATGCACCTGGCCATCTGCAACGCGGGCGACAACGCCTACGACTCCGGTGTGTTTCTCGAAGGCAAGAGCTTCAAGAGTGAAATCTCCACGAAGTTGCTGATGCGGACTTCTTACTGCCTGCATGAGCCCATCGTGTTCGAGTACCAAGCCGAAAATGTCGATACGGTCTTCATCCTCACCCCGAGCGGCGACACGCTTTGGGCTCCCTATACCATCGAAAGTGCGGAAACCAGCGATGCCGGCTTATACTACCTCTACGTCCACAAAGCCATCCCATGCGCGAACATCTGGGCCCACGACAGCCTCAACATCGAAGTCATCAACACCTTCAAGCCCAACCTTGGCGAGGACCAGTGGCACTGCACGGGCACTGTGGTAACCCTCGATTCCCACTACGATGACCCCAACGCCACCCTTTCGTGGAACACCGGCGACACGGTTCCTGCCATCGATGTAATCACCTCCGGAGAGTACATCCTCGATGTCGAGATGTTCAATCCCACCACCAACACCCGGTGCTGGAGCTCCGATACCGTGAACATCAACTTCTGGCCCCTGCCGAAAGCCGACTTTGAAGCCGATGTGACCGCCGGCTGCACGCCCGTCACCTCCCGCCTCTCCAATCTTACCACCACCACCTCGGATTCCATATCCTGCGTGTGGGTGGTGTTCGATGAGGATTATAATGTCGTGGAATACACTTACGAATATGAACCCATTTTCCACTTTAACGAGGCTGGAAAATACACCGTGAAATTGGTGGTCACCACCAACGAAGGTTGTAAAGACTCCATCACCAAGTGGAACTATATCATCACTTCACCGCAACCGACTATCGACTTCCTCGCCACGCCGGAAACCTGCATGATGAGCGAGACCGGCGGCCTTATCGAGTTTTCAGCCTTCCTTTCCGGCAACGTGGAAGGGGGCGCGGACAATAACCTCGTCTGGAGCTTCGGCGACGGAGAAAGCACGGAAGGTGAAATCTCCACGACACACACCTACACCAGCTGGGGCGACTACACCGTGACCTTGGCCCTGACCACCGGTTCGGGCTGCGGCGATTCGGTAAGCCACACCGTCGTCATTGAGGACGACCTCATTTTCCCGAATGTCATCACCCCCAACGGAGACGGCATCAACGATGTGTGGGCTATCGAAAACCTCAACACAGACATCAATCCTGAGGATCCGGACGGCTACCGCAACAATGAGCTGCGCATCAGCGACCGCTACGGCAAGGTGGTATTTCATGTCAAGAATTACGACACTTGGGCCAAGGACGGGCAGGTTCATCCCGGACTGAACCCGTTCACCGGCGAAGGCCTCTCGGATGGCGTTTACTACTTCACGTTCACCTACAAAGGCAAGGCAAAGACCTTCTCCTGGAACGGGTCGATCACGATTGTAAGGTAATCCCCCATGGCCCCCCTGAAAAGGAGGGGCCAGGGAGGGGTATGTCTATTTGTGGGATTTCGTCATGGCATTGCTATTGGGATCTGCCGGAACGGTTTCCTGAGAAGCCGCTTCAGCCTCTTCTTTCGTTCTGGGTGCAGTCGGTTGCAGCTGGATGCCGTCCGTCTGCGTGAAATTATGGTCGAGGGGTGCGGCGGAAGCTGACATGCCGGAGTTAGCCGCAGCCTTTGGAGCGTTCATCATACTGGCGTTCAGAATATTTACGTGATGGGTAATCAAGCTGTCGCAGCCGGTGCTGTTCGTCAGTTTTTTGATGTAGCTGCCACTTTGCGTGAACGTGACGGCACCGACACAACCCACGGATACATCGTCAAGGAGTAATTTCCACTGGTCACTGCAGTTGTTGTGCACAAAGGCCACACGGACGTTCTGCCCTGCGTAGGCCGACAAGTCCAGCGTGTGCTCCACAAAAGTAGCGCTGCTTAACGTTTCTGAGAACGAAGGAGTTTCGTCAAAAGTGCCGGAGGGAGAAACGATAACCTCATAATGATCTGCGGGGTACTCGTCAGAGTAGGCTGCCGCATACCATTTGAGAACGGTTGTCGCATTCTCGGGAACAGTCAGTTCGGGCAATACCAGGTAGTTGTTCGGGCTAAGGGCGCCTGCGGTGCTGTTATAGGAATCGGAAGCCAAGCAACTGCTGCCCGAATGCAATGGTTGGGCATAGTTCGAAAAATACCAGCCATAACCATCGCCGTCAACATCGTAAGCACTCCATCCGGACGCTGATCCGGAGTGGTCAAAATCATCGTAAAGGAGATAGGTGGTGTCATTATTCACGGTGACAGCGGTGGCGAAGGTGTCATAAACGTCCGAGTAAGTGTTGGCGCAGTTGGTCGTGAACGAGTATTCCTCGCCATAGAAATCACCATTGCAGTTGGTGGCGATGGCGCGCACATAATAGGTGGTGGAGGGTTGCAGGTTGTTAAGCGTGAACTGCTGCGACCCCAGACCAATGTGGTTGCTCGTGAGGTACCAACTGTCAGTGGGGTTAGGCGAGGTTCCGATGCATACGCCGCGATGAGAGACATCTGCTCCATCTGTGGATGTAACCTCGCCGCCGATGGTGGCACTTTCGGAAGTGATGTTGATGATGGGGTAGGTAGTCACTGTCGGGGTATTGGCGGAAGGAGCCTGCTGGGCGTTATCCGGATCATCGCGGAGGCAGCGCACAGAGGAATAGAGGCCGTAGCCCGAATGGTATTTCCGAATCTCAAAGGTGTCATGCTGAATCTCAAAGGAGACATAGTTGTCATTCACTCCGGAAGCTGAATTGATACGGGTTGTGGAACCAAACGAAGTGGTTTCTCCAAAATGGAATACGGCTATGGAATCAATATTCTTATAAATGCCATAAAATCCTGCCGGCAAGGCGGAGAAACCGGTGGAATTGTTGCTGCCTATATCGTTGCCCGGGGTGCCGGGGACGGAAGATTCCTGCCAGCCTGTGGTAGCCGCGAGGGCTTTGGCGATGTAATCCGACGAGTTCCCATAAACATACTCTTCCTGGGATTTCACATAGTTGAACAATTGATTCCATTCCGCTTCGCTGGGGACATGCCATCCTGCCGGGCAGATGCCCTGCACCCAGCTCGGGTTGGTGGAGCTGGCACATTCCCCGTTCATAATGGCCGGCCAATTGTAGAGGTATCCATAGGTGGCCACGTAGTCGGGGTTGCTGTCCACCGGTAGGATGTAAGGCACATCCGTATTGAATGCCGTACTCGTGGCAATGAGTGTGCCGGTGGGAAGGTGTGTGGTGCGGAGGTTCTCCTTCATCCAGCATTGGGTGCCAATCTTCACGGTGTTATAGACGTTGTTGTCAATGTCGGTGACGGTTGCCGCTTCCGGGCAGGACAATGCGTCGCCGGCGGCAGCGTGAGTGGTATCCACAGCCATGAGGGTGGTGAAGCTGACCTCGTTGCCGTAAGCCGTTCCGGCGCTATTGGTGGCATAGGCACGTATAAAATAGGTGGTGCTGGGGGCGAGACCTGTCAGGGAGCTGTTAAAGGCGCCCGTCCCGTTCCCATCCGTGGTGTGGCTGTCGTTCAGGGTGGGGTTGTGGCTTGTGCTCCAGCAGACCCCCCGGACGGTGACATCCGCGTAGCCGTCAAACGTGATTTCACTGGCGATACTCGCCGAACCGGTGGTGATATCGGTGATATTGGAGGAGGTGGTGACTTTCGGCAGCGTGTAGGCACTCTCGTTGCTGCCCGTGGTGGCTTGGCTGTCGTCACGCAGACAACGCAAGGACATTCCTGCGTAGATGTTGCCCATGGCCTGGAACACCCCTGCATTATGGTACTGCAAACTAAAGTAATAGGGTCCACTAAAGAAATAGCTGGTCGTCCAATACCAAGCTCCGTAGCTGAGGTTTATGGCCCCGCCGTCGTTGGCGTCATAAACACCGGCGGGCAATATAGTCATTTCGGAAAGGTTCCGTTGGCTGTAGGACATATTTCCGGGGGCTCCTTCCTCGGAACTCGCATACCACAGGTCGCTGCCAACCATCTTGCCGGCATGGTCGCCGTGCCAGCCGTAAGAGCTAAAGTTCGCCGTTGTCAAGGCGCACTCCATCTGCCGCCATTCATTGGAACTTGGGACATGCCATCCGGTGGGGCAGGGGCCTTGCACCCCGCTGGGAGTGGCATCACTCGATTCCGAACCGTTCATCACTGCGGGCCAGTTGTAGAGGTAACCGTAGGTGGCCACATTCGCCGTGTTGCCGCCCGGTGCGTAAAGGCGCGGATTCGTCGGGTCGTTGGCGGTGCCGGGGTAAATCTCGGTGCCGTCAGCGTAACGGGTCGTGCGAAGGTTCTCCTTCATCCAGCATTGATTGCCCAACATCACCGTGTTATAGACATTGTTGTCAATGTCAACCACCGTGGCCGCCCCAGGGCACGGGAGCGTGGTAAGCGGCAGCGTGGTGAACGTAAATTCCTCACCGTAGATGATGTTGGGAATTTCGCTGTTGTCACCGAAATACATGTAGAAAATGTTGTCGTCAAGATGCTTCAAGAAAGCCCGCACATAGTAGGTGGTGCCCGCGGTGAGGAATGACATGTTGACCGTGAAAGTGTCCGACTGGCTTTCTGATAAGACGATGTAGTCGGATGTCGTGGGTTCCGGATTCAGGCTGTAACAAATCCCTCGTTGGTAAATCATGCCGCCGTTGAAGGTCACAACGCCGCCTGAGACGGCGGAAGTTTGTGTGATCTCAGTCACCGGGGAAGTGGCCAACGTGGAAAAAGTGACTTGTGTTGTGAACCACTGGTCTTCGCCGTAGGAGGTTCCTTCGCTGTTGGTGGCGTATGCGCGCACGTGGTAAGTGTGCGCCGGGGACAATCCGGTCAACACGAAGGAGAACTCGCCCAAGCCGGTGCCAATCTCTATATGATTGTCTTCCAGTGAGGGATTTTCGTCAGGGCCCCAGCAGAACCCCCTTGCGGTGACCTCGGCGTTCCCGTCGTAAGTGACATTGCCCCTACAAACGGCGGTGTCAATGCCAACACTGTCGATGCCTCCCGTTGAGACGGCAGGCAGGGTTGTGGCACTGCCGAGAATGCAACGCACCGACAGTCCATTTGCCACAGAATAAGAGCCTCTGTACACACCAGCTTGTGAGTAATCCAGAGAACGCACCCAATAGCCATCCCAATCTCCTGGGCTTGAAGTCCAGAAACAAGCAGTTGTTCCCACTTGATACATGCTGTAGTTCCAGGAACCATCATAATACCCTGCTGCCAAGGCGGAGAAGCCGGACATATTGCGTTCAGGATCATTCACATTGCCGGGAGCGTTGTCCTCATTGGAGGATGTCCATGTCCCAGTGGCCATTTTACCGGCATGGTTGCCCCGGTAGTTATATGATTCATTCAGATTGGCATCGGTGAAAACAGCCTCCATCGTGTTCCATTCGGCATCGCTCGGAATATGCCAACCTTCGGGACAAGCACCCCGGATCAGGGCGGCGTTGGTGTCGTTGGTGATGCCGCGGGTTGCCGCCCGCCAGTTGTAGAGATAGCCGTACGTGGCCACATCCGCGTTGTCGCCGGTGGGCGCGTAGCGGAGCGCCTCCTCATCAGAGCCGGTCGTGCCTTCTTGGATGAGCGTGCCGTCAGCGTAACGAGTGGTGCGCAGGTTCTCCTTCATCCAGCATTGCTCGCCGATCTTCACGGTGTTATAGACGTTGTTGTCGATGTCTGTCACCGTTTCATGACCTGGGCAGGGTTCCGACTGGTATGGAGGAAGCGTATCGGTGTGGAACATCACCGTGTTGCCGTACGCCGTTCCCGCACTGTTGGTGGCGTAAGCCCGCACGTAATAGACGGTGCTGTCGGACAATTCGGTCATCTCGCTTGTGAACTCGCCCGTCCCGTCGCCATCGGTGGTGTGCCCTTCGCTGTCAGTGAGAGTGGGGTTCGGGGAGGTGTTCCAGCAGACACCCCTTGCAATGACACTTTCGCCGCCATCGGAAACGACATGGCCACCGCATACGGCTGTTGTGGCGGTGATGTCGCTCATCGGGGAGGTGGTCACGGACGGAAGTGCGGAGGTCTCGCCGCTGTTATGGAGACAACGTACAGAATAGGTGGTTGATGCGTCCACAACGGTTTGGGAGGGATCAAAAAAGTAGTTGCCGAGAGAGGCACATTTATACGTAGAGGAACTCCAAAAATGGGCACCCGATGCGTAATAGTTATCCGGCAAGGCAGAGAACCCTGTGGCATTGTTCTCCTCCGGGTTAATACCGTTGCAACAAGTGCTGCTGCAATTGCTGCTCCATCCGTAGGTGGTGGCCAGAGCCTTGCTGATGTTGTAGCCGTCGCACAGATAGCCGGGCTGGCTGATGAGGTAATCGGACAACTGAGCCCATTCGGCGCTGCTGGGCACATGCCAGCCGGCAGGACAGATTCCCTGCACGCCGCTGGGATTGGCGTCGCTGCTCGCGGCTCCATGCATGACGGCATCCCATTTGTAAAGGTAGCCGTAAATGGAATCTCCCTGTGTCATCCCGTAGGAAGGTTGTCTGTACCAGTCAGTTATAAAATCCCCGTCAGGGTAGTGCGTGGTGCGCAGGTTCTCCTTTATCCAGCACTGCTCCCCAATCTTCACCGTGTTATAGACGTTGTTGTCGATGTCGCTGACCACCGTCACCCCGGGGCAGGGCTGCCCGTCTCCTCCAGTGCTTGGGGGCGCAAGGGTGGTGAACTCGTATTCCTCTCCATACACGATACTATAGCTGTTGTAAGAAATCAGAGTGTTGTAAACAGCGAATGCCCTCACGTAGTAGGTCGTATTCCCCGTGAGCCCAGTGATAGTGCTTGTGAACGACCCGGCCCCTTCGCCGGCATCGACGTAGTTGATGTAATAGATGGGATTTGGGGAAGTGCCCCAGCACACCCCTTTGTAACGAATCTGTGCATCACCCGTGACTTCGCCGCCGCACACGGCAGACGAATAGGTCACGTCAGAGACCGCCGCCGTGGTCACTGTGGGCGGGGTGACCGACAGGGTGGTGAAAGACACGATGTCGGACCAGTCGCTGTAATTGCCGTCACCGCAATTGGTTTTCACGCGGACTTCGTAAGAATAGGTCGGGGTGAGCCATTCGAACACATACTGCGTGTCAATCACCGAGATGGAATCCCAGGATGTTTCCATATAGGGGGAATTCCATCGGTAAGCCACAGAGTATTCGGAGTTGTTGCTGGAACCCGGCCACGAAACGGTGGCACCCGTGAGTGTGATGTTGCTGACCGTCACGTTCGTGGGCGCACCGCATGACGTGGTGAACCCCTCCGTGCCGTCGCTATACGCTGTTCCAACGCTGTTTGTGGCGTACGCCCTTACGAAGTAGGTGGTTCCGGGTGTTAAACCTGTTATCTCGTCATAAGAGGTCCCAACACCGCCGCAGTACCCCGTAGTGTGGTTGTCCTCAAGGGTGGGGTTCGGGGAAGTGCTCCAGCAAATGCCGCATGACGTGAGCGGCGCGCCACCGGTTGAATTAATGGAAAAATGTACCCCCGCGGAGGTCGAGGTCACATCTGTGAAATCATTGATATGGACAGAAGGCGTTGTGGCACAGGGCGACAAATCCAGCGTGAGCGTCTCCAAGCTGGCGCATCCGTAATCGTTGATATAATGGTAGTAATGGGTGCCGTTCTCCGTGACGGTCTCTTCTGTCCCATCTTGGTGATGCCAGATGTAGCTGCCGCAGGCGGTATCCGTCACGGTGGTGTTCGTTCCCTGATGAACGATCACTTCGATGCTCGCCGTCCCCTCACAGGAGTTGGCGTCAGTGCCGGTGACGGTGTAGAAACCTCCCGCTGAGGATATGTCATTGCCGTAAAACACACTGCCGTTGTAAGACCATTTGTATGTCACTGCGCCTGTGGCAGTCAGTGTGGTGTGCTCCCCTTCGCACAATTCCGTGGAACCGGCAGTGATGGTGACGTTCACGGGCGGACAGGGAGGTGTGCCGCCACCCGTGTCCGACCCCATCGTGCTGATCACATATTTCAGACTGTCAATCTGATACTGCAAATTGGCCACAATACTGTTGACGTAGTTGGTGAGATAGTTTTTGGTCACAGCATCCTGATTGTCGGTCGGGTCGCTCACATCCTTGAGCTGCTTGTTGCCAGCGGAGTTGCCCATGTTGGTGACATGAGCCAGGTTCTGCGTTTCCACAGAGAGATACCCTGCATCGTTGCTGAACCAGGACACCTGCGTCGGGACAGAGTCCATGGTGATGTACTGCGCGTCGTTGCTGAACCAGGACACCTGCGTCGGGACGGAATCCATGGTGATGTACTGCGCGTCGTTGCCGAACCAGGACACCTGCGTCGGGACGGAATCCATGGTGATGTACTGCGCGTCGTTGCCGAACCAGGACACCTGCGTCGGGACGGAATCCATGGTGATATACT
>CAJOKR010000005.1 GCA_905235135.1 uncultured Bacteroidales bacterium
GGTTCTCAGTGACTTGGTTCTGAATATCCAACTGTTTCTGCCCTTCGATTTCCTCGCGGTTGAAGCTCTTGATGACGTTGATGGAGTCAATGATGTTCTTGATTCCCTGACTTTTAGATTCTAAATGGCTCCGCATCTCGCGCCGCCAGCCCTTGAGCCGTCGTGCCTGCCGGTAGGTGATCCAGAAGTAGATGGGCACGATGCCGAGGGCGACCAAGCCCACATAGACGTTGGCCGCGAACATCAGGATGAGGGCGAGCAGGGCGCTGGTGAATAGCGGCAGCAGGTCGATGAAAAAGTTTTGCACCGTGCGCGACAACGAGCTTACACCCTGGTCGATACGGGCCTGCAGCTTGCCCGTGGCGTTGTCGCCGGAGTTGAAGAAAGCCATCTTGAAGGTGAGCACTTTCACAATGACGCTCTGCGCCAAATCGCGGCTGACGTAAATCCGCATCCGCTCGCCGAAGTAGTTCTGTGCGAAAGTGACGACTGCGGAAAGCAACTCCTTGCCTAACAGCACGACGCTGATGATGGTCATGATTCGCGCCGCCTGGCTCCATTGGAAGTTCGTGCCAATCAGCGCGTTGATGGCATCTACCGTCTTGTCCAACACAATGGCATTGACCTGTGCCATCAAGGATCCGACCAAGGTAAGGATTAACGTAATGAGCACCAGCCATTTGTAAGGTTTCACAAACGGACGGAGGTTTTTGAAAAGTTGGAGGATTTAATGTAGAATTATGAATGTAGAATGAAAAATAATTTCCTTGAACAGCCCCGGTAGGGGCAAGAGCTCGGTAGAGAATGTTATTTCGATTATCAATCCATTACATTCCCGAATAGGTCATATTCCGACGCATCCGTAATCTTCACATTGTAGAATTCCCCGACGGTCAGCGGTTGGGATTTGTCGATGAAGACGGTGTTATCGACATCGGGCGAGTCGAATTCGGTGCGGCCGATATAGCAATCCTGTTCCTCGCTGTCAATCAGCACCTTCATGGTGGTGCCGACGCGGGTTTGGTTGATCTCGTAGGAGATTTTTTCCTGCAATTTCATAATCTCGTTGACACGCTTGTTCTTTTCGGAAGCCTTGATTGGATCGCCGAGGTCATACGCGGGCGTGTCCTCTTCTTGGGAGTAAGCGAAAACCCCAAGCCGTTCGAAGCGGTTGCGGCGCACGAACTCCACCAACTCCTTGTGCTGCTCGCGGGTTTCGGTCGGGTAGCCGGAAATCAGCGTGGTGCGTAGTGCAATACCGGGAATCGTCTCGCGGATGCGGGCGATAAGGTCGTAAATGTAGGCCGAGCTGCCGCCGCGCCGCATACTTTGCAGTATGTCGTCGCTCACGTGCTGGAACGGGATGTCCAAATAGCGGCAGTATTGCGGGTACTGTTTCATCACCTCCAAAATCTCGTAGGGAAAGTTTAGCGGGTAGGCGTAGTGCAGTCGAATCCATTGGATACCATTCACTTGCGCGAGTTTGTCCATCAGGTCGGCGAGTTCGCGTTTACCGCTGCGGTCGATGCCGTAGTAGGTGAGGTCCTGGGCAATCAGCATCAGTTCCATAACCCCTTGGTCGGCAAGTCGTTGTGCTTCCTCCACCAAAAGTGGAATCGACTTAGAAACCTGTCGGTCGCGGATAAGCGGAATGGAGCAGTAGGAGCATTGGTGGTCGCAGCCTTCGGAAATCTTGAGGTAGGCGTAGTGACGCGGGGTAGAAAGTATTCGGTCTGGCGTGTTCAGCAGCTGGAAATCTGGGGATTCCAGTAGTTTCGGCAGTTCCGCAAAGGTGAAGAAGCCATCGACTTCGGGCAATGCCTCCTGCAATTCTGCCATATTGCGCTGCACAAGACATCCCACCACATACAACTTCTTGATTTGGCGGCGTTTCTTGCGCTCAATTTGGTTCAGGATTTCGTTCACGGACTCCTCCCGCGCATCGTGGATGAAGCTGCACGTGTTGATAATCACAACGTCGGACTTCTGCGCACTTTCGTAGTAGAGCTCGTGGCCGTTGTGATGCAGCTGCGCGGCCATGACTTCCGAATCGACAATGTTCTTGGAACAGCCTAAGGTGATGATATTGATGGTCATATATTCAAATTAGCCTGCAAAAATAAAAAAAGCCCCTACATGAGGGGCTTTAAAAGTTCTCTGCGCAAAATTATTTTTGGACGCACTCGACCTTTTGAGTGATGCCCATAGTGGTCGTTTCAGTGTTCATATCGGAACATTTACCATTCTTGATGGTCACCTCAGTGGTGGAAGTCGGCAAGCCAGGGGTCGTGGTTGTGCATTGACAGGTTTTGCTGCAAGAGGTTGCAATACCAGCCAGCATTAAAGCTGCGCCAAAAATAGCCATTACTTTCTTCATTTCTTTCTGAATTTTAAGGTTAATAATAATTGGGTTATAAACGGCGGCAAAAATACATTTTTTTTTGGAACATGACGTTTTAATCTTTTTATTTGTCAACAGTCGAACGTTAGATATTTTTGTATTTTTGCCGTCAGAAATTATTCACCAAAAAATACAGTCAAAATGAAAAAGATTTTTCCAATCCTGCTGATCGCTGTGCTGGCCCTAACCGCCTGACAAGAACCAGTATGCCGGTACCTATACTGGCAATTTCCAATTCTTTAAGTTCAACACTTCTGACATTACCCAAAATCCGACAAGTAGTGACAGTAAACAGGGGAAAATGCAGTTCCTCACCAACCCGCTGACAAACGGACTGTTCCTTTACAGTATTATTCCGCTCAACGCTGTCACTCCCGAACGTTATGTTTCCAATAGCGGTTTGTTGGAATATCTCGACATGTTGCTGGAAAGCATCGGCTATCAGAACAACATTTACAATGCTGCTACAGAGCAAATTAAAAACGTGGCCGTAACAGCTGAATTCTCTGGAAACACTGTTCACGCTGAATTACAGTACGAAATTGAGATTCTGGGTACGATTAACACTCGTATCACCATCGTCAAGTTTGACGGCACCAAATAGTTTTTTGCTGTGCAGATGATGAAAAAGTGGACTCTTGGGCTGATTCTCCTTGTAGGAGTGGTGTTCTGCCAGGCTCAGGATTCCACTTTTTTGCCTGATTACAAAATATATTACTATCCATCCGGCGTGAAGTCGAGCGAGGGCCGTTTGGTTGACGGCAAGCCCGACGGCTGGTGGAAATCCTACAACGAAAAAGGCGTTTTGGTCTCGGAGGGAAACCGCAAGAATTTTCTCCTCGACAGTTTGTGGACGTTTTACAACGACGACGCGTCCGTGCGCATGACTATACACTACAAAGAAGACAAGAAAGATGGGGAACAGATTGTCTATCAGAAAGATGAATATACCGTAACGAACTGGCGGCAAGATACGATTGTCGGCAGCGTGAACACTTATAATAGAAATGATGTGTGGAAGAAGACCGTGCCCTATATGAACGGGCTGCCGCACGGGTTGGCTAAAGAGTTCAATGATACAGGGTTAGTGGTGGCCGTGACCAAATACTACCGTGGGGTGCGCAGTCGTCGCGAGGTAATCAACCGCACCGACAAGTTCGGCCTCAAGCAGGGTAGTTGGAAGTATTTTTGGGATAACGGTAACCTGCGGCTTGAGGCGCAGTATCTCAACGACAAAAAACACGGATTCTTCAAGTATTACGACGAAAACGGCGAGTTTCTGTATGTGGAGAAGTACGAAAACGACCAGTTGGTGAAGGATGCGAAGGAGACCAAGCAGATGGAGCGGCGGCAGACTTACCATTCGAACGGACAGGTGGCCATAGCCGCAACTTACTACAACGGCCGCCCTGACGGGATTCGCCGCGATTTCGATTCTACGGGCAAAATCACGAACGGCTACCTCTATGAGGATGGCTGGCTCCGCTACGAAGGTATCACTGACCTCAATGGATTGCGACAGGGGCTTTGGAAGGAGTATTACCCGACGGGCGAATTGCGTTCCAAGGGTAAGTACAAGAATTCCAAACCGATAGGGGAGTGGAACTTCTATTTTACGGACAAAACTATCGAGATAACAGGTAGTTACAACAACAAGGGACAGAAAATCGGGGAGTGGCTCTGGTTCTACCCGACTGGTGACACCATGGTCGCGGCCAACTATGAGGATGGTGATTTGGAGGGTCGCTACGTGGAATACGATGAGGAAGGGGTTGCCGTGACCAAAGGTCAGTACGAGGCTGGCTACGAAGAGGGAGTTTGGATATACAAAAACGGAACATCTTACGAAACAGGACGTTACAGCGGAGGTCTGCGTGATGGAATGTGGAAATCCTGGTTTGAATCCGGGAAACTTGCATCCGAAATCCAATATTCCGATGATGTGCTGGACGGAAAATATGTTTTGTACTGGGAAAATGGCAATATCCGCCTCACGGGAAAATACGAAAACGGCCTGCAGGAGGGCGTTTGGCAGCTCTACGACGAGGAAGGGATCTTGTCCATAACCACCCTTTTCAAAGAGGGAAAAGAATTAAAATGGAATAGCTACACAATAAAATAGTGTGGCCTGCGTTGAAAAAAATCGTATCTTTGTGGCCTCAAATCAATCTGTTTGACTACACTAAGGCAGGCAGATAACTTTTTTTTGATGGCAACACTTACTAAAGTGCTGTGTTTTATTGTGTTATAAATTTGAATTATGAGATATAGACTATTGATATTAACCTTGTTTTGTGGATTGATGTGGAATTTGAACGCGCAGACCGACACTCCGGCCGCTCCCGATTCTTCCACATCCAAGGCCATGCAGGAAAGTTTGGAGATTTTCACCCGTAATGAAATACGTCTGATGGATTCGCTGCTGAATGTCTGGTACGTGAAGCGCGATCTCGCCTCTCAAAACTCCGTCCTTTCCAAATTGACTGATGACACCACAAAATACGACAACAACGATTCCTTGATTTACAAACGCCTCTGTCAGATTCATACACCCATCCAAGTGGCTTATAATGACAAGGTTAAACGTTTTATCGAACTTTATTCCGTGCAACGTCAGCGCAGTTCGTCTGTGATTTTGGGGTTAGCGCAGTACTATTACCCGTGGATGAAGGCCATTTTCGACAAATACGACCTGCCCGAGGAACTGGTCTATATCACGATTATCGAGTCGGCGCTGAATCCCACGGCCGTTTCGCCTGCGGGTGCGACGGGTATTTGGCAGTTTATGTACGGCACGGGCAAACTTTACGGTTTGGAGGTTACTTCCTACGTGGACGATCGTCGGGACCCCTACAAAGCTACCGATGCTGCCGCCCGCCACTTCCGTGATCTCTATAACATCTTCGGTGACTGGGGATTAGCGATTTCCGCCTACAACTGTGGCGCTGGCAACGTACGTAAAGCTATACAGCGTTCTGGTGGCAAAACCGACTTTTGGGGCGTTTATCCCTACCTTCCCCGCGAAACCCAGAACTATTTCCCCGCTTTCATCGGTGCCATGTACATGATGACGTACCACAACCTCTACGGCATCCAGCCCGCGCAGATTTCCATCCCCTCGGATGTCGATACCATCATGATTAACAAGGAAACCCACTTCCAGCAAATTGCTAACGTGCTGGGTATCAGCTATGACGAAATCAAATCCTTGAATCCGCAATACAAGAAAGACATCATTCCGGCCTTCAGCCAGCCGATGCCAGTACGACTTCGTTCCAACGATCTGCTGCGCTATATTGCCATGGCTGATTCCGTCCCGAGATACAATTACGACACCTACTTCAACCCGACCAAGGATTTGAATGTGGTGGCTTCTTCCAACGGCACCGTGACTGACGATGGCATGATGATTGTGCAGAAGACCCCGAACAAATACCACACGGTCAGGAAGGGGGAGACGTTAGGAAAGATTGCCTCCAAATACCATACCTCGGTTGGCAATATCAAGTCTTGGAACCATCTGCGCAGCACCAACTTGCGCGTTGGGCAAAAGCTGATTGTCAAGAAAGGCACGACGGTCAAAGTGCCGAACCCGAATGCAAAGCAGTCGGCGCAGGATTCCACCAAGATGATTGCTGAGAATGGGACAACAGATTCGGTATCAACAAAATGCGATACCATTGGTGCTCCTGTCACGGCCAAGCCGCAGCCGGAAATCAAGCCCGTGCAGCCGCAGGCGAGCTACACTTCCTATACCATCCGGCAGGGCGATACCCTCTCGTCCATAGCGCGCCGTTATAACACCACCGCCGACTATCTCGCGGATTATAACAAACTCGCCAACAAAAACGCCATTCAGGTTGGGCAGAAACTGAAAATCCCGACGAAATAGGTTTTCGGCAAGGTAAAAATCCGTTGTTTGTCCATCAGGTAATCCGTTATGGGCGTTGTAATCAAACAGAGCATTAGAGGTACGATAGTCAATTACGTGGGAATTGCCGTCGGGTTTTTCACCACGTTTTTCATTATCACGAGGTACCTGACGCAGGAGGAGGTCGGTCTTACCCGTGTGCTGATTGATGCCGCCATCCTTTTTGCCAGTTTCGCCCAGCTTGGTACAAGTTCCTCTATCATCCGCTTCTTTCCCTATTTCAAAGATGAAGAAGGGAAGCATCACGGTTTTTTCTTTTGGACATTGGTGATCCCGATTGTCGGATTCCTCCTTTTTATGTTAGTGGCCAAATGTCTGGAAGGCACTATCATCCAGACGTTTTCGAAAAATTCTGATCTGTTTGTCACCTACTATCGGTTCGTTTTCCCGCTTTCGCTGTTCATGCTTTACCAGTCAGTGTTCGAGGCCAACGCCAACGTGCTGATGCGCATTGTAGTGCCGAAGTTTGTACGCGAGGTGGGCGTGCGTGTCGGGCTGCTGGTGACCTATTTGCTGTACGGCTACTGGCAAGTCATTGATTTGGATGGACTTGTGGTAGGAATCTGCATCACCTATTTCATTGCCGCTCTTGTTGACTTTTTCTACTTGCTTACCTTGGGTAAAATCTCCTTCAAGCCTGATTTCAAGGTGTTTACAAAGCCGTTATTGAAGGATATCGGGTTTTACACGCTCTTCATGCTGCTGAATGCCATTACGGTGAATGTGATGCCGTTGCTCAACACGTTTTTTGTGAGTGCGGGTATGGGTCTCTCATTTACAGGTATTTACGCTATCTCCAACTATATCGCCACGGTGGTGGAAGTGCCAAACCGGTCGTTGAATGCCATCGTGCAGCCGGAAATAGCGCAGTCATTCAAGGATCAGGATTATGCTCATGCGGAAACGCTTTGTAAATCAGTTTCTTTGCACTTGATGCTGTCGAGTTTTCTCATCTTTTTCTTTATCTGGATCAACATTGATGCGCTGTTTATGCTGCTGCCCAATGGCGACAAGTATGAAGCAGGCAAGAGCGTGGTGCTGATTTTGGGCATCGCCAAGTGCATAAATTCCACGCTGTTTGTCAGTTCCAGCGCCCTCAACTATTCCAAATACTACTATTGGTCGTTTGTTTTCACTGTTATGCTTACTGCGATGGCAGTTGTGCTGAATGTGCTGCTGATTCCTCGTTGGGGCATCAACGGTGCTTCGCTATCCCACCTGATTTCCTATTTCACGTTCTATGCGTGTCTGATGGTTTTGGTGTGGACGAAGCTGAATATCAATATCTTTTCCAAAGCCCAGCTGAAAGTTTTGGTTTTGCTTGCTGGGCTGCTGCTGCTGAATTACGGTTGGGTGAAGTGGATTTATCCACAATTTATGAGCCTCCCATTCTCGATAAAGGCGGATGCGCTTATTGATGCCGGGGCGAAGAGCTGTCTCCTTCTGGCCATCACTATCGTGACCTGCTACTACTGGCACATATCAGAGGATGTGAACAACCTGATACGTAAAGCTTTACATATCAAACCTTAAACCCTCAAACCCTCAACTCTCAACCTTAAACTTCAATCGTTCTCCCCGACTTTCTTCATCAAAGCGTCCATTTTCGTAAACCAGATTCCCGTTCACGAACGTATGGGTCACTTTCGTGTGCGTGGCTATTCCGTCGTAAGGGGTCCAGCCACATTTGTAATGGACATTCTCGTTGGTAATCAGCTCATTGGCTTCCGTGTCCACGATGACTAAATCGGCGAAATAGCCCTCGCGGATAAAACCTCGGCGGTCGATATGGTACAGTAACGCGGGATTGTGGCAAATCAGCCTCACTAAATCCGCAATAGATAGGTTGTTGCGTTTGAAATTGTCGGCCATCAGCACGAAATTGTGCTGGATGGAAGGGAATCCCGACTTAGCGGTGAAGTAACTGTTGGTGAGCTTTTCCTCGCGCAGGTGCGGCGCGTGGTCGGAGCCTATAGTGTCGATGTAGCCGTCTTTGACTCCCCGCCAGATCTCGAGTCTGTCTTGGGCCGACTTGATAGCCGGATTGCACTTGATAGCGAAACCGAAACGGTCGTAATCGCGGTCGTCGAACAGCAGGTAGTGCGGGCAGGTTTCGGCAGTTATCTTTTTGGATGCCAATGGGATATGCGGGTCGAAAAGAAGCAGTTCCTTACGGGTGGAGATGTGCATGACGTGCAGACGCGCCCCTGTTTTTTGGGCCAATTTCACGGCTTTTTCCGTTGAACGGTAGCAGGCTTCCTCCGTGCGCACAAGTGGGTGTATCGAAGCATTCGGCAATATCTCGTGCTTTTCGACCAACTCTTTGTAATGCTGTGTATTACGTTTGATGATTTCCTCATCTTCGCAGTGCGCGGCAATCAGGCACGGCGATTCCTTGAAGAGTGTTTCGAGGACGGATTCTTGGTCCACCAGCATGTTTCCGGTGCTGGAACCCATGAACAGCTTCACCCCGCAGACTTTTTCGGGATCGGTTTTCACGATTTCGTTCAGATTGTCGTTGGTCGCGCCGATGTAGAACGAGTAGTTGGCCAGCGATTTTTCTGCCGCGAGGTCGAACTTTTCCTGCAAAAGGGCCTGTGTGGTGGTTTGAGGCACCGTGTTGGGCATCTCCATATAGGAAGTGACACCCCCAGCCACTGCCGCCCGGCTCTCGCTGCTGATGTCGGCCTTGGCAGTCATCCCCGGTTCGCGAAAATGAACATGCTCGTCTATCACACCGGGAATCAGATATTTACCCCGCGCATCGATAATTTGCGTCTTTTCTGGCTCAAAACGGTCGCCGTCGCGCACAATCTTGGCGATGATGCCGTCTTTAATATAAAGGTGAGCACTAAATGTCTCACCTTCATTCACTATTGTCGCGTTTTTGATGTAATAGTTCATTTTGGTTTAATGTTTAAGGTTGAGGGTTTAAGGTTTACACGGTTACTGATAATTCGTAGAGACGCCATGCATTGCGTCTCCACGTCCCCCTTATTCTACATTCTGCATTAATCAGAATCTTCCTCCAGCGCCGCCGCCACCGAAGCCGCCACCGCCTCCGAAACCACCGAAGCCGCCGCCGCTAAAGCCTCCTCCTCCGAAGCCGCCAAAGCCACCGCCGCCGTAGCCGCCGCGATAGCCGCCGCTGTAATCGGTCCAGTTGGTGGGCGGGAAGAAGGAGCCGCCATAGTGGCCGCTTCCGCCGTTGCTGTTGGGGTGTTTTTTAGAAAAGTAAATGAGAACGATCACAATGGCGAGGATGAAAAAGATCACTATAACCACATCAGCCACGGTAACGGGTTCGTCATCGTCCCGCAGTTCGCAGATTTCACCTGCGGCGAGGGGCAGAATGTACGCTAATGCCGAGTCGATGGCCGCGTTGTAGTCCCCTTCGCGCAGGGCGGGCATCATTTTCGTCTCGATGATACGTTTCGCAATGGCGTCGGGAATGGCGCCCTCTAAATCATAACCCACGGAAATGTAAACCTCGCCGGACGTTTCATTGCGGGGTTTCAGCAACAGAACTACACCGTTGCGCTTGTCGTCGGTGGAACGGACACCCCACCGTTCACCAATCTCGTAGGCAAACTCTGCGGCAGTATAATCACCTAAGTCATTGACTGTTACCACACAAATGACGTTTGTGGTTGAGTCATTGAAGGCCACCAGCCGGTTCTCCTTTTCCTGAATTTGTTCGGGGGTGAGGATGCCGGCAAAGTCGTTGACCAGGCGCGGCGGATTGGGCACAGGCGGTATAGCGTCTGTGGCTTTCGCCGCGCCGGACCAAACGGCTGCGATGACAATCAGTATGCTTATCAGGCGTTTCAATTCCGTATCAAACTATGGAAGTTGAACTCCACATCCGGAGCCTTGTCCGCACCCTCAGTCGCTTTGAAATAGCCCTTCTTGTCGAAGTTGAACATGCCGGCGATGATGTTGTTCGGGAACTTGCGGATGTAGCTGTTATAATCGTTCACCGTCTTGTTGAACTTTCCACGTTCCACAGCGATTCTGTTCTCTGTGCCTTCCAACTGCGCCTGCAGTTCGAGGAAGTTCTGGTTGGCTTTCAGCTCGGGATAGCGTTCCACGACCACCATGAGGCGGCTCAATGCGGAGCTCAGCTGATCTTGAGCTGCTTGGAATTTGGCGATGGACTCCTCGGTGAGGTTGTTTGGATCCACCTGCACGGACGTAGCCTTCGCACGGGCCTCAATCACCTCCGTCAAAGTACCTTTTTCATAATCGGCGGCACCTTGGACGGTCTTCACCAAGTTGGGAATCAGGTCCATACGGCGCTGATAGGCGTTCTCCACATCGGCCCAGGCCTTGGAGCAGCTTTCGTCCTTCTGCACCATATTGTTATACGGTTTCACGAACATGGCCGCCAACACAAGGACGATGCCCACAATAATCAGAACGGTTTTTAATGTTTTGCTCATATTTTTAAGATTTTAATGTGAATATTTTCAACGGATGGATTTCTCGATTTGGTTGTATATCTTGTCCGCCGCACCTGCATTCTCCGCCACATATTGCTGACAAATGTCGCAGGTTTGGGTGTAATATTCGGGGCTTTGCTCGAATTTTGTCATCGTTTCCTTCATTTTCTCAGCAGAATTGACCGAAAAAGCCCCTTTCCGTTCCACGAGTTTCACCGCTTCGTTGAAATGGTCGTAATGCGGACCGAAAAAGAGCGGTTTTCCATAGACAGCGGCCTCCAAGATGTTGTGCAGGCCCGTTTTGAACGCCCCACCGATGTAGGAGACGTGGCTGTATTGGTACAACCGGCTCAAAATGCCGATGGTGTCAATGACAAGTACTTGCGAATCAGCCAATTGCTCTTCTTTCATGGAAGAGTAAAGGGTGGTCTTGTATGCGGAAAACGTATTCTTCACTTCCTCTTTTCGGGTGATTTCGTGGGGTGCGACAACCAGTTTGTAACCTGGAAAATCTTGCAATAATTGTGCCAACAGCTGTTCGTCAGGGCCCCAGGTGCTGCCTGCCACGATGATTTTCCGATTCTGACGGAAGGTTTCCATAAACGGGAAAGGCTGCACTTTCGCAGCAATGGCACTCACGCGGTCGAAACGGGTGTCACCACATACAGTAACCTGCTCGATGCCAATACTTTCCAATAGCTCTTTGGACTTTTCCGTTTGGACGAAGAAGTGCGTGGCGGTCTGCAGCTGTTTCGCGAACCAGCGTCCGTAAGGCTTGAAGAAGTGCTGCTTTTCACGGAAAATGGCGCTGATGTAGTAGAATGGTGTGCTGTTTTTGTGCAGTTGATACATGTAGTTGTACCAGAACTCGTATTTCACGAAAATGGCCGTTCTCGGTTGCACAATATTGAGGAAGCGGCGTACGTTTCGCGGCAAATCCAAGGGCAGGTAAAAGACAAAATCGGAAAGTTTGTCTTTGATACCTTGCGTATATCCTGACGGTGAAAAGAAAGTGGTAAGAATCTGGATGTCAGGATTTTCTGATTTGATTTTTTCAATCAGAGGTTTGGCTTGCTCGTATTCGCCCAAAGAGGCGCAATGCATCCACACGGGGGACGGTTTCGCGGCAAAGGTCTTCTCCAATTCGGAGAAAATGCCCTTTCGGCCCTGCACCCACAGCTTCGCCTTCCCGTTGAAAAGCGCCGCAATGCGGATACCGAGGCCGTAAAACCAAATCCCTATCGTGTATAGTATTCTCATTTTTCAATGGTAGAGACGCCATATTATGGCGTCTCTACGGTAACCTTATCGATAATAAAACGTCGTCGTTGTCTTCCGTTCGTACAGCGGGATGTTCCAGCCGGCCTTGATGCCGATGAGACCGCTGAATTTGGCGGGCATATCGGCGGTGGGGCCTTCGAAGAAGATGTAGTTGCGGTTCGGTTTGGTCCACATTTCGTGGAACTCAATGCCGACGAAGAAGTTCAGCATCCGGTTCTTGCGGATGAATTGGTAGCCGATAAACTGGTTCAGGGCGAAACCTCCTGAGCGGCGGTCGTAGCCTTTGGCGTAGTTGTCATCGAGCTGCGGGTACTGTTTGCTTACGTCGTCCACCCGAAGTTTGTGGCTGAAGTAACCGAGCCCCATGCGCAACCAGATGCCGGAGTTTTTCCAGCGATCCACGGGGATGATCTTTCCGAAGTCGGCCATGAGGGACCAGTAACGGCCCTCGGCGGTGATGCCGCCCTGCGACACCAGCCCGTTGCCGTCGATGACGATCCCGTTGTCATTGGCCAGCGTGCCGTTGAAGTAGTTGGGGTCGCGCAGGTTGGCACCGAACATATAATCGAAGTGGAATCCCACCGTCCAGTTGCTCTTCGATTTGAAGGTGAAGCCGGGACCCACCGCGAAATTATTCTTGAAGTAGCTTTTCAGGTCGCCCATCGGAAAGTGGTAGGCGAGGTGGGCGTCTAACCAAATCATCGGCGCAGCGGTATCGACATAATCCTTGCTGGAGAAATCCGTTTGATAAGAGGGCTTTGTGCGCTGGGCCGTCGCTTGTTGTACCGAAAAGGCGGACAGCATCAGCACAAAAAGCAGAAAAAGATGCAGCAGGTGGTGACCCGCCACATCTTTTCCGGTATGCATGTTTCTTAAAATCATAGTCATGATCGATCGTTTATAGCCAACAGCAATGGCCAACAGCCAAGGTTAGTTCGTGCGGCCGGGATAGACCTTCAGGGCTTCGCGGAGGCACTCGACGGCCTTTTCCAGATCGGAGACGTTGAGGCAGTAGCTGATACGGACCTCGTTTACGCCCTGACCCTTCTTGGAGTAGAATCCCGTGGCCGGCGCGAACATCACCGTGGCGCCGTTGTAGTTGAAATCTTCGAGCAACCAGCGGCAGAAACGGTCGGAATCGTCGATGGGCAGACGGGCGACGCAGTAGAATGCACCCTTCGGCATCGGCACGAAGCAGCCCGGGATGGCGTTCACGCCGTTGACGATGGTGTTGCGGCGGGCCACATACTCCTTGTTGACACCCTCAAAGTACTCCTTCGGGGTATCGACGGCAGCCTCGCCAAGGATTTGACCGTAGGACGGCGGGCTCAGACGGGCCTGTGCCATCTTCATTGCGGTGTCATAGACCTCCTTGTTATGCGTGATGAACGCACCCACACGCACGCCGCAAGCACTGTAACGCTTTGACACAGAGTCCAAAAGCACCACGTTGTCGGCAATGTCAGTCAGTTCCATGACGGAAAAGTGCTGAGCACCGTCGTAACAGAACTCACGATACACCTCGTCGGCGAAGAGGAAAAGGTCGTGTTTCTTGACGATCTCCCCTAACTTCAGGACTTCTTCCTTGGAATAGAGGTAGCCGGTGGGGTTGTTGGGGTTGCAGATCATAATCGCCTTCGTTCTCGGGGTGATGACCTTCTCGAAGTCCTCGATGGAGGGCAATGCAAAACCGTTCTCAATGGTGGAGACGATGGGCTTTACCACTACGCCGCACATCGTGGCGAAAGCGTTGTAGTTGGCATAGTAAGGCTCAGGGATGATGATTTCGTCGCCCGGATCCATGCAGCTGTTGAAGGCGAAAAGGAGGCCTTCGCTGCCGCCGGTGGTGACAATGATCTCGTCGGTGGTGATTTCGATGCCCACACTGTGGTAGTATTCCACCAGTTTTTTGCGGTAGCTGAGGTTACCGGCGGAGTGGCTGTAAGCGATCACCGGAATATCGGCGTTGCGCACGGCGTCACGGGCTCCTTTCGGGGTCTCGATATCGGGTTGACCGATGTTCAAATGATAGACATGGATGCCACGGCTCTTGGCGGCATCGGAGAAAGGAACCAGCTTCCGGATAGGGGAAGACTGCATACTTGCACCTTTTTGGGAAATTTTCGGCATAATTTTATTAAATTGATAATCAGTTAGATAGTTTTAATATTTTAAGTGGCAAATATACAAAATCTTCATTCTGTCACAATGATAAATAAATATGTTATTTTTGCCGAATAATAGACGTGAGACGTAAGACGTAAGACTTTGGGGCGGAAAACGTACAAAATGGTATTTATGTCAAAGTCTCAAGTCTTAAGTCTTAAGTCTAATAATATGGTACGAGCAAAAAAACGGTTAGGACAACATTTTCTGAACAATCAGGCGATTGCACAGGACATCGCGGATGCGGTGCTCACGCCCGATGCGCACGTCTTAGAAATCGGGCCGGGCATGGGTGTTCTTACGCAGTATTTGTTGCAGCGCGAATTCCCGCAGTTTGCGGTCATTGAGCTGGATGAAGAGTCGGTGGAGTATTTGCAGACGCATTTTCCAGAGCTCGGTAACAATCTGATCCATGGCGACTTTCTGCAATATCCGCTGTCGGATTTCTACGTTGGCCCGAAGGTGATTGTGGGCAACTTCCCTTACAACATCTCCTCGCAGATTCTCTTCAAGGTCTTGGACGAGAAAGAGAGCGTGGTGGAGGTGGTTGGCATGTTCCAAAAGGAGGTGGCCGAGCGGGTGTGTGCCAAGCCGGGCAACAAGCAGTACGGCATCCTCAGTGTGCTGCTGCAGGCTTTTTACGACACCGAGTACCTCTTCACTGTCGGGGAACATGAGTTTACGCCGCCGCCGCAAGTGAAGTCTGCCGTCATCCGCCTCACCCGCAATTTCGACAAGAAGCTGAACTGTGACGAGAAAACCTTCCGCACGGTGGTGAAAACCGCCTTCAACTACCGCCGCAAAACCCTCCGCAACGCCCTGCAGTCGTTGCCCTTCGATAAAGCCTTTGTAGAAGCCGAGCCGCTGTTCACGAAACGTGCGGAGCAGTTGTCGTTGCAGGATTTCGAATACCTTACTGCCAAATTGCCGTAGGGGCGAAACGCATACGCTCTATTGTGTGCGTGTGCCTGTAGAGACGCACGGCCGTGTGTCTCTACAACGGGAAAAACATTTCTCCTTGCATATTCGGAATTTGTATATCTTTGCACTCCAAATTTCGAGTAATGCAGAAGCAGCCGTTGGCAGAGATCCTTCGCCCGCATTCCATTGAGGGCTACATCGGTCAGGAGCACCTGATGGGTGAAGGGGCGGTGTTGCGCACGGCCATCGAGAGCGGCAATATCCAGTCGATGATCTTTTGGGGGCCGCCTGGCGTGGGCAAAACCACCCTCGCGCTGCTCATTGCCAACGCAATCGATGCGGAATTCTTCACACTCAGCGCCATCAGCAGCGGTGTGAAGGACATCCGTGAGGTCATCGATAAGGCTAAAAAGTCCGAACGGCGCTGCATCCTCTTCATCGACGAAATTCACCGGTTCTCCAAATCCCAACAGGATTCACTGCTCGGTGCGGTGGAACAGGGGGTGGTCACCCTCATCGGTGCCACCACTGAGAACCCCTCCTTCGAGGTCATCTCCCCGTTGCTCTCCCGCTGCCAGGTTTATGTGCTGAAAGGGCTTTCCAAGGAGAATCTTGAAAAGTTACTGCAGACGGCCATCACCTACCTCGAAGGGCAGATGAACTGCAAAATCAAGTTGGAGAACACGGAAGCCCTGCTGCGCATTTCCGGTGGCGATGCCCGCAAACTCTTGAACGCCATTGAGTTGGTGTCGTGGATGACTCCGCCGGTGGATGGTGTGATTACCCTCACCCGCGAACAGATTATTCACGTCATCCAGCAGAATCTTGCTCTCTACGATAAAAAGGGTGAGCAACATTACGACATTATCTCCGCTTTCATCAAGTCATTGCGTGGCAGTGACCCCAATGCGGCGGTCTATTGGCTGGCCCGGATGTTAGTGGCTGGCGAAGATCCGCTTTTCATCGCCCGCCGCATGGTGATTTTGGCCTCCGAGGACATCGGCAACGCCAACCCCAACGCGCTGCTGTTAGCCAATAACTGCTTCCAGGCTGTGAATGTCATCGGGATGCCCGAAGCGCGGATTGTCCTTTCGCAAACGGCTGTGTACCTGGCTTCTTCGCCCAAGAGCAACGCCTCCTATATGGCCATTGACAACGCCATCGCGCTCGTCAAGCAGACAGGCGACCTGCCTGTGCCGCTGCATGTCCGCAATGCCCCGACCAAGCTGATGAAGGAGTTGGGCTATCATAAAGGCTACCAATATGCCCACGATTTTGAACACAATTTCGTGCAGCAGGAGTTTCTGCCCGAGCAGATTGCGGGCACGAAACTCTATGAACCGCAGAACAATCCGCGGGAGAACGAGTTGCGGCGGTATCTTAAAAACTGCTGGAACGAGAAATACCGCTATGTGATGCTCCTGCTGATGGCCTTGACTTTTTTTTTTAAGATAACTTTCGCCCAGGACTATCACTTTTCCCAGTTTTATGCTAACCCGACGGGGGTAAACCCTTCATTGACAGGCGCTTTTGACGGTGTGGTGCGCGCTGGCGTCATCATGCGGGAGCAGTGGCTTTCTGTTACCACCCCATTCATGACTATGGGCGCGGAGGTCGATGGCGCAATCTATAAGAACCACCGACGGCAGGAACTTTTGGGCATCGGGCTCACCTTCAACGGCGACAAGGCCGGCGATTTGAACTACAGTTCCGTGCAGGCGATTATTTCGCTGTCGTACATTAAAAACATTGGCCGTCATAGCCGCCACAAGATCGGATTGGGACTTTACGGCGGCATCATCAACAACCATTTCGATTTCGACCAAGGCACGTGGGATAACCAGTTTGTGGACGGCGTTTTCTACCCATATCTACCTGCTGGTGAGAATTTTGAGACAATACAACGATTATATCCGGATGTCGGCGCGGGTGCGTTTTGGAGCTTTCTGCCCAAAAAAAACGTACTGTTGCGGGTGGCTTTCAGTGCGGCGCACATCAACCGGCCATTCTACGGGTTTGGGGATTCCCATGCACGGCTTCCCGTCAAATACACCGCCCACTTCTATTCGCAGATTGCCCTCAATCGCGAAATCTCCTTGTCGCCAATGTTTTACGCCACATGGCAACGTTCGTTTAGCGAATATCTCTTTGGATGCAATGTGGAATATTTCAAGAAGAAAAACAGCTATACCACCCTCTATACGCTGGGCGGTGGACTCCTATATCGCTGGAATGACGCGTTGGTTCTCAATGGGTTCGTGAGTTGGCAAAACCTTCGTTTCTCCCTCGCGTATGACGTGAATGTGTCGCCGTTTGTGGTGGCTACTCACGGGCGTGGCGGAGTGGAAATCGCAATCTCGTACATTTTCAAGAAAAAAACCATCACAAGGATTGGGAAGGAGCCGTGCCCGTATGACATTATGTGAGTTTAAGGTTTAGGGTTTAAGGTTTAATGAAGAATGAAAGTTAAGTCGCAGATATTATGGATTACGGTTTTTGCGCTGTCTTGGTGGATACCAGCGGGGGCGCAAAACAGTGATGCGGTTATCATGCCGACGGAAGATTCTATCATTGTGACCATCAAGCCGTTACCATCATCAGTCAACAGCTCTTTTTCGGAATATGCCTGCCGGCTGCTATCTGATTCCACCTTTTTGTTTACTTCCCTGCGCAATGATGCCGCCGAGGATGTGGAACATTTCTTCGAAACGAACTGGTACTGTTATCTTTACGAGTCCAAAGCCCTGTCGAATGGACGGTTCGTATCGGTGAAACCGAAGTCGTCGTCCGTGAACCATCCCAAGTATTTCAACAGCAACTTTTGCCTCAGTGAAGACGGGCAGCGGATGATTCTGACGCGGTGCGTGCGGGTGGGGGAAGGCGATTTGCGCTGTGACCTGTGGCATACGGAAAAACGTGGCAGTAACTGGCAGAAACCCAAGAGGTTGCCGTCGGTGATAAACGAAAACGATTGTTCCGCCATGCAGCCTTGTCTGGTGGAATATCCTGATTATGAGGTTCTTTATTTTGTCTCCGACCGCCCAGGAGGGTATGGGAAAACCGACATTTGGTACTCCATCTGCAAAAACGGCCATTACCAGCAGCCAGTGAACCTCGGACCGGTCATCAATACTGACGGGGAAGAGGTTACGCCGTTCTACGATAAGAGGGCTAACGTGCTCTATTTCAGTTCGGACGAACATCATGGCATGGGGGATTTCGACATTTTTTGTAGTGAAGGGGCGCTGGGTCGATGGATGTCGGTCCAACATTTAGATCGGCCGTTCAATTCCGTTTATAACGATTTCTACTTTGCTGTAAATCAAGATGGAAGGAGCGCCTTTCTCTCCTCGAACAGACCTTATCGTGATATGGTGGATGACGATACCTGCTGTAACGATATTTTCTATGTGGAATGGTCTAAGCCTCAGAAAGATACGGTCGTGTTGCCGCCAGAACCGGACATTCACGAAAAGATTGCCTCCGTGCTGCCCATCACGCTCTATTTCCAAAACGACTGTCCTGACCCAAAGTCCGTTTTTGACACTACCGAGCAGGATTATCTGTCGTTGTACAATGCGTATATCGGTGATATTCAGGAGTATATCCGCAAATCGGGGCAAGGGCTTTCGGGTGAAGAGCAGCGTAGGGCGATGTATGCGGTGGCGGGATTTATGCGCGATTCCGTGCAGACGGGTTACGCGCGCTTACAGCTTCTGCAACAGTATCTTACAGAGGCAATGTCGAATGGCGATACGGTGGATTTGGTGATTCGCGGCTTTGCCAGCCCGTTGCATAATAGCGAGTACAACAAGCACTTGTCATCGCGGAGAATTGTCAGTTTGCTGAATTATTTGCGGGAAGCGGACAATGGTCAGCTGGCGCCATACCTCACGGGCGAACGATCAGGATTACGCTTGCAAGTCTATCCGGAAGGGGCGGTGAATCACACTTTCGAAACTGATGAGGTCCGTGAAACCGTATTCGGGTTACGGGCGGCGAAGGATCGAAAGATTGTAATTACCGGTCTGTAGAGCCGCCATAATATGGCGGCTCTACAATATTGAACCTTTTCTCCAACCAAGTCGCCAAGCCTGCAATCAATACCGCGATCAGCCAGCCAAATAGGATGTCGGTCGGGTAGTGGACTCCCACATAGATACGGCTGTAGCAAGACAACAAGGTGGTGCCGAAGACGAATATGCCTAATAGCCATTTCCGACGGACTTTGGGTGATAAGAAGTAGAAAAAGAGAAGCGAAGTGGTCAGATAGTTGATGGCGTGGTTCGATGGGCAGCTGTAACGGCCTCCGCGATAGTAAGTTCCGTCTTTTCTTTGAAGCAGGTGCACCTCATAATCCCCGTGATATTCCGTATCGTGCGACGGGCGCAACCGCTGTATGGAGGTTTTGAGCACCCTTGCGCCAAACGCATCCGCCGACAGCGTCACAACCGCGATGAACAGCAGAATTTTCCACGTTTTTTTCCGGTAAAAAACAAACGTTATGATGGACAGAATCAGGCAGAAAACCAATCCGAACTGGGTACTGGTAATCACCTGCATCACTTGGTCCCAAAAGGGCGAGTTGTGGCCGTTGATGAACTGGAACAGCTGCTTGTCCCAATCAAACCAGTGGCTATAAAAGAAATCGTTTAACAGTAGCATATTGTTACATTTGGGCCGCAAAAATACTATTTTTAGGCAATGAGTTTATTATTAACCTGTCAATGATCCTTGATTTTGATGGGTTTGCTGTTCACGGAGCGGTTCATTCCGTTGTCAAGGCAGATTACAAAGGGTGCGTTTGGAACGGTATCCGTGGCGGTGGAGAGTGTCACGCTACTTTTGGCGGGAATGATCAGGTCGGGCGAGATGGGACAGTACAGGGTATGATGATGCTCGCCGGACATGTATCCGACAAACAGCGTGATGGGGCATTCGGGATGGTTGACGGTAAAGTCTTGGGAATAAGGGTTGTACATGGTCAAATCCAGCAGCAGGGAATCTCCAGACACCCGGTATCGATTCACCGTGACCTCAATCCGGTTCGCCCCCTGGAAAGAGCTTATCTCCCGATAATAGAAACGGATCTTTTCATCGTGTATGGTCGTGAAGCCGTCTCGGATATGACGTTTGTAGGCATCGTCGATCACGCAAACGGCTTTTCCCTGCAGAAGCGTGTCGAACTGCCAAAGGTCGAATTGGGTGTGGCGGGTGTAGAAAGAACTGAGCGTGACCGCGTTATCGTCCGTGTAGAAGCGATAGAGGGAGGCTTCTTGGAAGGAGCCGACAAAGATAACAGGCGTATGTCCGCACTTTTTGTGAATCGCCGTGACGAGTTCGTGTCCGTTCGGGCTCGTCGAAGAACTCTGTGAGAGCAGTGTGGGGACGAAACCGCAGGACAGCAGCACAATGCAGGCGATAGGAACTATACCTCTCGTCAACCATTTGTGCCACTGTTCGTTACGAAGCTCATGCCAAAGCAGGATAATCATCGGTACGGAGGCGGCGACGGTCCAACGGGGCTCCGCATGGCCTTTTACCGTCATCACCCAGAAAAAGAGAAGGAAACCGGCGGTGGTAAAGAGGCACGCTCGCTCGAAAAGATTATCCGTTTCGCGCTTTTTCCAACAGAAATAGACGGCAAGACAGAGACATGCGGGGTTGAAGACGAAAAGTTGATTCGGGATATATTCCAGTAGATATTGCAGTCGGAAACCCTTGTTGCGGCCCATCAGGTGGTACTGGAAGCTCGGGAAATCGTGGTGGACCTGCCAGAGGATGTGCGGTACGATAAGCAGTGCGGCAAGTAGGACAGCAACCCAAACCCGCTTGTCTTTCAGCAGTTTGATATTGGAAAGCAATACAAATCCGGCCACCAGCACGGCCATGTATTTGCTGTAGAGCATCGCGGCGAGCGTCACTCCGATGGAAAGCGCGATTGGCCAGCTGGGGGAAGAGAGGTAACGGCGGTAGAGGTAGAAGAAGAGCGCGGTGAAAAAGAGCAACGGTGCGTCCGGAGTGGTCACAAAACCGTAAATCGAAAACATTACCAAAGAGGCGGCGATGGCGAAAAACATCCATACATCTTTGCTTGTCAATGATTTGTGGGGTAACGTCTTCCAAACCAGCCAGACGGTTCCGCCGTGGAGAAGTGCGGTGGCGAATCGGATGGACAGATTTCCCTTGAAAAAAACGCTACTGAGTGCGGTAAGTAGCGCCACCATGGGCGGATGGTCGTAGTAGCCCCAGTCGAGGTGCTGGCCGAAGAGCGCATAGTATGCCTCATCCGCATGCACGGGCGTGAAGGCGGCCAAAAAAAGGTCGGCTATCACCCATAGAATCAGCAGAATATAGAACAGTTTTGGCGGTTTCATATCGGCGGCAAAGGTACATAAAAAATGTAGAGACGCGACATGCGCATCTCTACATTTTGGAGGTCTCGTCCAGATTCGAACTGGAGTGCCTGGTTTTGCAGACCAGTACCTAACCACTCGGCCACGAGACCTTGAGTTTTGCGCTGCAAAAATACACTTTTTTTCGATACGGCCAACGGTTGGGGATTATTTTTTCAATGGAGATTCTTGCCGATCATGTAAGAGGTTGTCACTCACCCCGTTTCGCTTCTCGCGCCAGCTTATAGAAGACTTGCTCCATGCTTTCAGCCCCGTACTGTTTTCGGAGGTTGGCGGGCGAATCGAGGGCACGAATCTGCCCATCAACCATCATGGTGACGCGGTCGCAGAACTCTGCCTCGTCCATATAGTGCGTGGTGACGAAAATAGTGGTCCCGTCGGCTGCCGCCAAGCGAATCAGTTCCCAAAACTGCTGTCTTGTCATCGGATCAACCCCGCCGGTGGGCTCATCCAAGAAGATGATCTCCGGGCGGTGGATGGCGGCCACCATGAAAGCTAATTTCTGCTTCCAACCCAACGGCAGCGAACCTACCAAGTCGTCCTTATGATCGGCGAAATTCAGCCTGTTAAGCAAATGCTCCACCCTCTCGGCTATTTCTTTCCCCGACAGGCCGTAAATGCCGCCGTAGAGTTCCATATTCTCTTTCACGGTGAGGTCTTGATAGAGCGAAAACCGCTGGCTCATGTAGCCGATATGCCGCTTGATTTGCTCGCTCTCGGTGCTGATGTCGTAACCCGCCACAAATCCAGACCCGTCGGTGGGGAAACTGAGTCCGCACAGCATCCGCATGGCGGTGGTCTTGCCCGCACCGTTAGCCCCTAAGAAACCGAAAATCTCACCCCTGTGGACATCGAAGGAGATGTGGTCAACGGCGGTGAAATCACCGAACTGCTTGGTGAGGTTGCGGACGGAAATAATCGGGTCAATCATCGTTATTGTTGTTTTTTATACGTTATGGTGGCAAGCACGTTGAAAAAGACCGCAAGCACAACTAGCATCAGGATGTCAAAGCGGAGTTCCGAAAGCAGCGTGCCTTTCAGATAGACGTCTCGGAAAATATTGATAACGTAGCGCGTCGGGAAAGTGTAGGTGATGCACTGCACCCAAGTGGGCATACTGTGGATGGGCGTCAGCAACCCCGACATCAGGATGAAAATCATGGCGAAGAAAAAGATGACGAAGATGGCCTGCTGCATCGTGTCGGAGACGTTGGCCAGGGTAATCGCCAGCCCTGACATACAGAGTGAGAAGAGGAATGCGCCGAGGAAAATCACACCCATACTGCCTGCGGGAAGCAGTCCGTAGAATACCCAAGCCAGCAGAATGGAGAAGGCCACCAGGAACATCGCCATAACCCAGTAAGGGATGAGTTTGGCGAGGATGAACTCCAAACGGGTGATTGGTGTGACGTTAATCTGCTCGATTGTGCCCTGCTCCTTCTCGGTCATGATGTTTAGCAGGGGCAGGAAGCAGCTGTTCAGCAGCAGCAGGATAATGATCAGGGCCGGCAGCATGAAGATACGGTAGTTTCCCGTGGGGTTGTAGCGGTTTTGGATGGTGATAAGCGATGCGTCCCCAACGGGCATTCCGTGTTCGCGTGAAATTTCAGTCACGGCCGAGGCAATAGTCTGCACGGCGTACTGTATTCCCTGCCCGCCCTTGGTGGCATTCACCGCATTGGCGACAATCAGGATGGATTTGGCCTGTCCGGCCTGCATGTCGCGCTCGAAATGCTCCGGAATGGTGATAATCACATCCACTTTGCCATCGTCAAGCTGATGGATGGCGTCGTCATAGTCACGGAAACCGCTCTGCATGCGGAAATAGTCGGTGTTGGCAATATGGCTCTCCATCCGCATCGACAGGGTGGAACGGTCATGGTCGATAATCGCCACCTTGATGCTTTGGATGTCCATCTGACTCACCAACGGCATCACCAAAACCAACATGATAGGCATGAAAATCAACAGCGTCGGCAAAAACTTATTGCGGAAGAACTGCGTCACCTCCTTACGAATCAACATCTTAAGGACACTGAAGAAGCTTCTCCTGCCTCGATCTACACGTTCAATATGTCTTTGTTTAGCCTCCACTTACTATTCCAATCTATCATTAAATTTTCTAAGACTTACTACGAAGAAAAACACGGTCATAGCCGTGAGAATGAGCATCTCCTTCCAAATGGCGCTCATGCCGAGGCCCTCGACCATCACCTTGCGGATGGCTTCAATGAACCAGCGGGCGGGCACAAAGAAGGAAACCTCCTTCAATCCGGGCGGAAGATTCTCCAGCGGATACAACATTCCGCTGAGCATCATCATGGGGACCATCATCACCATTGCGCAGATGATCAGAGCGACCATCTGGCTTTCGACCAGCGTGCTGATGAGCAGGCCGAGGGCGAGGGAGAGTACGATATAGAGCACACACAACGCCAACAGGGTGGGAAGATTGCCATATACGGGCATGTCCAGCACAAAATGCGAGATCAGGAGGATGGTGGCGATGTTGATGAGCGAGATGACAAAATAGGGGATCATTTTCGGCAGCACCACGTATATCGGCTTGACGGGTGATACTAGCAGCACCTCCATCGTGCCCATTTCCTTTTCGCGAACTACCGACACGCAGGTCATGATGGAGCAGATGAGGATGAGGATAAGTCCCATCACGCCGGGCACGAAGTTGTAGGCAGACTTCAGCTGCGGGTTATGACGCATGTAGGTGGTCACGGGGAGCTTTACGTTCTGCTGCGACGTGCCAAATCGGGTGTTATTCATAGCCTCTTGCGCTTCCACCCCTTGCAGGATTTGCGTCAGGTAGCTGCCCACCGAGGCCGAAATCGACGGGTTGGAAGCATCGAGCACGATATTGCGTTTACCGTCGCGGGCAAACATTACCACAGCGACACAGTCTCCGCTGCGCAACTTGACATCCACATCCCGTTCGTGGATAATCCCTTTGAAGGTGATGTAGGGGTTGTTTTCCAAAGCCGTAAGTTCGCCGCGCACATCGGGGGAGTATTGGTCCACCACAGCCATCAGGTCGATGTTTTTGATTTCCGTGGTGATGGCAAAGCCGAAAAGCAGCATCAGCACGACCGGCATGAACAGCACGATGAGCATGGTGCGCACATCCCGGAGGATATGGATGAACTCTTTGCGGACGAAACTGAGGAATATCTTCATGACTGGCGGCTCATCAGGTGAATAAAAGCGTCTCCGAAGGTGGGTTGTCCCGACTTGCGGACAACTTCTTCGGGCGTATCGACACCGAGGATGGTGCCGCCGCTGATAAGGGCCACGCGAGTACAGCGTTGGGCCTCGTCCATGTAAGGGGTTGACACAAGGATGGTGATGCCCTGTCGGCGGAGGTTCTGCAACATGTCCCAAAATTCCACACGGCTGACGACATCCACACCGGTGGTAGGTTCATCCAAGAAAAGCACGCGGGGTTTGTGGATGAGGGCACAGGAGAGGGCAAGTTTCTGCTTCATACCGCCGCTCAGTTTGCCGGCCTTGCGTTTGCGAAACGGCTCGATCTGACTGTAGATAGGCGCCACGAGGTTGTAGTTTTCCTCAATTGTGGTGCCGAAAATGGAGGCGAAGAACTGCAAATTTTCCTCCACGCTGAGGTCGGGATAGAGGGAAAAGCGGCCGGGCATATAGCCCACCTGCTGGCGGATGAGACGGTAATCCTTTACGAGATCGAGGCCGCAGACAGTGGCGGAACCCTCGTCAGGAAGTAGCAATGTAGTAAGAAGCCGGAACAGGGTGGTCTTGCCAGCGCCGTCAGGGCCGATCAGCCCAAATAGCTCGCCTTCGCCCACAGACAAACTTACGCCATGCAGGGCCTGCACCTTGCCGTAGCGTTTCGAAATGCCATTGATCACTATCGATTCTTCCATAGCATTTCCGTTAATTTCTCTGGGGTGGAGACGCAATGCATTGCGTCCCTACAATTTCACCTCCCCGTAAAGTCCAATTTTCAGCCGTCCATCGTTCTTCACCGCAATTTTGGTGGCATAAACGAGGTTGGCACGGCTGTTGCGGGTTTGGATGCCTTTGGGCGTGAACTCGCTTTCGGCGGAGATCCAGCACACAGTGCCTTCGTATTCGTACTGCTCATCACCGCCAAAGTCGGCAATCACCTTCACCTTCTGCCCGATTTTGACTTTTGAGAGCTGATCGGAGGTGAAAAAAGCACGGAGGAACATGTGTTCGAGGTCAGCGATTTTCATGATGGGCATACCCACAACTGCCATCTCGCCCTGTTCCACGTATTTCACCAACACTGTGCCATCGATGGGCGATGCAATGCAGCTATTCGTCATAGCATTATCTATCTGTTTGATCTGCCATTCCATAGCGGCAGCGTTGCCGTTGCTGGCGTTGCTGGTGCTGAGTGTCGAGAGGGTGGCGTCCAATTGGTTGCGGAGCACATTCAGATACGTCCGCGCATCATCGAGCTGTTTCTGTGTAGCGACATCATCACTCAGCAATCGTTCCACACGGGCCACTTCACGTTCCTGCTGCTGAATCTGTTCACGCAGCGATGACACCTGTTTTTCGGCGTTGGGCTTGCTATGCAACAAGGCCCTCTGCTGTTCTACGAGCTGTCCGCGTTGCAGGAAAAGTTGCATGGTGTCAATCATGCCGACGCAGTCGCCTGCTTTCAGTGCTTGGCCTTCTTCCAAATCCAGGCTCAGCACCTTGCCCGACGTTTCGGCAGATATGGTGACCTCTTTGGCCTCGAAAGTGCCTGTGGCATCGAATTCCTGATTCTTCTTGCAACCTGCCAGAAGCAGCAATGTGGCGACGAAAAGGAGACCTTTTTTCATCCTAATTGACATAAGTGGTATGTTTTAGTTCGTATTTTTTCTTGAGCAATTCAATTTGATGCAGTGCCTGTGCCGAAAGTGCCAGACCCTCATCCGTAACGGCATCCATCACATCCGTGATGCTGACGATACCGTTCTCATATTTGTTTTCAGCGGCGGTGCGTAACGAACGTCGCAGGGTCACAATACGCTCGTCATCAACCAGCGTCTGCTCCAAACGGGCAATTTCGCTGTCTTCCTGCTTGATTTGCAAGTTGTTGTTGAAGTCAAACACCTCCCGTTGCAGCTTAATCTGCTGTTGTTTGTTCAGCAACTGCTCGTTGATACCTTTATTGCCGAACAGGGCAGAAACGTTCCATAAGGCACGCACGCCAACCACTGCGTTGAGGGTCCATTTGGCATTCTGCATGCTCTCGAACATGTTCAAGCTGGGATAGCCGTACCAGCCTTGTGCGAAAAGGGAGAAGTGCGGGCGAGCGGCCGTTTTGAGCAGCCGTTTCTGTGCATCCAAATAGCTGAGTTTGGCATCCAACAGCTGCAACTCGGGACGGTTACTCTGGATGGTCGAAGGCAGGGTGGTGATGTCTTCGGGCATGGCCAGACTGCCCTCGGTAATGGGTTGTCCGGTCAGCAGCGACAGCATCTGCCGGTAAGCATCTGCCGAGTAGCGCAGTTGGGTCATGGCTTGGTTGGCCTTCACCATCTCCACCTCCACGGCATCAGCATCGCTTTCCAATGCCAGTTCGTTGTTTACCAACACATTGCAACGACGCTTGTTCTCTTCCAGAATCGCGATTTGCTTCTTGAGCTGTTCTTGTTGGGCTTCTAAAAGCAGGATGCCGAAGTAGATGTTGTCCACGCGGCTTTCCAGCTCGTAAAGAGCCACGTCGGCAGTAAGTCTCTCGGTCTTGGCCTGAGCTCGTGCGATGCCCTTTTCGGCAGCGGAACGGCCGCCATCGTAGATGTTTTGCGACAGATCAATGCCCACCATGTATTGGTCCCGCCTCATGCCCGGCATTTCGCAGTTCACTGTGGCAAGCAATTCATTCATCTCCTCGGGGAAAGTGGGGGCGTCGGTCTGCCAAGAGGCTTGTGCGATGAGCTGTATCTTCGGAATCCATCCGCTGGCGGCGTTACGGAGGCTGTATTGCTCACTTTGGTCGATCAGCCCGTACTCTTTGCTCACGGGATAGTGCTCGCGAGCTAATTGCCGGCAGGTCTCCAACGTAACCTGCTGGGCAAAAACAGAGACCGACAAAAATGTCAGCAATATGAGGAAAAACGATCGTTTCATATTTCTATGTAACTGTGCAAAAGCACTTTCAGTTCTCTGTTTAGCGTAAAGCGTTTTGCACATAGGCTATTGTAAAATTACTACTATTTTTATTTGTCAAATAATCGGCGGCAAAGATACAACTTTTTAGCGTGCCTTCCTATAAAAAAAACCCTCATAACTCGCATCTTTGTACAGACCTAATTTCTGTATAAATGTGCGAGTTACGAAGGAGGGCGATTGCGAAAAAGACGCAATATTCCGCGTCTCTATTTCACCGGGTAAGGAACCACGATGTCGTCGCAGTATTCGCAGCGGTAGGAGCGTTTCTCCTTATCCACGAGGTGGAAGACGTGCGGGAAATAGTGCTCCACAGAGGTGACGCAGCGCGGGTTTTTGCAGCGGATGATATTCTCCACTCTGTCAGGCACTTCCAACTTCACCTTCTTGATGGTCTTCCCCTCTTCGATGATATTCACCGTGGCATTCGGGTCGATCAGCCCGAGGAAATCATAATTGATGTCGATGACATTGTTGATCTTGATGATGTCCTTCTTGCCCATCTTCTGGCTGTAGGCGTTGCAGATAAGCGCGACATTATAATCGGCCTTGTCGAGGTTCAGATATGAACACCTGGATTCCGTAGCCGGCGGTAATGTGGTCGATGACAATACCTTTTTCTATACTGGTGATTTCTAACATGATGTTTCTAATTAAGGGTGTTGTTTCTTATTCTCTTTTTTGACTTAAGACTTGAGACTTAGGACTTAAACGTCTCAAGTCTCAAATCTTACGTCTAATAAATGCCTAAAAGTTTCAAAATCAAAGCCATACGGACATACATGCCGTTCTTGGCCTGCTGGAAATATTGTGCTCTCGGGTCGTCATCAACCTCAGTGCTGATTTCGTTGACGCGGGGCAGCGGGTGCAGGATGTAGGTGTCGGGACGGGCGTAGGACATCTTCTCCTTGTCGAGGATGAAGCGGTCTTTCAGGCGGATGTAGTCTTCTTCGTTGAAGAAACGTTCACGCTGCACGCGGGTCATGTAGAGGAAGTCGAGTTGGTTCATGTAGGGCTCCATTTGGTCAACCTCTTGGAAGGGAATACCTCTCTTGCGGACCACCTCTTCGCGGATGTATTCCGGCACGCGCAGCTCCTCGGGGGAGATGAAGATGAACTTGACGCCCTCGTAGTTGCTGAGGAACTTGACCAGGGAGTGCACTGTGCGGCCGAATTTGAGGTCGCCGCAGAAGCCGTAGGTCTTGTTTTCCACGTTTCCGCGCAGCCGCTCGATGGTGAGGATGTCGGTGAGGGTCTGCGTGGGGTGTTGGTGACCGCCGTCGCCGGCGTTGATCAGCGGCATGTGGATGTAGTGGCTGGCCAGACGCGGGGCGCCCTCCTTGGGATGGCGCATAGCCGCGATGTCGGCGTAGCATTCCACGGTGCGCAATGTGTCGGCGATGCTCTCACCCTTTGCGGTGGAAGAGGAAGCGGCCTCGGAGAAACCGATCACCTGGCCTCCCAAGCGCAGCATGGCCGTTTCGAAGCTCAAGCGCGTGCGCGTGCTGGGCTCATAAAAAAGAGTTGCCAGGATCTTGCCTTCGCAACTCTTGCTGTACTTCGCCGGATCGGCGATGATCTGGTGACCCAAGTCGAAAATTTCACGGAATTCCTCGCGCGTGAAATCGTTGGGGTCGATCAAACTTCTGTTTTTTAACATAATAAACCTCCTATATTTTTAATTATTAACAACTTCCATATTTCGCGACGGCCTTTTCCTCCCCTAAATTTACCAAATACAAAACCAATGCAAAAATAGTATTTTTTTAGGATGATGCGTTAAGCGAAGAAAAAAAATATTGCCACTTATTGCAAATACGCCCAATTATTGTACTTTTGCGCATTGTTTAGGAATACAACGAACTACCATAAAAATGAGAAAGAACCTCATACGGGTGCTCGCCGCCATCCTCGTCTGCGGCGCAATGATCCTCACTTCATGCAAACCGCAAAAGGACATTCGGCCCACCGTGCAGCGGATTCAGGAGCGCGGGGTGCTGCTGGTCGGCACCACCGGCGACTACCGTCCGCTCTCCTATCTGGAGGCCGACAGCACCTATTGGGGCTTCGAAATCGACATGGCCGAAGAGATGGCCCGGCAGTTGGGGATTGGGGTCGTGTTTGTTCCTACCTCATGGCCCACACTGACCGCCGACGTGCTGGCGGAACCGCAGGCTTTCGACCTTGCCGTCAGCGGCATCACCATCACCGAGGCCCGGCTCGAAATCATGGCAATGAGCGACGGTTACTTGGCCAACGGCAAGACCATCCTCTGTCGTGCGGAAGATTCGACACGCTTTCGGTCGTTGGAGGACATTGACAAGCCCGAAGTGCGGGTGATGGTGAATCCCGGCGGGCTGAACGAGCAGTTCGCCCGTGAGCATCTCACCCACGCCACGATCATCGTCCACCCGAGCAATGAGGAGATTCCCGGGTTGGTGGCCCAAGGCGAGGCCGATGTGATGATTACCGAAATCACCGAGGCCCCGTGGTACGTCCAGAACGACCCACGCCTTGCCGCCCCCCTGATGGCCACTCCCTTCACCCACAGCGAAATCGGCGTTTTGATGCGCCAGGGCCAGGACGACCTTTTGCAGTTCACCAACGAGATGATTCGTCAGATGAAGGCCGACGGCTCGCTGGAGCGGATGAGGGAGAGGTACGGGCTGAGGTAAACAGACAAACAAAAAATCGTATCTTTGCCGTCCAATATAAGATTTCGAGTTATGGATTGTTTCTTAGGCATTGATTTGGGCAGTTCGTCCGTGAAGGTGTCCGTGATGGACGGCATGAGCGGGCAGGTGGTCGCGAAGAGCTTCGCGCCGGAGAGCGAGGCTCCCATCCTCTCCGTTCGCAACGGTTGGGCGGAGCAGAATCCCGACGACTGGTGGACCTACCTGAAAACGGCGCTGTGGCAGGCGATGGCCTCCGGCAACGTGAAAGCGGAGGATGTGAAAGCCGTCGGTATTACCTACCAAATGCACGGATTGGTGCTGGTGGACAGGGATTTGCGCATGCTTCGACCCAGTATCATCTGGTGCGACAGCCGTGCGGTGCCCTACGGGGAAAAGGCTTTCGAGGAGCTCGGTCACGACTACTGCCTGACGCACCTGCTCAATTCGCCCGGTAACTTTACGGCGGCGAAGTTAGCTTGGGTGCGCGAGAACGAACCTGAGGTTTTCGATACAATATATAAGTACATGTTGCCCGGCGATTATCTCGCTATGCGGATGACCGGCGAGGTGCGTACTACAGTGCCCGGTCTTTCGGAGGGAATGAGCTGGGATTTTGCTGATAACAAGGTGTCAGACAAGCTGTTATACTTTTTCGGCATTCCAAGAGAAATGGTTGCGGAGACGGTTCCCACTTTTGGGGAGCAAGGCCGTATTTCAGCTTCCGCTGCTGCCGAACTGGGGCTCTCTGCGGGTACACCAATTTGCTACCGTTCCGGTGACCAACCCAACAACGCCTTCTCCCTCAATGTACTGAATCCTGGCGAGATTGCAGCTACGGCGGGCACTTCCGGGGTGGTTTATGGCATCAGCGACCGCGTGAGTACAGACCCGCGTTCTCGCATCAACATGTTCGCGCACGTGAACCATTCGGCCTCCGAGCCGCGCATCGGGGTGATGCACTGCACCAACGGCGTGGGCATCCTCAATGCCTGGATGAAACGGATGGTGGCACCGCAACTGTCCTACAGCCAGTTCAACGATTTGGCGGCGCAATCCCCCATCGGTTCCGAAGGGGTGACGATACTGCCATTCGGCAACGGAGCGGAACGCATTCTCGAAAACCGCCAGATTGGTTCGACAATCCACGGAATTAACTTCAACAATCATAGTGCCAGTACGTTAGCTCGTGCTGCCCAAGAAGGGGTGGCCTTCTCGTTCAAGTACGGAATGGACATCATGCAGGCCACGGGCATGGACACGAAGGTGATTCGCGCCGGCCACGCCAATATGTTCCTAAGCCCCATTTTCCGCACTACCCTGGCTTCAGTTGCCGATGCGGTGATCGAGTTGTATGAGACAGACGGATCGGTTGGTGTGGCTACGGGAGCGGCTCTCGGATGCGGCTATTACACGTCGCCCGAGGAGGCTTTCCGCCCGCTGCGCAAAATAGAAGTGGTGACCCCGGACAGGAGTCACCACGAAGAGTATCTTGAAGCGTATGCCCGCTGGGAGGATGTCCTGCAGCGGGAACTCAACGCTTAGTCGGCAAATCCGTGAAAGACGTCGAAAGTGTCGTCTTTCAGCTCGTAATAGACCGCATTGCTGGGCTCTTCCACGGCCACCTGCGGCTTGCTTTGCACGGTGGAAAATACGTCGCTGCTGCGGTTGATGGCCGGTTGGTTTACCATTTTGAAAAAGTCATCGTCATTGTCGTAGTCAATGCCCTTGAATAACTCGGAGGTGTCATTGTTGTGAATGGAAATTGGCTCTGCCGGGGTGAAGGGCGTCTCCATGCTTCTCATATCGGGGAACGTAGGATTGGCAATCACCGGCTCTTTCTCAGCCTCAATCGGTTGCGTTTCGGTAACCATCTGGTCCTGCTCCTTGGTGAACTCCTCAACCCGTTTCTCCGTATCTTCCACTTGAGGATTTTCCTCCACAACGTTGGTGATGGTCTCGCCGGAACCGTTGATGATGATTTCGGACTGCTCGTCGTGGGCGGAGTCGAAATTGGTGACCACGAGGGAGAGTTTGATGTTGTCGCCAAGACTCTCGTCGAGGCCATGCCCCCAAATGACGTGCACGTTGTCGGCCTGCATGTCGTCAAAACGGTCTTGCAGGACTTCAAGTTCGCCCATGGTGATCTGCTTGGAAGGACCGTAGGTGACGAAGAAGAGGAAGTTTTTGGCATCGCTGATGTCTGCATTTTCGAGCAGCGGGCAGTTGAGTACATCGTCGAGCACTTTCTGCACACGGTCTTCGCCTTGTGCGGTGGCAATGCCGAGGAGGGCCTTGCCGCTGTGCTCCATGATGGACTTCACATCGTTGAAATCGACGTTCTGACCGTAGGTGACGGTGATGATTTCGGCCACGCACTTCACGGCGTTTTTGAGGATGTCATCAACCTGACCGTATGCCTCGTTGATGGGCAGCGAGTTGTAGTACTTCATCAGGTTCTGGTTGTTGACAATGATGAGGGAATCCACAAATTTGCTCATCTCCTCGATACCCTTCTCAGCGGCGGCTTTGATGCGTTTGCCCTCGAATTTGAAGGGTTCGGTCACGACGCCGACGGTAAGGATGCCCATCTCCTTGGCCACTTTGGCAACCACGGGGGAGGCGCCTGTACCGGTACCTTTTCCCATGCCAGCGGCGATAAAGAGCATCTTTGTGTTCTCACCGATAAATTCCTTGATTTTGTCTTCGCTCTTGGAGGCGAACTCGCGAGCCACGTCAGGATTAGCACCCGCACCCAAACCGCTGCCTAACAGCAGTTTGTCTTGTATCTTGCAAGCGTCCAAGTGACATTTGTCGGTGTTGCAGACCAGATAGTCAACCCCTTGGATGCCTTCCGCATACATGTGCTGCACGGCATTGCTGCCGCCGCCGCCCACACCAATCACTTTGATGGTGGACATGTTTTCTTTCGCTCCGAAGTCGGGTGTAAAATTGATACTTTCTTCCATATTTATGTGTCTTTACTTTCGGTTAAGGTATTGGTTTTTTGGTTATGAAATCTGTTCGAAGAAGTTGCTGAACGTCTTTTTGAGCGTCTCCATCAACTGGCCGGATTTTCTTCCTTCGCGAGGTTTGCGATCCTTCGGCTCGTTGTTGTCTTCCGGACGGTTGTTGCTTGTTTCTTCTTCATTGTCAGAGGGTTGGAAATCTCTGGTTTCGTTTTCGATACCGTATTTGAGCAGTCCGAGGGCGGTGGAGTAGAGGGGTTGTTTGAGTTCGTTGGAGAGGGAATCGGCGAAACCGATGCCGGGGATGCCGACACGGGTGTTGAGACCGAGGTCGAACTGGCAAAGTTCGACGAGATGACGCAGTTTTGCGCCGCCGCCGGTGAGCACGAGGCCTGCACCGTTCTGGAGCATCTTCATGCAGCCGGATTTTTCCAGTTCCGCTTTCACGATGCCGAGGATTTCCTTATGGACGCGGCTGTAGATAATCTTCGCGAGCTGCTCGTCGGTGATTTTCAACGGGGGTTGGCCGTGAGGACGGAGAATGGTGCTCACGCGGCTGGAGCTGCTCTTTTCAGGGATGCAGCTGCCGTGGTTGATCTTCAGTTCCTCGGCGGTGTCCTCCGGGATATTGCACACGTTGGCAATGTCTTTGGTGATGACAGCGCCGGCGAAGGGGATCACCTTGCAGAATTTGGGGTGGCCGTTTTGGAAAATGACCATGTCGGTGGTGCCGCCGCCGATGTCAATCAAGGCTACACCGCGTTGTTTTTCGTCTTCGGTCAGACAAGAGAGGCCGGAGGCGATGGGTTCCAGAATCAGTTCCTCGGTATGGATGTTGGAGGAGGATATGCAGGTGTCAATTTTCTTGATTTCCTGAATGTTGCCGGTGATGATCTGGTAGTAACCGGTGATTTTGGTGCCGATTTCCCCGACGGGATCGAGGGACTCGTGGCTTGCGCCGTCGGCAGAATCCTCAATCACGTATTTCTGCGGGATGATGGCGATAATCTGCTGATCGGGTGGGAGGGCGATGTTTTCGACATCATGCTTCATCGAATCGAGCTCCTCTTGGGTGATCAGTGCGTTATGGTTGGTACGGAAGATGTAGTGTTTGCAGTTGGCGGTGCGGATGTGGCGGGCGGCGATGCCGGCATACACATCCGTGATCTCGTCTATACGGGCATGGCTGGAGGCGAGCTGCACGGAGGTGCGGATGCTCTCTTGCGCCTTCAGCAGGTTCTGGATCAAGCCGAATTCCACGCCTTTCGACGCGGACTTCCCATGACCGAGAATCTCGATTTTGCCTTTGTTGTTCAGATATCCGACGATGGTGGCCACCTTGGTGGTGCCGATGTCGAGACCGACCACGATGTCGCTCGCCATGTTGTTGAATGTCAGATTGTTGCTTGAGTAATTTTTATCCATACGCGAGGTTTATTTTCTTGTTGCAATAATTCGGTTTTTGTAGCGGGCATCGAGCTGGGCGTACGTGTTGTAACCCTTGTGCGAAAGCCCGTTTTCGTAAACAGTCTTGAGGTTGCGAAGTTTCTCTTCAGCGTTTTCCGACGTGCCGAAGAGGATGGTCTGCCCGCCGATGGCGCTGGTGAGCTCCATACCCCCGTTGTTGAGGTATATCTGGCGGAACATGGCCTGGTAGAAGTCGTCTTGGTTGATTATTTTCGTCAGTGCGAGGGCATCCTGCACCCCTTTCGGGGCCTTCTTGCCGGATTTGTATGCATCGGTCAGGTTGCCGTTGACAATCATCAGGTAGTCCATCAGGGGTGAAGGGCACGACGTTGCCCTCATTATCGACAAAATAGTGCTCACCGTTGGGGGTGAACACATGCAGTACAAGTTCTTTCAGGGTGTAATCGATGACCAGCTTCCGGCCCGCAAAGTGTACGAAATTGACCTCGGCGATGTAGGGGTTGGCGCTCAGCAGCGTGATAATCTGACCCAGGTCAACCTCCTTGATGGTCTGGCCTATCACCTCGATGTTTGCCTCCTTCAGCATGCTCTCCACATCAGCCTGGCTGACTGTGACGCTCTCATTTTGCGTATGGGCCACGGCTGAGATACGTTCACAGCGCTGCTTCGGCATATAGACAAATGCCAAAACAAGCATCACTAAAAGCGTGATACTCAATAGAATGCGGACTATTGGCTTAACGTATCTCATACAATTTTGCACAATTACTTTTAATCTGACAAAATTAATATTATTACAGATTTTAAAAACCTGCATTCGGATAAAAAAATAAACACTATAATGTTGAAATTTCAGTTGTCCAATTGAGCGGTTTTTAGCTGATGGCCAACGGCCAACAGCCGTATCAGTCGTATCAGTCGTTGCGTTTGTCGAGCCCCCAAAGCAGTTTTTCGCGGATGGTGGCGTAGAAATTCGCGTGGTCGAACAGGACTGTCCGGATGGTGAACCGCTCCTTGGTGAGGAACAGCTTTACGTTGTCGTTGAGGATAATCCGTTGGGTATCAACACACAGCGAATATTTTCCGCCGCGCCCATCGACGGAGATCTCCAAGGTTTGGTCGGCGGGGATGACCAACGGCCGCACGTTGAGAGAGTGCGAGGCGATGGGGGTGAGCGCCACCACGTCGGTCTGCGGATGCAGGATGGGGCCACCGCAGCTCATTGAGTAGGCAGTGGATCCCGTCGGGGTGGCTACAATCAGCCCGTCGGCCCAATAGGTGTTGATGTGCTGGCCGCCGGTGGAGACCGAAACGGCATTGATGGAATCGCTGTCGGTGGCACGAACGGTGACGTCATTGACCACAAAATGCGTGTCCAAGGACAACGGCTCGCTGCCCTCAATATGGAGCAGCGAGCGCGATTCCAAGGTGTATTGTTTGTCAAGGATCATGCGGATGCACGCCTCGTAATTGTCCTTTTTGATGGCGGACAGGAAACCGATGCGCCCTGTGTTGATACCCACTAACGGGATACCGAGGTCGCCGACCAAGTTTGCGGCGTCGATGAACGAACCGTCGCCCCCGATGGAAACCATAAAATCCACTGTGCCAATCTGTTGTAGGTCAAAATAAGACTCAAAACGTTGAAGATCAGCGTTTTCACAACAGATATTCCGATGCAACACCACCTCGCAGTTATTCTTCCGCAGAAAGGCGATGACCGAATCGAGGATGGGTTGCGGTCCGGTGGCGGCGCGGCTGTAGAGCGCAAACGTGGGCATTATACGTACTCCTGAATTTCGATTTCCTTGTTCAGGATCATGTTGGCATTCAGGGCCATAGCGGCCATTTCATCTTCGCCGGGATAGACGGCCACGGGCGCGATCCACTCCACATATTTCTTGATGCGGTTGACCACGGGTTTGCCGTAGGCGATGCCGCCGGTGAGAATGATGGCATCCACTTTGCCTTTCAGCACGCAGGCGTTCTCACCAATCTGCTTGGCCACCTGGTAGGCGAATGCCTCTTCCAGAAGATCAGCCTTGGCGTCGCCGGCGATGGCTGCCTTCTCCACGGCGTAAGCGTCGTTGCTGCCAAAGTAGCCTACATAACCGCCCTTGCCGACGAGCATCTTCTGCATGTCTTGCTGGGTGTATTTGCCGCTGAAACAGGCTTTTAGGAACTGGTTCATGGGCAGAGAGCCGGAACGCTCGGGGGAGAACGGACCTTCGCCGTCGAGAGCTTGGTTCACGTCGATGACCTTACCTTTTTCGTGTGCGCCGACGCTCACGCCACCGCCCATGTGGGTGATGATGAGGTTGAGCTCTTCGTATTTCTTACCGCAATCCTTGGCGTACATGCGACCGATGGCCTTGTGGTTGAGGGCGTGGAAAATAGACTGACGCTCGAACATCGGATGACCGGAGATACGCGCAATATCGTGCATCTCGTCAACCATCACAGGGTCAGCGATATAGGCGCATTCCAAACCGATGTGTTTGGCAATGCTGTCGGCGATAAGGCCGCCCAGGTTGCAGGCATGCTGGCCGCTGTAGCCCATCTTCAGGTGCTCTAACATCAAATCATTGACTCTGTAAACACCTGATTTGAGGGGTTTCACGAGGCCGCCGCGACCCATCACGATAGCGATGTCATGCAGGTCAATACCTTCGGCTTCCAAGGTGGAGGTGATAATGTTCTTGCGGAACTCGTACTGGTCGGCAATCGTGGCAAACTGCGACAGTTCCTCCGTCGAGTGCTTGATGTTCTTCAGGAATATCTGCTCGTTGCCGTCAAAGATGGCAACTTTGGTGGAGGTGGCTCCGGGGTTGATGGCAAGAATTTTCTTCATATTTATATTATTGGGTTTATAATTTTAGATGAATGGATTGATTAGTCGCCGTCGCCGGGCGTGTTCCCGCCGGGTGTGTTGCCGGTGGAGACTTTCACGACGGGACTGTAGGAGAGACCCGCGCTGTTTTTCACGTAAGCGCACACGTAGTAGGCGGTGTCTGTCATCGGCAGGGTGAAGGTGGCGGAGAAGGTGTCAACTTCGGAATGGCGGGCGACTTCCACCTGCGTAGTGTAGATGTCGTTGAGCGACAGCGGGCAGAACATGCTGTAGCAAAAGCCCTGTTCCATATAGTAGTCGCAGCCCCCGTCGTCCGTGATTAACGCGGTGACGGTTAGCTGTCGGTTTTCGTAATCTGTGCTGGTAATCATGGATACGGCGGTGCCGAATCGGGTGCATCCTGTGAGCAGAATGACCGCGCAAAAACTGAGTGTTATTAATCTTTTCAACTGTTTCATCTTCTAACAAAATATGCGGTGGCAAATATACAAAAATTTTGGACGTAGGACTTTAGACGTAAGACTTAAGATTTTTTCTCGCGTCTCGCGTCTTAAGTCTCACGTCTAAAAAAAATGTATCTTTGCCGCTTAATAATTTTAAAATCCAAATACTATGGCATTAGCAATTAACAAAGAGAATTTTGAGACCCTGATTAAGGGCGACAAGCTGGTCGTCATTGATTTCTGGGCAACATGGTGCGGCCCCTGCAGAAGCATCGCTCCCATCGTGGAGGAGGTCGCTGCCGAATTTGAAGGCAAGGCCGTGGTCGGCAAGTGCGACACCGACGAGAACGGTGATATCGCCATGCAGTTCGGCATTATGAACATCCCCACGCTGGTCTTCATCAAGAACGGCGAGCTCGTGGATCGTCACGTTGGCGTCATCAAGAAGGACGAGCTGGTGGCAAAAATCAACCAACATCTGTAAATAATTAAAATCCAATAAATTATGAGTATAGCTGGTATTATTTGTCTTGTCGGCGCACTGGTAATTGTGCCGTTCATTATTTACTATGTGAAGGAAGCGAAAAACCACCCGAAGGGCCTCATCGCTGCGGCATTGAGCAACATGGGTGAGCGTTTCGGCTACTACATCATGAACGCCGTGCTGCTTCTCTTCTTAGTGTCAAAGTTCGGCCTTCCCGATGGAACGGCTGGCGTCATCTATTCCGTATTCTATTTCGGAATCTATGTCTTGAGTCTCGTGGGCGGTATCATCGCCGACAGAACCCAAAACTACAACAAAACCATCCAATGGGGTTTGATCATCATGGCTATCGGCTATGTGGTGATGGCTATTCCGTTGTTCAGCAAAACCGCTGACGGTGCTATCCTGGATAGCGGTGCCGGCTGGGCCACCATCCTGACGATCACCTGTATGGCATTGTTGTTCATCGCCTTCGGTAACGGTCTGTTCAAGGGCAACCTGCAGGCCATCGTCGGCAAGCTGTACGACGAGTTCGAGGAAGAGGCTGCCAAGAAGGGTCCCGAGGCTCTCGAAGAAGCCAAAAAACGTCGTGACTCCGGTTTCCAGATTTTCTACGTCTTCATCAACATTGGCGGTTTCTTTGCTCCGTTCATCGCCCCGTTCCTCCGCGAGTGGTGGCTGAAGGCGCATCACCTCGTCTATAATGCTGATATGTCCGGTCTTTGCCACCAGTTCCTCGCGAACGGTCAGGAGACCCAAAAGTTCACCGAGACGATGGCCGCCGTGCTGCAACCGGGTTACAACTTCACCGACACGGCTGCTTTCTGCTCCGACTACATCACCGTTTTCAATCAGGGTGTGCATTTCTCCTTCATCGCATCTGTTATCGCAATGGTCATTTCGTTGACGATTTTCATCATCAACAAGTATAAATTCCCGCAACCGGCCAAGAAAGAGGTCGCTCAGGTGGTGGAATATACCGCTGAGGAGAAGCAAGCCATGGCTACTGAAATCAAACAACGTCTGTATGCCCTTTTCGCAGTGCTGGGTATCGCCATCTTCTTCTGGTTCTCTTTCCACCAGAACGGCCAGTCCTTGTCTGTGTTCGCCCGCGACTTCGTCAAGACGGATGCTATCGCTCCCGAAATCTGGCAAGCTCTGAACCCCTTCTTTGTGATTGTGCTCACCCCGCTGATGATTCTTTTCAACAAGCGAGTCACGATGTCCACCCCGCGCAAGATTGCTTTGGGTATGGCCATTGCCGGTAGTGCATATCTCTTCTTGATGATCTTCTCTATCGTCAAGAACTATCCTTCCGGTGAGGAATTCCGTTTGTTGGACGCCGCCCAGATGGCTGCTGCCGGTCTTGCCAAAGCCGCTCCTTGGGTGCTGCTCGTCACCTACTTCCTGCTGACTGTCGCTGAGTTGTTCATCTCTCCGCTGGGTCTGTCGTTCGTCTCCAAGGTGGCTCCGCGCCACATGGTGGGCTTGTGCCAGGGCTTGTGGCTTGGTGCCACCGCCATCGGCAACCTGATGATCTGGCTCGGACCGGTGATGTACAACGCATGGCCGATCAAATATTGCTGGGCCGTGTTTGCCGCAGTCTGCTTCGTCTCCATGGCCGTCATGCTCGGCATGGTGAAATGGTTGGAGCGCGTGACGCAATAGTCGGTTCTTATCATTATTATATATAAAGAGAGACCTGTCGAGAGATGGGTCTCTCTTTTTGTTTCAGGTTTCAAGTTTCAGGTCAAAGATCAGATAACAATACATGGTGTTGAAGGAATTGTTATTTTTGCCGCAGAATTGATTGCAACTATAACGAAATAATAGAACAATGAAACTGACAATGACATTAAAAACGTTGTGCATTGCGATGTTGCTGTGCATAACGGCCTTGACCGCTTCCGCCCAGTGGTCCGTGGGCGTGAAGGGCGGTTGGGATCGCACCACCATCACGCGGTCTGATCTGGGCCGCATTGATGAATCCTATATCGGGTTCAGCGGCTTTGATGCAGGAATCCAGGCCCGCTACGGATTCACCGAATGGTTTGCCCTCCGCGCCGACCTCAGCCTGATGCGCCGGTCGTACCGTATGGAGCGCAATCTCAACTATCTGGATCCAGTTTTCACCAACCACCACAACTACTACCTCATGCTGCCCGTGTTGGCCGACTTTTCCTTCGGCGGAGAGAACTTCCGCGGACATGCATACGCCGGTGGCTATATGGGCTGCTGGCTGCGTGAGCGCAGGATTGGAACAACCTACTGGATGACCGATTATTACGTCTATTTCAATGATTTCGACGAAGTGCGTGAATTTACAAACGAGGACAACCGTTTCTGCGCGGGTCTCGTCGGCGGCCTCGGGCTGAGTTACAAGCTGGACGACCACTGGGGCATCAACCTCGATGCGCTCTACTACTACGACCTTACCTCCCACCACCGCAGTTCCGAGCACCTGCGCGATCCCCGCTATCTCAATACGTTGTCCGTCACCTTCGGCGCATCATACATTTTTTAAAATTATTTTCTTTGAGCAGCCTCGGAGAGGCAAAACGCACGGAGTGCAATTAACCCCACACAAGCGAAGCGCAGTGTGGGGCCATCAAAAACCAAAGTCATGAAGAAAATCATCACAATAGCAGCAATATTAGTCTTAATCGGCAGCTCCTGCCGCAAACAGGCCGACTACATGCCCTATATCGGGGAAAACGGGAAACTGGCATACAGCACCTATACCGAACAGTTCGACTACCTCTGGAAAGTCCTCAGCACGGGCTACGTCTTCTGGGATGTCGATACCACCGACTGGGATGCCGCGTATAACCGGTATTATCCTAAATTCCAGGAACTTGACAAGAAATACGAGCAGGTCGGATATGTTTCGACGGACGAGTTGAAAGAGCTCTACACTGGTTTGGTGGGTGGCATGATTGACCACCACATGTCGTTCAGGGTCAGGAATTTGCATCCGGCACCCGATGATGTTTCCTCTGCAGTCTATATTACCCCGTACAATTTGGAGATTCCTACCCGCGACTACTATTTCGAATCGGCAGGCGAAGAAAATACCAGTATTCAAGCATTTTTGCAAAACATTGAATCGCAATATACGGTGGAAACACACGAAACAAGTGTGGGATACGCCCCGGAATTGGGAATGTATGTCACGTACCATTATATTCTTTTCAAGCTTCCCGATGGACGGAAGATTCCGTACTTGTGGCAATCTTCTGCGGGCATCACACCGATAATGCTCCAGAATGGCGAAGCGGCGCAGCTGCTTGACCACTATTTCCGGGCCATCGTAGAAATCCCGCGCAACCAGTTGGCGGGCATCATCCTCGACAACCGCTGCAACCGGGGCGGCTATCAAGATGACCTCGATTACCTTATCGGTAATTATCTCAACGAGCGGACGGAAATTATGAAGACCCGTTACAAGGAGGGTCCGGGGCGGCTGGAGCATTCCGTTTGGACGCCCTACTATATCGACCCCAACAAGAGATATCACCGCGACATTACGGCTGAGAACATCCCGTATGTGATCATTTGCGACATCAATTCGGTGAGTATGGGCGAGATAGAGCCGATGACCATCAAGGCGGTGCTGCCCACAGCCCACACCATCGGGGAACGCACGCACGGAGGCACTGGTCCGTTGCAGCCGGCTAACTGCATCGACCTCAACTATGGCGGTCCGTTCGGTGATGCGTCCCTCGCCTGCGGCCACTACGTCTATACCTCCTCTTTCGAGGCGCAGATTTGCGGCAAGGTTTGGGAGGGCATCGGCCACACCCCCGACGAGATTGTCCTGCGCAAGAACTACAATGGCGATTTCCGTCCGCAGTTAGATGCCGCGATGCGGTATATTCAGGAGCGGTAAGGGCGCAAGGGATTAAAAACAGGTAGAGACGCCACAGAATTAAAACACGTAGAGACGTCACAATGTGACGTCTCTACATTTGAGCGGAAAACGAGACTCGAACTCGCGACCCCAACCTTGGCAAGGTTGTGCTCTACCAACTGAGCTACTTCCGCTTGCTGAATTCGGCGGCAAAAATACACTTTTTTTGATATGGTTCGACGGGTTGGAGAATTTTTTTTCAATCGTGGATTTCATCGTCAAATTTTATGTAGATATAAATCCCGCCGTTCCGAAAAAAATGTTATCTTTGGCGGCTCAAAATTTATGCGTAAAAACTAACCTAATTGGATATATGTCAGAACAAATAAAAGGGAAGATTTCCCAAATCATTGGCGCAGTTGTGGATGTTCACTTCGATGAGAAAATCACGCTGCCCAACATTTATGACGCGCTTGAAGTGCGCAGGGAAAACGGCGAAAAGCTGATTTTGGAATGCGAACAGGACATTGGTGAGAACACCATGCGCTGTATCTCGATGGAATCCACCGACGGTCTGCAACGCGGTATGGAAGTGGTCGCCACCGGCCGCATGATTACCATGCCCACGGAGAACATCAACGGCCGTCTGATGAACGTCATCGGCGAAAGCATTGACGGTATCGGCGAGATTCAGTCCAAACGTCGCAGCGACATCCACCGTCAGCCGCCTACATTCGACAACCTCTCCACTACTCAGGAGGTCCTCTTCACCGGTATCAAGGTCATCGACTTGATCGAGCCTTACGCCAAGGGCGGTAAGATCGGTCTGTTTGGTGGCGCCGGTGTGGGTAAGACGGTGCTCATCATGGAGATGATTCACAATATCGCTAAGAACTATGGCGGCACGACCGTGTTTACGGGCGTAGGTGAGCGTACCCGTGAGGGCAACGACCTGTTGCGTGAGATGCTCGAATCCAAGGTCATCCGCTATGGCGATGAGTTTATGAAGAGCATGGAGGAAGGCGGCTGGGACCTCTCGAAGGTCGATATGGCTGAACTGGCCAAATCGCAGGCTACCCTCGTTTTCGGACAGATGAACGAACCGCCCGGAGCACGTGCCCGCGTGGCTCTTTCTGGTCTGACGGTCGCTGAGGGCTACCGCGACGGTGACGAGACCACTGGCGGTCGTGACATCCTTTTCTTCGTGGATAACATCTTCCGTTTCACCCAGGCCGGTTCCGAGGTTTCCGCTTTGCTGGGCCGTATGCCGTCCGCCGTGGGTTACCAGCCGACGCTGGCCACCGAGATGGGTACCATGCAGGAACGTATCACCTCCACCAAACGCGGTTCCATTACCTCAGTGCAAGCTATTTACGTGCCTGCCGACGACTTGACTGACCCGGCACCTGCTACCACGTTCTCCCACTTGGATGCCACCACGGTGTTGAGCCGTAAGATCTCTGAGTTAGGTATCTACCCCGCCGTCGATCCGTTGGATTCCACCTCCCGCATCCTGTCTCCCGACATTGTGGGTAAGGATCACTACAATACCGCCCAGCGCGTGAAGGAATGTCTGCAGCGTTACATGGAGTTGCAAGACATTATCGCTATTCTCGGTATGGAAGAACTTTCCGAAGAGGACCGCAAGACCGTGCACCGCGCACGCCGTGTGCAGCGTTTCATGTCTCAGCCGTTCTTCGTGGCTGAACAGTTCACCGGCCTTTCCGGACGTTTTGTCAATATTGAGGATACCATCAAGGGCTTCAACATGATTTTGGACGGCGAACTCGATCATCTGCCCGAAAATGCCTTCAGCTATGTGGGTACCATTGAGGAGGCTATCGAGAAGGGTGAAAAAGAGTTGGCCGCAGCTGCAAAATAACGCGCTATGAGACTGGAAATTATCACCCCTACGAGCACCATGTTCAGTGGCGATGTCAAACTGGTACAGCTTCCCGGCATCGACGGTCTGTTTGAGATTCTGCCGTCGCACGCCCCATTGGTCTCCGCCCTGAAGGAGGGCCGCGTGAAGATTGAGGACGGGCAGAACGAGCCGCAGTTTTACGATATCCGCGGCGGCGTGGTTGAGGTCAGCCACGACAAGGTTCTGCTGTTAGCGGAATAGGAGACGTAAGACTTGAGACATATAATGTGAGACGTTGGCGGGAATGCTGATGTCTCACTTTTTTTTGACAACGGTGTAGAGACGCAATGCATTGCGTCTCTACAATTCGGGGATATCTCGATGTCTGATTTCCGGCTGTATTGCGTCTTCCACGCATAAACTCCCGATTCTCGTCCGCCGAAGCGCGGTAAGGTGGGCGCCGCTGTTGAGTGCCGTGCCGAAATCGCGGGCGATGGCACGGATGTAGGTGCCCTTGGAGCAACGAATGCGGAAGTCGATGTCCGGCAGCTCGAAACGGGTGATCTCGAACTCGTAAATGGTGATGTTCTTGGCGGTTAGGGCGGCCTCTTCGCCCCGACGGGCAATCTCGTAGGAACGCTCCCCTTGGTGCTTCACGGCGGAGAACATTGGCGGTACCTGCTGGATGTCACCGGTGAACGACCGAGCGGCTTCCTCCGCCATCTCGCGGGTGATGTGCTCAAAGGGGAAAGTCGCGTCAATAGGCTTTTCTAGATCGAAACTTGGGGTTGTCGCGCCCATCCGGAAGGTTCCAGTGTAGGTTTTCTCCTGCGCCTGCAACGTATCGACCTGCTTGGTCATCTTGCCCACGCAGATGAGCAGAAGCCCGGTGGCCAACGGGTCCAGTGTGCCCGCATGGCCCACCTTGACTCGATGTCCGGCAGCACGGCTCGCCATCTTGCGAACCTTGCCCACCACATCGAAAGAGGTGCATTTGTAGGGTTTGTCAATCAGCAACAAGTCACCTTCCGGGTTGATGTCCAACGCCGGCAATTCGAAGGTGACGTCGTGAATCATCTTCTTTAGCATAAACCGAGGATGATGGCCAGGATGCCGATTATCACGCAGTAGATGGCGAACCAGATCAGTTTGCCCTTCTTCACTATGTTGATCATCCATTTGCAGGCTAAACAGCCGGTGATGAAAGCGGCGATAAAGCCCACGGCAAGGGAGAAGGCTGAGATGCCGTCCATGGCGGTGCTGAACCCTTTTTCGGCAATATCCATGACATCCAACAAAGCCTCACCCAACACGGGCGGGATGACCATCAGGAAGGAGAATTGCGCGATTTTTTCTTTCTTATTGCCTAAAAGGAGTCCCGTGGCAATCGTTGTTCCGGAGCGGGAAAGGCCCGGCATCACAGCCACAGCCTGCCCGATACCGATGATGAAGGCGTGCAGCGGGGAAATCTCTTCCTTCTGACGCGGTTTGGCGAAGTAGGAAAAGGCTAGCAGCGCAGCCGTGACCAACAGCATGATGCCGACGATCAGCAGCCCGGAGCCAAAAATCTCCTCCACCGTGTCTTTGAAACAGAACCCCACGATGGCGACGGGAATCATGGAAATCAGAATGTTGATGGCGTATTTGGTGCCGTCATTCAGCCCTGCATAGCTTTTCCACGACTGCTTGGTGAACAGGTCCTTGAAAATCCAGACGACCTCCCTCCACAGGATGGTCAGGGTGCTGAGCACGGTGGCCACATGCAGAGCCACAATCATTGTCAGATTCGATTCACCTTCCAGCCCGAAAAGATTGGACAAAATGGTGAGATGCCCGCTACTGCTGACGGGTAGAAATTCGGTCAACCCTTGGACGATACCAAGGATCAGGGCTTCTAACCAGCTCATAATGCGGTATTATTCGTTGTCGGTTTTCGGGGTTTTCGGGTGCCACATGATGGCCACAATTTCGGTTACCAGACCTAAGAACATCAGGATGGGGGCCACCACAAGACGGCGCGTGTTGAAAATTTCACCGTCGAACACGTCGTCCGGCACTTTTCCGCCGCTCAGGCAGATGTAACCAATGATAAGCAACAGGGCGCCGACACCCATCAGAATGTAATTCATTTTGCGGAACAGAGGCGGACGATTGCCTCTCTCGTTGGGCATGATTTCGTTATTGGAACTCATAATATTTTGGTTGTTAATTATTTACAAGTAAAGTCTTTCGTCGTTGATACGGATGTAGCGGTTCACGGAGAAGGCGGAGATCAGCATCGTGAACAACATGCTGAAAAGCAGCACACCGGCCAGGATGATGACGATGTAGAGCATGGCCGAAAAATCGACGAAGTCGGGGGCCATGTTGTTGCCCCAAAGCAGCAGCAGGGCGAGCAGGATGATGGCGATAATGCCGCCCCAAACGCCTTGCAGCAGTCCCTTGGTCACGAACGGTCGGCGCACGAAATTCGGGGTTGCACCCACTAACAGCATACTCTTGATGCTGAACCGCTTGTCGAAAATGTTCAGCCGGATACAGTTGGCCACCAACAGCATCGAAATGACCATGAAGACCAGACATATCGCTAAAATCACCCATTGGATTTTTTTGAAGTTGTTGCTGATGGACTTGACGATAAAGTCTGGATAATCAACATCTTGTACGATGGGATAGCGCTTCAGCTCTTTGGAAATTTTGTTGAGAGAGTCGGAGTTGGCATACTGCGGTTTCACGTTCAGGATGATGGAGGCGTTGATAGGGTTGGAGATGACTTCGGTGTAGTTGCTGCCGATAATCTGCTGTGCGGTGCGGGTGTTTTCTTCCCGCGACGACACCCGGGAATTGTCAATGTAAGGTTTCAGCTTGATCTGCTTTTCTAACGCGTCGATGTCGGCCTCTTTGATGTCGGAATAGAAAAGCACCTCCATTTCGATCTTCTGGGACAGATTTTGGAGGTATCTCATCGAAAAGAAGGCGAAAAAGGCGAGCGCGCCGATGAAAAACATGGTGAGCGCGATGCTGAATATGGAGCCGAAAGTCGAGAGCCTGAGCCGCGCTTTCGTGATGCTGTCAATGGAATCCGGATAGTTTGCCATAATCTAATTTTTCGGCCGCAAAAGTACAAATTATTTGGTTATGGTTTAAGGTTTAGGGTTAATCTAAAACATTTTCCTTGAATAGCCCCGACAGGGACAAGAGCTTGGTAGAAAGCAAATCATCCGGTTACAGGGAATATCCCGAAAATGGCGGAACCGCTGCCGGACATGGCGGCATAGAGGGCGCCGTCACGGTAGAAAGAGTCCTTAATTTCCCTTAATTCCGGGTGTTTCGCAAATACGGATTCTTCAAAATCGTTGACGACCACCCCCTCCCATGTCTTCACATCCTGTTGTAAGGCATTGGGTAGGAATACGTTGGATTCTTTCGGGGTGATGCCGGCGTAGGCTTCCTTGGTGGAAACGTGAATGTCGGGTTTAACGATTTTTAACCGATAAGCGGAGAGGTCCAGCTCGATGGGGGTCATCACCTCACCGCGCCCCGTGGCATAGACGGGTCGGTTATAGAGGAAGAACGGCACATCGCTGCCCAACCGCAGGGCGTATTCGATCATTTGAGGCTCCGTGACAGGCAGTTGGAAGATGTCTTTCAGCATGTTGAGGGTGAAGGCGGCATCGGCGGATCCTCCGCCTAACCCCGCGCCCGTGGGGATGCCCTTGCGCAGGAACAATTCCACCCCGGTGATGCCGAAATCTTGTTGCAGCATTCGGAACGCCTTGACACAAAGATTGTTGTCGTTGTCGCCCAAATCCTCAGTACTCTCCATCCGGAAGACAAAATCTTCCGAAGAAGGGGCGACGCTCAGCGTGTCTGTGAAAAAGTCTGTGGGGTAGAAAACCGTTTGCAGGTCGTGGTAGCCGTCGGGGCGTTTGCGCACAATCTGCAGCCCGATGTTGATTTTGGCATTCACCCGCGCCGTTGCGGGCTCGAAATCCTTCCTCATATCTTGATATTGTCGAAATTCTTGCCGAAAACGCTGGCGGTTTTCGAGATGGTGATAAACGCATCGGGGTCGATGTCCTTGATGATGCGGGTGATGGCGCTCTTGTCGGTTTTATGCGCCACAATCAGTAGCACGTCGCTCTCCTGCTGGTTATAGGAGCCGTAGCCCTTCAAAAAGGTGGCGCCGCGATGCAGTTTGGTGTTGATATGCTGTGCGATTTCGTGGCTTTTCTTCGAGAAAACCATGAATTGGTAGGTCTGCCGGTAGCCGTCAATCACCAGGTCGGAGATGATGATGGAGACCAGCAGCACCACGAAGCTATAGACCAGCCGCTGCACATCGTGAAGCACGAAATAGGAGGCACCCACGATGAGGACGTTGGAAAACAGACTGACACGGCCGTAGGAGATGTTGCGGTATTTGCCAATCATCAGGGCGATGATGTCAACCCCGCCGGTGTTGCCGCCCCAGTTGATCGCCATGCCGATGCCGTAGGCGGATATGGCCGACCCGATGATGACACTCATAAACATGTCATCGACAATCGGTTTGGAAAACAACGGTTGGAACAGGGAGAAAAATCCGCTCATCACCACCGTGCAAATCAGCGAGTTGACACAGAACTTGGTACCCAAAACCTTCCATGCGATGGCGATGAGGATGGCGTTGAGCACGAACGTGGTGACACCGATGGGGATGGTCTTGGTGGCAAAATAGAGGATGGAGGCCGCGCCTGCCACGCCGCCGCCCGACACTTCGTATGGGGTCAGGAACGCCGACCACCCGAAAGTGAACAGCGCCAAACCCAAGAAGATGAAGAAATAGCTCCTCACCTCCTGTAAAATCACTCTTGCGGTCAGTTTTTTCTCCATATTATTAGGCATTAGGCAATAGGCATTAGGCAATAGGGGCAACAGGGGTTAAGATTCTGGTTTGTTGTTGGAAACCAGATCGTTCAGCCATTCTTTGAACAGAGTGATATACGCGCCGTTGAAGATGTGGCGGAACATGTAACGGTCTTCGTCGAAGTCTTGCCGGATCTCCTCGGGATGCACCAACGGCATGATGGGATAGGCGTTGCGCTTCATCCGACGGAGTTTGCGCTTGGCCCGTTTGCGGAACCCCACGTTGGTCACGAGGTTCAGATACGGCGTGATGCACAGTCCTTCGTGCGCCCAGACGTGGAAGTTGTACTGGTAATCCCAATAGGTGGCGTTGAATTTCTTGAGGGCGTTGAAGCGGTTCATCCAATAGACCTTCTGCTTCTGCTGCTTCATGTACAGATCGACCAGCCTTTCGAATCCCTCCTTGTTGTATTGGTCCATCGACAGGGAGAAGTCCGACCAGCGGTTTTTCCAGGTGGCGAAGCCCCAGGTGGAGGCGTAAGCGGAGAAGAAATAGGACGATTCGCCCTTCTTCATGCGCTTCCTGTACCTCTTGCGGCTGCGGTGGCGCCAGTAGAAACCGCCGATGCTGTAAATCCGCTTGTCGGTGCGGTATTTGTCGAGCAGTTGTTCGCAGTAGGGGAAGAAGTCATAGCCGGGAACGGTGTCCTCGAACAGGATGATGCCCTCGTCCTCGTGTTCGAAAAACCACTTGATGGCGGTGGCAATCATCCGGGACTTGCCCAGATGATTGTCCTGCCACAAGGTGTGCAACTGGCACGGCCACTCCGGCTGGATGACGGCGCGGGTCTGGTAGGTGCGCATCCGGTCGAGCGTGGAGCCCTCCTTCGCCGCGTCGCCCGCCACGTAGAGCTGGGTGGGCTGCACCGTGCGTAAAACTTGAAATACGTCGTGCGTTTCCTCTATCCTATTATATAGTATGAGTAAAACGGGAACTTTGAACATTGTTTATGCTAATTCGTGAATCACAAGGCCGGAGCGGAGTTTCGGCTCGAACCAAGTCGTTTTCGGGGGCATGATGTTGCCCGTGTCAGCGATGTCGATGATTTGCTGCATGGAGACGGGATAGAGGGCGAAGGCCACCTTCATCTCACCGCTATCCACACGGCGTTTCAGCTCGCCAAGACCGCGGATACCGCCCACGAAGTCGATGCGCTTGTCTGTACGCAAATCCTTGATGCCCAGAATCTTGTCGAGCACCAGATTGCTGAGGATGGTGACATCCAGCACGCCGATGGGATCGCTGTCGTTGAAGGTGCCGGGTTTGGCGTTCATCTTGTACCAGTGGCCGTCCAAGTACATGCTGAACTCGTGCAGCTTGCTGGGTTTGTAGATTTCCGTACCCATATCCTCCACCGTGTAAGCTTCGCTGACGGCGTTGAGGAATTGCTCCTTGCTCAGACCGTTGAGGTCTTTCACCACGCGGTTGTAGTCGATGATGTTGAGCTGGTTGTCGGGGAAGATGACGGTCATGAAGTAGTTGTACTCTTCCTTGCCTGTGTGGTTGGGGTTGTGCTCTTTCTTTTCTTGACCCACGAGGGCGGCGGCGGCGCTACGGTGATGGCCGTCGGCGATATACATGGCGGGCACCTTCGTGGCGAACAGCTCCACGAGCTCGTCGATGAGGGCGCGGTCGTCGATGACCCAGAAACGGTGGCCGAAGCCGTCTTCCTTGGCGATGAAGTCATAGACGGGCTCCTTGGCGGTGACGCCGGCCACAATCTCGTCGATGCGGGCCACGGCGGGGTAGGCGAAGAACACAGGCTCCACATTGGCATTGGTGATGCGAACGTGTTTCATGCGGTCTTCTTCCTTGTCCTTACGGGTCAGCTCATGTTTCTTGATGATCTTGTTGACATAGTCCTCGCTGTAGGCGCAGGCCACGATGCCGTACTGCCATTTTGCGTCGGGGGCGGTGGGATTCATGCTCTGGGCATAGACGTAGAGCTTCTCCTCCTTGTCCTGCACCAACCAGCCGTAGTCCTTGAAGCTGTTGTAGTTCTTCACCACTTGGAGATAGACCTCCAACGAGTGCTCGTCGGTGCCCACGGGCAGGTCGATTTCGGCCTTGGTCACGTGCAGCAGGCTGTAGGGGCTGCCTTCGCACTCCTTGCGGGCCTCTTCGGAGTTCAGCACGTCATACGGACGGGAAGCTAACTTTTCAACGATTTCTTTCGGAGGACGGAATCCTCTAAAGGGTTTAATAACTGACATATCTCTTTGGTTTATTGATGAATATAAAAACTAAGTTTGAAATTCAAACATCTGAAACAAACAGCAAAGATACATTTTTTTTGGTTTAAAAGTTAAGGTTTGGTTTAAAGTTTAAGGTTTGGTTTAAAGTTTAAGGTTTAAGGGGGTTAGACAACATACTGTCATCCTTAAACCCTAAACCTTAAACCCTCAACCAGGCCCTACCCGAGCGCGACCGTGGTCAGATACTGCGAGCGGCCGTACCGGTAGCTCCCCTCGTCGGAACGCATCATCAGCGTGTAGGCGTAACCGTCGTCGGAGGAGCTCTCCGCCCCATCGGAGCCGCCGGTAAGGCTGAGTCCCGTGGACGTGAGCGACATCGGCACGGCGTAGATGTGCGCCACATTGCCGCTCTCGGTGGTCTGCGTGTCGAGACTGATGACGGTCTCCCCGGCGGGCACCACCTCATAGACAGTGCGCGTGTAGAGGCCCACCTTGGTGTCGTAAACCACCGCGATCATCATCACGGCATCTACCTTTTCCGGCAGGGCACCCAACGTTCCGCCCACCAAGCCGTCCGTGACGGCCATCTCGTTCACCGTGACCGGTGCAGCCACCCCCTGCGAGAACACCAAGTCCTTGGCGTTGAGCGTGGCCGTGACGGTTCCGTCTGTGACGCTCACGGTTGCGTGGCGGACGATGTTGCTGGTGAAGAGCGGGCGGCGGCTCCGACGATCGGAGCTCATGCCCACCAGCACCTCCTTGGGCACAATCTTGTTAATCATGCCCGCGAGGCCAAATTTGGCACGGTTCAACATCTGCGCCTCGGTGCGAGGGTTGAACACTTCTTTTTTGTAAGACGTGATGACTTGTTTGCCATTCACAACTTTGAAAACTAAACCGCCAATGCGGCCGGTCCACTGACTGAGACCATTAAAATCTGTTTTTCCCATAATGTTAAAATTTTTTGGTTAATGAAAAAGGGTTAATTGATAATTGATAATTGAATGTGGACGGATCCTGCGTACGTCATCCTTTTCATCTCCGGCATGCCGTGCCGGAGCGGGGAAATTCCCCTTCCCTCAGGGAAGGGGTGGCCGTAGGCCGGGGTAGGGTCCTCTCAAAGGCCGTCAGGCCTTTGCTTTTTATTACTGAAAGTAGAGTCTTCATTAGGAAGAAGGAAGATCTCACCCGCTCAAAACTATGGCAATTACTAAACAACATGTCAAAGAACGTCTGAAACAGTTCGCGAACTGATTTCGACGGCAAAAATACAACTGCGCGTATAGTGAAACATAGAAAGAATCTTGAAAAATTCTTTCTTTCAATTTTCTATCAGTTTTTCAGCGACTTACAACGCAAAAAAGAAAGTTGAAGAAATTCTTTCTTTCAACTTTCTATCTGTCTATCAGTGATTTAACTATGTTTGGAAAGAAAGTTCCGCCGAAGTTCGTCAGGGCTTCCATCTCCAGCACACCCTGTCGAAAACACCTGTTTACGGGCAGTGCGTCGTGCTGGAAGCACGAAATCTCAATAACCCCACACAAATCCAATGACTTTTAAAGCGCAAAAAAACATCCAGAACTATATGTTTTCAGAAAAAGAGGCAGCGAAAATTCTCAATTTTGAAGAAGATGTTACGAACTAAACTCAATCATACACAAAAGCTCCTAGCAGACTGAACTTAATCAAATCAGATTTCCACATCGTGGAATCCGTGCGAATAAATATATTTGACGGAGAACTATTTTTTTTATTATTTTTGCACTTGAAAAATTATCAAAATTTCAAAGGTGTATGAATAAGATTCTGCCTCTGAATAATGCCATCATTCATCATCCAAGACACTCTCCTCGTTCATATCCGGCAACAGTGCAGCCGCCTGATCCGTCGGCAGAGCTTCAACCTCCCGAAGCTTGCGGTTGATGGCTTTTGTACGTGTACCTTGAAGTTGTTCGATGGTCGCGGAAGCCGTATCAATGTTCTTCTTGGCCTTCTCAAGCAGGTCGCCAAATTTGGAGAACTCCGTTTTGACCGCACCGAGGGTGGTCCAAACATCGTTGCTGCGTTTCTCGATGGCCAACGTGCGGAATCCCATCTGCAAGCTGCTGAGCAGGGCACCCAATGTGGTCGGACCAGTGACAAGTACATTCCATTTGTCTCTCAGTTCCTGTGTAAGGCTGGAATGACGGATGACTTCCGCGTAGATGTTCTCAACGGGCACAAACATGATGGCGAAATTGGTCGTATCTGGAACAGAAATGTATTTGGTCTTGATGTCTTTCGCCATTGCGATTACCGTATTCTCGAACTGCTTGGCTTTCGACTGTATCTCCGACGTGTTTCCTGCGTCAATGGCATCAATATATTGGTCATAGACATCTTTCGGGAATTTGGAATCGATGGGCAGATACACCGTTCTGTTGGTGTCATCCTTGCCAGGCAGCTTGATGGCAAACTCTACCCGCTCAGAGCTTCCGCGAACAGTGGCCACATTCTCGTCATATTGTTCAGGAGACAACATCTGTTCGAGCAACGACTTGAGTTGAAGTTCTCCGAAATTGCCACGTAGTTTCACGTTGGTCAACGCGTTCTTCAAACCTCCGACATCGGAAGCCAAGTTCTTCATCTCACCAAGTCCCTTTTGAACACTCTCAAGCTGTTCGCTCACCAGTTTGAAAGACTGTCCAAGTCTGTCGTTCAGGGTCTTTTGGAGTTTCTCATCAACGGTCGCTCGCATCTCATCCAATCGCTTTTCTGTGGTTTGGATTAACGATTCCTGACGTTTATCCATTGCTGCGAACCGCTCCTTCTGAGCTTCCACCATCTTTTCGGTATTCTTCTCAAACCCTTCCTGGAACTTTTCCGACATCGTAGTCAACTTTTCTTCGACAATGGAACGCAGTCTGTCCACCGTACCTGTAAATTCCGTCCGCATGTGTCCGACATTTTCCGACAGCTCTTTTCTAATCTTGTCAATGTTATCGGACAACTCTTGGCGGGCATTTCTGTTCTCCTCCGAGATTTTACTCTCCAAGCGGTCAAAGTCTTTTGATGAGACATCCGATGTGGTTTCTTGTCTGGAAAAAACTTTGACCATAACGATGACAGTGCAGACGGTGCAAACCGCCACCAAAGCTAAAATGATGTATATGAATGTGTTCATAGCGATTTTGGTTTTGATTATTACTGTTGATTTCCGGCGGCAAAATTACAACTGATAGGTTCAGGGATGGTGAACCTATCTTATTCGCGAAAACGACCCTGCTTCGTAAGCAGCAGTTGCTTGACCTAACTCATACTATTCGTTTTTCCTTCCATAGTTTGCGACTTTGGTTGTTCCATGGGCGCAAAGGCAGGAAAATGAATCGGAAATAAACGGATTTTACCGCTCTAAGTTTCCCGAACTACACATTTCTGGTCTTCAAATACGACACCCTGAACTCCTTGCATTTCCGTTTGTCTTGACGCATGGCTTCCACCGAAAATGGACTGTATTTCTCAAAAATATCCAGTCCGCGCCCAAGCGTGATAGTCCAACCTGTATCGGTCTTGATGCAACGGTCATGGAAATCCCGGAACTTGTATTCGAACTCAATGCCGTAACCCACCAAGTCATCCTTGAAGTCATCCAACTTGTCTATCAAATCCGGAATTTTGTCCTCATCCTCGTTGGTGACGAGCGTTATCTTGAGATCATCCACAGGACGGGTGTCCACAAGCATCGTCACAAACTCCATGAAGTTTTTGACCTGCCATGGGGCACGAATATAAGGGTCTTCGATTGTTATTTCATTTGCATCGGACAGATACGGGGCAAACAGTTTCTCGTAAGTAACACCCGTTTGACCCATTCGGAACGACAAGGATTGCTCTCGAAGTACGGGAACTTTCAATCGCTTTCCGCGCTCATCTGTCTCTCCACAAGACTCTTCATGTATCTCAGGGTCTGCAACCTCATTTTCAACACTCGAAACATCATGAGGTTCAAAAGTCGGCAAAACGAGACCGTTACTCACTCTCTCCAAAGTCTCCACGTACACTTCCTCTCCATTCTTCAGGTTGATGTATTTGAATTGGGCCGGTTCCGCCAAGAAGGTCTCGTCAATGATATACAATTGATCTTTCACCCGTTTACGACATTCCGCCGCAAAGTCAATAAGTTCGTAAGCCTCCGCGTCGGTCATCTTTCCGTCGGGATAGAGCAGCTTCATCATACCAGAGAATGTCTTTCGAATAGCCAAATGGTCACGTTCCGACAAGGAACCGTCAAATTTGGCGTACTCTTTCAGAATATGGGTGCGGTCGTCATTACGAAGGGCATGGAGCACAGCGGCCACGTAGTCTGTAATCAACCCATATCCTGTCGAAAAGCTGTTTTTCTTCAACATTTTAATCTCCCAACCCGGATTATAGAGGTGAACCCTGTCGAGGAACGCTCCTTTGACAAATGAGGTTGGAATGGATTCAAACAGATGGCTGTTTTTCAGCATATAAGAGACCGTATGCTTCGTGTTGCCCACAAAGCACATAGACGCACTGGCCTCATGAGTTGCCTTTCCTCTGTTAAAAGACTTGTTGGCCAAATAGTTCTGCATGATATCAATAAGGGTAGGCTCAACGGCGCGACCTTTTTGCTGTTCAAACTCGTCCCACGCCACTACATCCCAATACCCCACCAATCCGAGAATCTCTTTGTTCCCTGACATTTTCACAAACAACCGTGCGGATGTCACGTCACCGCCACTCACCAGCACCCCGTAGGGCGACAGCTCCTGGAACACATGGCTTTTACCCGTCCCTTTCGGACCGAGTTCCACAAAATTGAAGTTGTTCTCCACATGAGGCAACAGACGAGCTAAAGTGATGAACTTTTCGCGACGGTTCATCGGTTCGGGATTCAGCCCTACAGTATGCATCATGAAATCCAGCCACTCTTCAGTAGTGAAATTCTTTCGTTGCTCAATGTAGTTTTCCAAATCAATGTTGGATATTTGGATAGGTTTCAGCGTTTGAATCTCCCAACGTACCCTGATGTCCTCGCCTTGTAGATAACCGATAGTGACGATGCACCACACGCCATTGCCGGAAAGCAGTTTGGGGTTTGCCTTCACGTATTGTGTACCAATGGGTACGTGTGTCAATCCAAGATTGGCAAATTCGGCCTCGTATTGGTCCAGTTTCTCATTCAGCGTCACGGAAACCTTGTCGATGACACGATAGTGCCCGGCCTCGCGAATTCTTCCCTTCACTGCTTCCGCTTCCGCCCTATGGACGTAATTGTTCTGGATCACCTGTTTAACCTTTTCAAGTCCCTCCTCAATTACCTCTTCGTCATCGCTGGCGCAATACTGTCCCAGCAAATATTCCAACACGTAGGTGGGCACCGGAAGTCCACCCTTGACCAGGAAAGCCAAATCTTTTCTCACCACCTTCCCGATGAAAGCATCCATTATTTTTTGTTGAAGTGTCATAATCGTTAAAAATCTTGTTCTATCATTGTATTGTTCTTCACCGTTTCTTTAATCAGAGGGTTGAACTGGTCTTCAACATCGTAAACACGAAGTTGGAGGAGACTGGCAGTCACGGACTTGTTCAGGTTCAGCGTAACTTCGAACACGCGGTTGTTCAGGTTTGCCGCATCGGGGCTATTCAGCAGTACTTCCTTCTCTGTTGACACCAGTACATCTCCATCGTACACTCGGCACACCACTTTGCGCTCCATCACCATCATGGAAACCGCCTCCGATTGGATCAAATGAAATTTCAGGCGGCTGCTGACCATATTCAGATTGTGGTTCATCAAGGCGACCCCCACTTTTTCTGTTTTTTCCACTCTTCTCTGGTTGCTCTTGATGACAGGTATCAACATTTCCTGCAATGTGGCGCCGCCATGGGCAAAGTTATAGCCTCCTGATGCTGCAAGCCGGTTAGTACCGTATGGCACTGCCACAAAGATAGGCGTTGCCGAAGTGATTCCAGACACTTTCTCCAGTGGGAATTTGGCAATTCCCTCCACATTCTCATTACTGATGGTCAAGTAGTATCTCGTTTTTTTCTCTATACAGTCTTCCGTAATACTGTGTTTATCTTTCTCCTCAAACCGAATGTCGTTGTATATAAAACCATGATCGGCGGTAATCACTACGTTGGTGACATTCCAAGTGGAGTGCAGACGCTTCACCAAAACAGCCAGTTGATTGATAGCCGTCCTGCATGAACGGACAATCTCAAACGGGTTTTGAGGATGGCTGTTTTCGTCAATCACATCATGGAAAACGCACACCAACGGACGCTTGAATAGTTCGCGATTGCTTATTTGATCACCATTCATCACATCTTCGTACTTCACGCATATCGCCCCTTCTTTATATCGTGCAACATGGGCAGATCGCTGTTCCGTGGACATCAGGGACTGTCCATCCACCAACAACTCTGTTCCTTGCAGCTCCAGTATCCTGTGCGGGAGCAATGCGGTCTTGCAATACTTGGTCTCGGTAGGAAGCATCGCTCTATAGGCAAAAAGGCTTGCTATGTGCTTCTCTTTCGCCAACTCTTGCATCAGTTCTGCAGCCACCTCGTAACGGAGTGCATCGGAAATGATGACCACTTGTTTCACATTCGGGTCGCTTTCCCTGTCAAAGAAGTCCTCTTGTTTGCCAAGAAGCAGGCTGTCGAATAAATCCTCCTGTTCTTTCACACAAGTCAACCATTCTAAATTCAATACATTGGTGAGTTTTGCATATTCTTGATCCAATCGGCTTTTGGTGTCGTGTATAGTTTGTTCAATTGGATTCTCTTTGGTAATCAGTTCATGGTAGGCTTCTAATGAATGGCGATAGAACATGTCGGCCAGGTACAACTCACTCGTGTAACGGTTCACATACTCTTCCGGGCTGTTCAGTTTCAAGGTGCCGACCGTTCTTACCTTTTCGTAATAAAGCGCCACTTGCTCAATGAATCTAATGGCCACCTGAATGTCGGATTGCACAGGGAATTTCAACGACAAATTACGCATCCTGTCGTTCACGGAATCAGGCTCTTCCAACATTCTGTTCTTTAGCACCTCCTCCAAAATGGGCCAGCAAAGTCGCTCGGTCATATAATGATATGGTGCATCAATGCCGTAAACCCGGATGAGTTCCTCCTCTTTGATGTCATTCCCAAGTTCTGACAATGCATGAACAAACTTTTCCGACCACTGACGACTTTGAATGCCATATTCATACACTTTGTTTTGTCCCTCAAGCATAGCGGCGTTCGCCACTTTATAGGACTTGTAATTGTCCGCAGACGATGCTTCGAGCTGTTGTGTGATGCTGTTGTATTTCAGGCACTCGGCCACTTCCTTCATCCGAAGCTCGGAGTTGGGGTTGTAACTTCGTCCAAACAACCGGGTCAACTTATCATCAACGGCTTTCTTAGCATCCCTGTTCTTTGCCAAACGCTGGAAAAACTCGTTGCGTTTCTTTCCTTCGGAACTCAGTCCTAACACCAGCATTTTGACAACAATCGCCTCCCAATCCAACAATTTTTTTTCACCAAGGTAAGAAGAAACGAACGCACGACAAGCCACATCTTCGCTGAAGGATTCCTCTGTCAAGTACCCGGCAAGTATTGTGCTGATTTTTGTTGACGAAAGTTCGCTGACATTGTTCTTGACGAACAATCGGAACTTCTCCGGAAGATTGTACTGTTGCATATAGCTGGCGTAGTCATCCTCTTTGTACTCCATGTTGGCTTTGAGCATGTCTAACAAGGGAAATTTCAGCATCTGCTCCTCCGTGTGCGGATAAGTATCGTCTGTAAACAGCAGGACTATATTTTTGTCTTTCCACGTGTTTTCGATGGCATACTTGGTGTTGAACCACGCGCCGTCGAACACTTTGAATACGTAGTTGTCGTCCCAGGCCGCATCTTCCAGATCTTGCAGGATGATATTCATCCTGTCGAAGATGAACAAAACGTGCAACTGTGGGTTGCGCTCGAAGTAGTTGTATATTTTTTGTTGGATCATGTCTCGTTTACTTACAACAAATCTATATATTTATCCTTTTTCCAAGGAGTCAAATAATTCTTCTTCAAAAAAACTTTAACAATGTTCCTGTAGCGGTCATCTTTCATCAATTCCTTTCGAGTAATATCATCTAAAAGAGTAATCCATAAGACTTGAACATTATCGATACGGCTATATGTACATGGGGAAAGAAAAAATTTCAAACTTTCATGTTTATTAGAGTAATCCTCTATCACAGGTTTGAGCATCTCATACTTCTTATGGAAATACATTTTTGCCAAGAGCCGGCAACAATAGACTCTATTATCAACATTGATTACGGCAATCTTCGACAGCATCTCTTTGAATTTTTCAACAGACACAACTGGAAGTTCATTGAGAAAAATGAAATTCAAATATGCAATGACATCTGTAATATTATTCATGCAGAATTTGGAGAAATCAGGTTTTATACCTTCTTCTATAACATTGTATAAAGGATAAATGCTATTTGCTTTCTGTTTGTCTTGAAAACATGATACGGAAAATGAAGTATAGCAAATGCCCTCTTTGTGCAAAAAGTCTGAAATTGTATAAATAATTTCCGTAAAAGCAAGTGTGTCGCAGTTGCTTTTAATTAGTTCATCCAATAGCTGACACAGAGTTTCAGACGAAGGCTTGTGCTTCTTTAACAGATCAAGTAGAGTGTACTCGTTGAATTGAAAAGCTTTCAATGCATTCCAATATTTTAATAACGCGTTATACAAAAGTTCTGTCGATATAGTGTCGTTTTCCGACTTTGAAACAACATAAAAGAGATTGTTTAAGATGTTAGAATAATGGCTATTATAAGGTAATTCTTCGGCCTCAGCAAGATTACGCAAATAGACATTAATCTCCTCAACTGCCTTTTCGGACAATCTTATAGAATATATCTCATATTGATCAAATAACTCTTTGAGCTCTTTATTGCTTAATTGAAAGACAAAGATGAAGACTCCTATTGGCGAAATAGTATCTAATTTGGAGTTTAAAATCAATGATCCGTAGGGACTACCATCAGGAGTGGCATAGCTGTTTAATATGCCCGCAGCTGTATTTAGGCAAATAGAATTGAAATATCGATTGTTGTCGTAAGCAATGAAATTGTCATTGCAAAAACTAAATTCCCTTTCAAATCTTCCTATTAAATTAAGCACATTGCTATTTAAAGAGAAACCTCCTCTCTCGCTCAATTTCCGTTGTTGATGAATTTTGTCTTTCAACTTCTCCACCTCAACAGCTTGTTGACCTATTCCCCGGTAAGACAATAAATCTTGAAATATTGATCGAATCTCTTCTGCTATGGGAAGCTTATTTAGCACTTCGTCCAAGTTGATTTTCGATATTTTCTCACAGATAGTATCACCATCCAAGTCTTTTCTCGACATAAGTTGAGAACGAATGCCATAACGAATTGACCAAATATTATATAAACAGATAAAATATAAAATGTATTTCTGCTTGTTCCACGCAAGAGGGAGTATATCTTTGTATCTTTGATATGCTTGATAATAATCGCCTAACTGATACAATATAAAAGGATACTCTAAATCACTAATATCACAGGACAACTCACGACTACTGAGCAATCTTAATCTATCGTTTAATTTGTTTATGTCCAAGTTGTAGTATAATCCAACAGCTGATACCTCTTCAAAGTAATTGTCTATATTTGCATTTTCCTTGATAACTTCCACACCATCTATCGAATGTAGATGATTATATCCTGCAACACGTACTAACTCCCTGAAATCAATATTCGGGTGTTCTCTTATAAATCTCTTTCTGCCATCAAAGCTTTTCAGCTGAACACCCAACGATTTAAAATAAGGAGACCCCATCTGAAGACTATGGTAACCCATATACCAAAATGGCCTTTCATCCTCAGGAATAAAGTATTTGATTCCATCTCCAAACACTTTTATCTCATCTGAATATGAGGTAAGTGCATCGAAAAGTCGGCTTGCCAAATCCTTGTTCATGTCCTCTCTGACCAACCTGATTGCTTGAAGCATTTGATAAAGGTGCACCCCCTTTGGATGTTTTAGTGACGATGATAGGTTCTCTAAAGAAGATTGAGTTATCGCTTCCAAATCGTTCTTTTCAAGATAGACAATATTTATGCCTTTATTCTCATAATAATTACTGGTCAGGTGATTAGGCTTAGCGTCTGCGATTAAGTATGCCCGCTGCATCTCTCCCTGTAAATTGGATTGCAGTTCATTGAGTATCATTTTCAAATTAAGATCAGCAAAGGAAAATCCAACAAAGACCACCAATTTACTGGCAAACAGAGATAAAACGAATGAACGAATCAGCGGGAATGTCTTGCTGTAATTAAAATAATCACTTTCTGTTAGTACTATGTTGTCAGAATCGAAATCGCCATGCATTTTTATCAGCGCATTCGGATAGGACATTTTCGGAATATCCCCATCTCTTCTTACTACAGAATACTGCTTGTATTCGTTTTGTATTTCTTGCTCAAAAAGGTCATCATAATTTGTTGTTATAATATGACATGGTTTTAAAGCGAGGATCGCCTTATGTATGTCATTGGGAATGACACAATGATGTTTGAGAACGGATTTCACCTTATCCAAATATTCTTTTTCACCCCGGGCATCCTTATATAACTGCGCAATTTTAAGGTCATCTGTTTCATTCTCTATACCACATTCTTTCTTAAACTCTTTAGTCAATTCTGACCAAGTAGGGACACCGGAATTGTTGGAGACACCAGTTCCTGCGAAGATAACCAAACGGCCTTGCTTGGCTGCTTCTTGAATGTGAATTAGATGAGAATGCTGTAATTTGTCCATAATGCCATTAAAACAATTGATTCGCTACAATCAAATCAGCTCCAAAATAATCATACTTCAACAAAACATTCCAAAATTCATTCTTCAACAAATCAACAAAAACGCCAAACTCCCTTGCACTCATGTTAGGATTAGCATCGCGGTGCCCAAAGCGTTGTATATTATTTCATCCCGATCACCTGGGGAAAGTGTTTTCAACGATATGTTACTTTTCTTCGCATAAAACCATATTGCACGGACAGCCTTCAAAAGTGGCCTGTTCAAATCAATTTTTTCCACCAAAGGCAGGTCAAAAGCATTAGAATCAGTATAAACAGGATCATTCATCCACCTCATTTCTCCTGCGTCGTTGTATCGGATTTCTTCCGCGATGTTGTTTTTCAAGAACAAGGGTTCAACATACTTGTTGCCTCGCAGGCTGTTGCATTTCTCACAAGCTATTGCAAAGTTATGATAGGCTAATTTATGGGGATAAGCAGAAGGCTTTGTGGCTCTCCCGTTTAAATAATCCTCTGTCAAACAAATGCTGTCCTCATTTAACCCATTATAACGAAGTTTAAAATACTTGTCTAACCCTTCCTGTGTTTGAACACTTTGTGGTATGATATGCTCAATGGTTGCATCTTTGTCTTCATGGTCTTCAATCCGTTTCATGCAATAACAACAACGATGAGTTTGCTCTACAAGCAAAACATCGTCAATCATGCGGTTCTTGTCATGCCCATTGTTGAAACGCCTCCACTCTTCATAAATGGAATTAGCATTACAGGTAGGTTGGCCTACTGCCTGTCTCAAGAACGGGTCTATTGTTGCGTTAGCATCCGCTTCTCTGGTTTTATCAATAAATTCCATGAACTATAAACCGAGCGTTTTGATAAAACTGATGTTGTGGGCATATTCGTTCCGAAGCTTGTCCGCTATTTTCTCCGCTTTGACAGCATCTTTCTCTTTCCAATACAGATACATTTTCCGCAACTCTTCCATCTGAACATTGCTGTGTGGCGTGTCCATGACATCCGTTAATCCACTATTATAATCAATGCCAAAGACATCTTCGATAAGTTGATTGTAATATTGTCCATCCTTACTATACAACTTGTATAACTTATGGTCTTCGAAATCACCAACGGTTTGGTCGAAGTTGGTGATCACCAAAGGAGAATGGGTTGACACGACGAACTGTAAACGGGGAAAAGCCCGTTGCAATCTGGGAAGAATCTCCATGGCTATGGTAGGATGGAGATGCAACTCGATTTCGTCAATCAACACAACCCCTTCTGGGTTGCAATGGCCGTTCAGCAGATAACTCCGGTTTGCCAGATCAAACACCATTGAAAACATACGATTATAGCCTTGCGGCAAACTGTCGAATGGCTTTTTGGTTCCATTGTCATACTCAATCATCATAACCAGTTTTCCACCCCGGAATTCGGAATAGAGGTCTGTAATGGCCAACGATTCATTGACACCCGATTCCAAAGGCAAGGTGAACTGTTTCAAAACCTGAGTAACTGCGTTGACATAGCGCCCTTTCGCCTCATCGGGTTTCGTGCTGTTGTTGTTCCATTGCATGGCAAAATAGGTCTTCCAAATCTCCACACAACTTTGATCCAAATCCCATTGGTAATAGCCTGTGTTTGGAGGAAGCGGGTTGCCTGATTCAAGTTTACTTTTTATAGCATTACTTATGCGTGTGTTTTTATGCGGGAAGCCATCCGAGAAATAGGCCAAAACAGGTTTTTCGTTCTTTTCGTTGTAATATTGCCAAAATTTCAGATAGGCATCTCTGAACAAGGAATCCTTCAATCCTGAAGTGGCACTCTCCTGTTCGAAAGACCAGCCCAGTGAACCTCCAAGCAAATCAGTGTCGGGCGTATCATCTTCGGAGAGAGTTCCTTCTGCATGAATCTTTATAGGATATTGATAATCGACATTCTCAAATCGAGCATCAGTCCCGGAAAAGCTCTGCACTCGTCTGTCTGAACTGGCGATAAAATCATATTGCTTTTTGTCCCGTTGCTTGGAAAATATAAAACTGAGAACTTGCACCATCGCCGCAATCAAGTTGGTTTTTCCCATTCCGTTCTTACCAATCAGAACAGTGGTTTTATGACCAAGTTCCAGGTAATAATCCGAGAAATTTCGGTAATTATGCAATTTTATGCTATCAAGTCTCATTTTTGTCTACTTTATAAAAAAGATTCCGCAAAGATACAACTATTTTCAATATCCCAATCTATTTTATCTTCCCCAACACATCCCCGAACTTGGCATAATTCACCACCACGCCGTCGTCGAGGTCGAAAGAGATGGCTTGTTCGGCCACGACTTGGAGGCGTTCGTGATACTCGCGGCACTCATCGAGGGCTTTCTGGAGATTCTGGAGCTTGCGGTTCTCTGTGGTGGAGAGGGTTGCACGGCGATTCTCCAGTTCGCCTATCTGGTTCTGAAGGAACTCGATATAGGGCAGCAGGTAGTTGGAGCGGACACGCTCTGCGGTGTAGGCATTCATGCGGTGCATGTAGGCGAGACACTTGAAGGCACCCTTGCTCGATGAAAACAACCAGTAGATGGGACGGTTCTGGTACATTTTCTTGTGGTCTTTCCAGAAGTCCTTCTGCACATACTGCTCGATAGAAGTGCCCAATTTCTGCTCGATGTAGTTGAGGTTCTCGGTCAATCTCTCCGCACCGAAGACGATGCGGACGAAGTCAGCGATGCGGCTCGGCAGGTTGTCATCGAAAGGGGAACTCTGCGGCAACACCGGAATCAGGCCGTCGTCGTCGATGCGAACGGTTTCGCCCGCATACAGGTACGGTTGCAACTCATCTTCCGTGGGATTGGGATGGGCGATGTGCAGGCCCTTCTTGTCCAAACGGTAGCGGCCCATCCACACACCGATAGCGTATGAGATGAGCTGCTTCATCAGCACGTCCTCGTGCCAGACAATACGCTTCTGTCTGTTATTGTTCGTTGACTGTTCCATTGTCTTTCTCTTTTATCTCTTTTTCCAAATCCTCCATACTTGGTAAAGTATCATTGAAGTTTGCCGGTAATATCTCTATGCCCTCGTATGCAGTAACCGCTATGGGCTGACTATAGCCTTCCAAACAATACTGTGCAAACATATTGTTTTTGCTGCGGCATATAAGAAGTCCAATAGTCGGATTGTCAATATCAGTTTTCAGTATATGATTCACCAACGACATATATCCTGATAGCTGTCCGAGATATGAGGATTCAAACTCTGTGATCTTGACTTCCACAACCACGTATGCGTGAATACGGGTATTATAGAACAGTAAATCCGAGAATTGTTCTTTTCCGGCAACACTCAACAGATATTCTTTCCCCATATATGCGAAACCTGAGCCCAAAGCCAGCAACAATTCATTGACGTGGCGCACCAATGCTTTTTTTAGATTGTCTTCATTAAGCGATTCTTTCAATTTGACAAACGACAGATTTATAGGGTCGTTGATCAGCTCTTTGGCCAAATCTCCAGTTGGCGGCATCATGGTGGCAGGGAAGTTATTGACTGCATTGCCCTGTCGCTCATACAAACCATTGTTTTTGCCTTTGTCCCCAATCATATTTTCGAGTACGGCTCTCGACCAGCCGTTTTGTAGCGTTTCTGCCGCATAAAACAGCACCTTCTGTGGTTCGCTCTCGAAATTATCAATCAACACCTTATGGTGTCCCCAAGGTATTGCAAAGATGTTCAATGGTTGGGTTTCAACCTCTGTCGAGACAACGTGTAGCGGCGTCAACATTTCTCCAAGTTGGGGAACAGATTTTTCCTCAAGTTGGGGAATTATCTCAAACACCTTGTTATAAAGAAGATAGAAACGTTTGCAATAGTACAATCCTCCCGGGGTCAGACCCTTTATTTCAGGTATTTTCCTACGCAAGTCCTGACTGAGTGTTTTTATAACCCCATCGCCATATCGTTGCTCAACATTCATCTCGCAGATGTCCCGCCCTATGCTCCAATAGAATTCCAGCTTGCAGGAATTCACCTGCACGGCGGCCTTGACTTGTTGGCTTCTAAATCGGCGCTCAATATCGTTGACCCATTGCTTATATGTCGGGTCCGTAATAAGTGTTAGTTTGTCCATACTGTCCAATACGTTATAAAACTTTGCGCAAAAATACGGCTTTTATTTAAAATTAGCCGCAGAGCCCGAAATAATTCCTCATTCCTCGTCCCTGATGGAGATCTCCCCCTGCTGCAATATCGTGATCTCCTCCAACGGCACCTCCGGCGACAGCTCTTCCTCCAACCCGTAAATCTCGATGAACTGGCGGTTCAGCTCTTCCTCGTTCTCGTGGAGTTGATTGAAACGCTCCGTCCATTGGGTCTCGAACTCCTCCACAAAATCGCTCAGACGGAAGGAGGACTCCGAGTTGCCTTGGGCTACCTTCTCATTGCGGAGGGCTACAAGAGGATTGGCCTCGAAGTCCCAGGAGGTTTCATGGGAGTCCCAGTCGAGTTTGGCAGTATCTACATTGTATTTAGCCAAATTCTTTATTTCTTCGTTTGGCTCAATATAGGGCAATGCTTTAATGGAACCTTCAGAAACACCTAATCCTGGAGAGAGCATTTCTACGAAGCTTCTTACCGCATAAGAGTTAAAGTATGCGATAAAAGGTAATAAACTCTGTTCTTCGTCATACAAAAAGAATTTTGAACCAGAACTTTCAAATAAATATTCCTTACCAGAGATTCTAAAAGATGGTCTATCACTTGCAGAAGTTGACCATGTGATACCTTTTTTGAAAGAGTATTGTAATCCTTGGGGTCTTGACCTCAATTTACCTTGGTCATTTTTGAAATTCTTTATTTCAAATCCATCATTTTCCCAATTCAATACAGTAATTCCATTTCCGTACCATTTACGGAAGTTGCCTCCTGTCTCAACTGGAAACCATTTTTTGTTCCACTTCGAAAAGGAAATTTCAAACCATACTTTAATGAAATATGTATTGTCTCCTGTCTTTAGACCTTGTTTGGCATCACCATATTTGCTGATAGGAGATTCTTTAAATGTTTTCTGAATATCTGTGTTAATCCAAAATCCAAATTGGTAGCCTCCAAATTGTAAAAAGTCATGTAGTTGTTGAACAAACATCTTACATTGCCGTTCTACAAATAATACTCTTTTAGTCTCTGAAGTCTCTCCGTATTTAAGATGAAAGAATGGAGTCCTTCTTTTACCAGACTTAGAAGCAACAAAAGTAACAGACTGTACTACTTCACCTTTTAATTCGGGAAAAGTATTAGGGCCTAAGTAAAGCGCATTATCCAAATTATAATTTTCATTTTCAATGACGGAAAATCTATAATCTTTATACGTTGGTTTAAAAATCCAGGCTGCTTGATTGATCATGCCCATCTTGCCATTTTTTTTAAGATGGAGATATGCTACATCCATAAAGATGGCTCCAAGATCATTGGCGGTTAAAGAATAATTACTTTTAACATAATTAAGCATATTTTCTTCCATATGCCCTGCACCCATATACGGAGGATTCATTACTAATGCAGCATACTTATCCGTCAAAGTGAGTATCAACTCCATCGTAGGAATGATTTCCTCTACCTCTGACGGAATGAACTGCTCTTGTTGCCAATAGTGCAAAGTCTGTTGAATAGAGAGTAGGGTAGATTTTTCCACTTCGAACTTCATAATGGAACCTAACGAATCAGCATCCTGCATCAGTTCAAAAGCGGCTGTGAGTTCTTCGAGCTGCTGGCGTGATGGAGTTTCACGGAAAAACTTTTGCAAGTATTCGCTAACCTTCTCTTGTGGAATCGGTGTGGGCATCGTCAGCACATGGGGCAAGATGCGGGCATTGGCAAACGAGGCATCCTTCTGACAAGCCTTCAGCATGAGGGCAAAAGTAGCCAACTGTTTGGCGCGAGTGTCAAGGTCAACGCCTCGGAGATTGCATTTGAAGATGTTCTCGATAGCCTCCTTGCGGCTGTAGCCCTCATAGATATAGAGGTCGTAAAGCAGGTCGAAACACTCATTGATGATATGACCTGAGCCACAAGCCAAATCGCCTGTAAGCAGTTCCGTCAGTTCCTTGAACTTGTAGATGCTTTCTTTTGGCGTAGGCTCCGATGGCTCTACAAGGTACTGCCACTTGGGCTTAAACTCAGCGGCAGCACTGGGATTGTTGTCAAGGTAGATGCGTCCGATGGTGTTCTGCACCATATACTTCACAATCCAGTTGGGTGTGAATATCTGTGTGGCAGCAGGAATCTCGTCTGCCTCGAACTTGCCTTTCTTGGCAAACACCTCGTCCTTGCGCTCCGAGATATAGAACTGGTAGAGCCAGCCAATCAGTTCTGGAGAATGGAAATCATCGTCGGTAACGAACTCCGTATGATTTAGCAGGTCGATAAAGCCTCCTTCGGTCAAGATGTCGTTGGGCAACAACAGTTCCGTGTAGTCCGACATCGCACCAAAGCACTTGAAGAGGATGGGGGTCTCGTGACAAAAAGCCGTCACCAAAATGGCGAACTGATCGGTAGTTTTGGAGTCGTCATCTAACAATTCCATCAGCCGCTGCCGTTGGTTTTCCGGCATCTGCGGCATACGACCCATGCGGGCTTCATCGACGATTCTCGGTGTGCGGGCTTCGTCCACGTAAGCCAAAACAGGCTCTATTAGACCATTCTTCTGGAGAATACGGATAGCCACCAAGCGGTTAAACCAAGTGTAAGCGGCCTCCTCATAGACCTCTTTGAGACCTTTCTGCTGCACGCGCTTGTAAAGGGCCTGCCACTGGTGGAAGAACCCCTCTGTCTCCAACCGGCCATTCCACAAGGAACCGCCCTGCATCAACTGTGGGTGCAAATGCTCAGGCACGTTACCAGTCTTGTCGAATCCTAACGTTATTATCTTGGCGGCGATGCCGGTCTTCAATCTGTTTCTCGCCTCAGTGGCGAATTTTTTCAGTTTGTTGGTTTCCATTTTATGTTGGTTCGAGGTTATGGAACTACCCCACACTGCGCTTCGTTTGTATGGGGTTACTTGCGCTTCGCGCATCTTTTCTCTCCGAGGCTGCTTAAGGAATATATTTTAATGATATTGAGGTTGTTACGACCATTTTTTCATTCTACATTATCGGACAATCATTACGCCGTCGTTGTCTTTCAGAAGTTTGCGCAGTTGCTCGCGAAGGCCGTCAAGGTAGCGGTCAATGTCCTCCTCGGAAGTGATTGGAGTGCTGGTCTTGGTCTGGAGCGAAGCTTGGTTGATCTTTTTCGTGTAGGATAGAGTATCTTCGTCAGCCTTGGGGTTATTATCGGAATCATCTTTTGGCACATATTGCGCTTTATGCTTGTTGGCATAGTCCAAAATCTTGCCAACTTGTTCTTGGTAGAAAGCATCCGTATTGAGATTGTCTTTCAGCACAAGGATATTCTCGGGGGTGGTTTTCACCATAATGGTGTTATCGCGGTTGGCCAACACCGAGAGCGGCACATTCTGCTCGTAGGCCACTTTCTCCAATTGTTCAAATTGCTCGTCGTAAGTGTCCCGTATCTGTTCGCGGAGACCTTTGCGCACCTCGTCGAGAGCCTGCGCCAACTCCCGCTGCATCCGGATATAGCTGCGCAATTCCGGAATGGGCCACGGGTCGTCTTCTATCTTGAGGAACTCCGCCACTTGGGGCTGCTCATTCTCCGGCAGGGAGGCGAAGTTGTATTGGTTCTCCTTGGCAAACTGCCGCAGCTTCTTGTAGGTTCCCAATTGGTCGTGGGTGAACTGAGCCACCTCTTTGCAGCGGTCAATCAATCCGAGGGCTTCCTCGCGTTTGTTAATGATGGCTTGGAAGAAGGTTTCGGGATTGCGTTCCGCCAACCACTTGTCGAAGAGATCAATGGCCTGCTGAATCGGTTCTGCAAAGGGATAGCCGCCAATCTGTTTCTCGATGTCACGATAGCCCTCGCGCTTGTGATACAAGCTGTTGGTAAACTCCTGGTCGCGGCTGATCCGGAATATCTGGGTACTGTCGGTCGTGGTGAACGCCTCTTTGGCCCCGAAAAGCTCTTTCCAAGTCTCGATGTAGCGGTTGATGAGTTCTTGCGAAATGGCTTTGGATTTACGAAGGGTGAATTTGTTGGTTTCCTGCACGATACGATTGGCTACTAACGTGTTGTCCACATTGGGGTTGTTGGCATACGTGTAGTCGCGGGCGTGGCGGCGCACCAACTCATTGACAACGTGGAGGGTGGCGATGCCGTCCCAGCCGTAGGGCGGTTTGGCGAACTTGGCGGTCACATCGGCCACATTCACATCGGAGAACTGCTTGTTCAGGTAGAGTTCCACCTCATGCTCAGGAGGGGTGAGCTCTGCGTTCATCCCCTCGTAGTCCCCAGCGTTGACGGGGCGGAGGATGGCCCTTTTCAGAGCATCGGTGGTGTGGGATATGGATGGCTGGTCCACTAAGGTCGCTTTGGTGTAGATACCGGCCAGATGCTTCTGCAACGCAAGCGCGTAGCGTTCCCCGCCGCGCTTGTTGCCCAGCTCCATGTTGTCGATAGTGCGCAATCCGCTGATAATGGGGCAAGTGTCGAGGATTTTGTGAAACTCCGGGGCGATAAGCGTTTTGAACAACTCTTCGGCTCTCTTTTCGAACTCAGCGCGGGTTTTGGCATTGTCGTCGTTCAGCACAGGGGTACTCATATAGCGGTTGCACTGGCAGTACCAGTAAAAGGCGTTCTTCAACCGTTTGTTTTCGCCATACTGCAACCCAAGGTAATAGACCATCTTTTTGGCCTCGTTGGTAATGGCCAACTGCTCAGGTGTCTCGTATTCGTTGTCCACCACAAATTCCACCTCAATATCCGGCGAGGCGGAGAGGTAGTGACGCTGCTTGATGAGCTCACCCACGGCGAAGGAGCGGGTCTTGTACTGCACTTTGTTAGTGATGGAGAGATATTTGTTGAAGATGTCGCGCAACATCTCGGCCATCGCATTGTTGTCAACGCTTTGGTTTTGGATGAGCTGGGCCACTTTCATCTCTTCTTCGCTGTAGAAAGTGTAAGTCTCAGGAGCTCCGTTCTTGCCAGCTTCACGGCGGATGATGTTATTGTCGCAGAAAAAGTCGAGAATCTTCTCCACCTCGTTCTTGATGGTCAGACGCGGCGTGTGGATGTCGTTCACCAAGAGGGTGGTCACATTGTCGATGTTGGCAGGGAACAGCAGCTGGTCGGTCTGCGAGATGTTGCAGATCATGAACAACACGTTGGCCACGCGGATGGCCAATTTGGGGTCGTGCTCGTAGGTGCGGGCCATGCGGATGGCATTGTCCACAGCTTTCTGTCCACGAGCCTGCAAACCCTCTTCGAACATGTTGTTGTACAGTTCGTCGAAAGAAATGTACTTCCCGATTTCCTCCTCCGCACTGTTTTTAGCCGTGGAGTGAATCACTTTGATAATGCTGCGCTCGTTACCTTTGACCTCTTTGGCTACATAGCCGAGATTCAGGAACGAGTTGAACACCTGCATGATCAACTTGAACTGATAGGGCACAAAAGGATAGTAGGCCACAAAATCCTCTTTTGATTCGTAGGCCACATAGCTGTTAGGCAGCTTGAACTGAAGCCCGAAAGCGGCGTTTTGCTGGTTATAGAGGTCTTCGAGTGCCAAGATGGATGCCTGTTTCTTGTCGAGAATACGTTTTTGGGTGATCACTTCGGGCTGGGTGCCTTTCAGGGAGACTTTCACTTCGAAACGTCCTTTGATCTTACCCTCTTTGTCTTTCTCTTCGGCGATATTGCAGTCATCGAGCACCTCAGAGAGATCCTGTTGGGCGGTACAGGCGACCCACACTTTGTTTTGGCAAGCCTCGGATAGCTTGGTAATGATTTCCTGCAGGTTCAGATAACGGTCGCGCTCTTTGTTGATGAACTGGCTCACCTCATCGGCTAAGAGTATCAGGCGGTAATCGTCCCCTTTGTCTTTCAGGAAAGAGGCTAATTCAGAGCTGAACCGATCGATGCTGACATTGGTGTCGCGTTTCAGGAGCCGCTCACGGATGCTTTCCTTGTCTAACGTCGGAGCCAACTCGCACGCAATATCCAGAACCATGCCCAACTCGTTATCGACCATGTCTGCGGCATCGTTAGGATCGTCCCAGTTGCCGCCTTCTTCGGCAATTCGCTCCTTGAATTGTTCGAAAACGCCCTTTTCCATCAGCGGTTTCTCCAAATGCTGTGCCAACGACAAATTGAACTTGTTAAGACCTCGCTTGCCGTTAAACTCGTTCCAAAAAATATGCAGGAAGGCTTTCTTCTTGTCGGTAGAGTTGTCGTAGCTGGTCTCAAGGTTGAAAATGCATGTCTCGATAGTGGCGCGTTTCAGCCAGTTGGCAATGCTGAGCATAGCATCGTAATCACAGCTGACATTGTGATTCGCATCCATCGGGTCTATGTCCTTCACTGCTTCCAACAACCGAGCCAACGCTTTCTCCTGCGTTCGCGGCGTGATGCAATAGTCCAGATATTTCAGGAAATGCGACTTTCCCGACCCGTAGTAACCGTCAATCCAAATGCCCACGTGATCGTAAGATTTGTTGTTCTTGATGGCATCGAGGATACGATAGAGCCCGTTGATGATTTCATCGGTGAACACATATTCTTCAATCTCAATCCTTTCTGTTTCAGGATCGAACTTCGTGGCACTGACGGCTGGATTGACCGGCCGATCAATGGGTTTGCTGTATAGATCTTTTAACTTCATGGGTATGATGGGTTATTCGTTAATCAATAATGTGGCACGATAGGTGTGGTTGTCGGGCAAAGTTCCGAACAAGCGGAAAGAGTTGTTCTCCCGATGGCCAGGATAAAACACGATGATTTTGTATTTGCTCGTGTCATTATAATCTTCATAGAGTGCCAACAGCTCGTTGACACGAAGATAGGGGAACATACTGCCTACACCATACATGAAAACGTATGGCCGGCGATAATCGTCTTTGATGTTGATATGGTCAAGGATGCGCTGGTGCAAAAACTGCACAAACTCGGGACTATGGGCATTTCGCGAAAGTGTCTCCTGTGTTTTTGGTGCAGTTGACGGGTCCGCCTGCTCCTTTTCCAACTGGTATTTCAACATGCTGGGATGTTTCAGGAACTTCTTCTGGTCAAGGAAGTGGCAGAACTCCTCAAACAAATTCAGGGTCAGCACATCCACATAGTTGAGCGGACGAATGAGGTTCTTCTTGAATTCCTGTATCTGGCGACGGATGTCATACTCCTGCTCCGCCGGATATTGGTAGATGAAGAAGTTGTAGAACAGGTCGCCGTTCTCCGTGTCTTGGAACCCGGGGCTGTTCAATTTGTCGTCAAGTTCTTTGATGGTCATAGGAGCTGTTTTTTGATGTTATCAATCTGGTACGGCTGCAACAGACAGGCTTCGAGGAACCACGGTTCCCCAATGCGGATATAGTATTCTAAATTCTCGGCAAAGAGCGGGTGAAGCTGGTCTTCATTATCCAACATTCCCACTTTACGGAGGATGGTGAGGTAGGCACTGGCCACTTTGCGCTTGGTTTTGTCGCTCCAGGAGTCAACGAATGTGTCGCGGGCCGCTACTTCGGAAAACTCCATTGCAATGTCATCATAAACCACCGTCTTGCTGATGCTGTTCCATTTCCGCATGGTCACATTGACTTGAAAATCAAAACAGATTTTGTAGGTTTTCAGGATGACAAAGAACAAGGCTACCTGTTGGTCAGTCTCGTTCATTGATTGATAGTCAACCCAAAAAGAGGGTGGCATGGCATCATAACGGCGGGCAATCTCCACGATAGCCCTGTAGCGGGAGGTTTCCGCATTGATCTTGAGCAGACGGTTGTTCAGCTTCTCGTCCTTGAGGAGAGCCTCCCTTTCCCCTGACTGGAGCAGCGGCAGAAGTGCATTCGTTTCCGCATATAAGAATCCCCCTCCCGTTATGGCCGCTGTATATGGACTATTGTTTGTATTCATTATTACCTTGTTTTTTTCTCAATTCGTTATTACTCATTTTAACCCGGCAAAATTACCACTTTCACGTTCACCCATACTGAACCTATTCCCCGTACCTTTCCAATCCCTTCTCAAACCGCTGTTTTATTTTCTCCCTGAACCATTCCGGTTCAAGCACTTCCATGTTCTCGCCGAAGGAGAGAATCAGTTGCTCCAGCTCGTAGTTCACATACACCTCGATGGTGATGACGGCGCCGGTGGCATCTTCAACGAGCTTCTTTTGCGTGCCATGGAGCGGCTTGGTGCGGACGTAGGGCCACGAGACCGGGGAGACCCACAGCTTGACGAGCGCGGGCTCCGCGTTTGAATCTTTGGAAACCCCGATCATCTCGTCAAAATAGTCGGCGAAGTGAATGTCGGCGGGTTGGAACGGCTCATCCGCCTCTTTGATGCCCCGGATACGGTCGAGGGCGTAGTTGGTCAATGCCTCATAGCCCGCATTCCTGGCAATCAAGAACCATCGCTTGTTGTACTGTTTCAGATAATAGGGATAGACCACGTATTCCACCTCTTTGTCCTGTCTGAAACTTTTGTAGGTGATGCACAACGTCCGTTTTTCGCTGATGGCGTTGAACAACGGCGTGAAGTGGTCCAGTCCTTCCAAATCCATGTTCTCGTCAAAACCGACCACCTCGTCTGTGGAGACCTCATCGATTTTCAACGAAGTGCCCAAACGGTCGGAAATCTCGCTGATCCAGTCGAACTGCGGCATCCCTTTGAACCGTTTCAGCAAACAGAGAGTCTGGATGAGCTGCGCGGTCTCTTCGGGCTTCAGCAACGGCCTGTAGATGGAGAAATCGGGATCGGCATAGTGATAGCGGATGTTCCGCCCCTCCCGGAAACTTTCCACATCCGCATTCGGGGCGTATATCCGCTGGATCTGTTCTATATCGCCGCGAATGGTGTTCATGGCCGACACAGGCGGAAAGTCATGTAGTTCCAACTCCTCATTGCATAATTCCTTCATCTCCGCCATCGAATACTTGCGGTTTTTGTCACTCAGACAGCGGTCGAGGACCTTGATGCGGACATCCGCGTTTTTGGAATTCGGCATAACACGATACTTTTATTGCAAATAACGCCGCAAAAGTAGCATTTTTCAGAATAAAAGTTGCAAGAATGGCGATGTTTTTTGCGATGTGGTCTGTGAGGATTGTGAACTGTGAATGGCGAATGTTATGTATTTCCTTGCCAGAATCTCCCCCTCGTCATGATGCAAGGAGAACAACGTGATATTCAGGTGGGTGAATATACTGTACGCTGTGTGCCGGTCACCGATTGGCTGCTGAAACACAGTCACATTGAAGCCTGACATTAACATAGCCATCCTCCTCGCCCAAACTGACGAGATAGTTGTTGACGACTCTGTTTCCGAGATTGTATATCATTGTCATTTGGAAATGAACGTTCCTTTCGGATGCTCCGCCTGCCACTGGTTTTCAATCTCCGACCCTGGTCGGGTGTATAGATAATCGCAGACGGGGTCGCCGGTGGCCAAGGTCTTGTTGCGGTGCAGGTTGGCGCCAATCATGCTCGCAACGGTGTAATCCGTGCGGCACATGATGGGGAGGATGTCCATGTGCCCGGTTCTTTTGGCGAGAGCGCACAGACCGCAGGTGGTGAAACGCATCGTGCTGAAATCGGGCGCACCTTTCCCATAGTCGGAAGTCCAGTTGTATTCCGACTTGAACCTGTTTGCCTTGTCAATCTTTCTTGCGTATTTCTCTTGGAACTCCGGGCTGAAGAATTGCATGTTCCGAAACTTTCTGGCCATCAATGGGATGGCGTATGTGGCGTTACACATCTGGCTATAGAGTTCATCCGTCATACGGCCATACAATTCCTCCACGGCTTCATAAATGGCAAACCATACGGCACCGCCAGTCAGATTCATCTTCATACAATTCTGGCGGTGTGAGCCAATGGAGGGCGTTTCTCGCAGCATCTTCTTGAATCTCGGTTTTGCATTGCGCTTGATGATGCGTCCATCCCATTCAGGATGTACTTTCAACAGCTCCTTCACGCAGGTTTTGCTCACCACACTAAATGCAATCCGATCCATTATCTCTATTTGCATACTTCTCTTTATTTGATGCCGCAAAAGTACAACTTATATCTTGCAAGCGGGTTGCGAAAACACGAAATCATCTTCTGTTTTATCGGAGTTGATCGGACTTACATCGGACTTACATCGGACTTACACCGGACTTACACCGGCGTTAGACCGATGTAGAGACGCAAAATTTTGCGTCTCTCCGTACGCTGTCTCTATTTTTCTTTAAACTTCTGCCCCTTCTGCAAGTCCGCACCAAATAATGCACGATATTATGTCGGCTTTTTTTCTGAAAATTTCGTACCTTTGCGGCTTAAAAAATACGACCTATGAACTTGGTTAAGACACTGAAAAATAAGTGGTTACATAAATCTTTCGTGCTGACGGCGATGATGTTGCTGTCGGCGGTGTGCGTGATGGCACAGCCCCCGGGCGGCGGCTTCCCCGGTGGAAGACCCCCGGGAGGATTCCCCGGCGGACGCCCTCCCGGCGACCGTGGAGACTGGAACCCGCAGTCATCCCAGCAGGTTCCTCAGGTGAAACAGAAGAAGAAGGTGCGCGAGGGTTCCACATTTAAGGTGGTGGGCCTCCTGCGCGATTCCATTGCCGGCACCCCGTTAGCCTACGCCAACGTCGCGGTGCTCGATGCTGAGGACTCTTCCCTCATCAAGGGTACTTCCGCCAACGGCAACGGCTACTTCGAAGTCGATGGCATCCCCCAAGGCGAATGCATCCTCCGTGTGTGGTGCTTCAACTATAACCCGCGGCATATCCCTTTCACCGTGAAAAACAACACCAATTTGGATGTGATCAAGCTCATGCCGATTTCCACCACCCTCAACGAGGTCACCATCAAGTCGGAGAAGCCCTTGTACGCCCAGGACGGCGAGAAACTCATCTACAACGTCAGCGAGGATGCCTCCATCCAGACGGGTACCACCGAGGATGCGTTGCAGAATGCGCCTGGTGTGGAGGTCGATGTGGAGGGCAATATCACCCTTCGCGGCGTATCCAGCGTGGAGATTTGGATCAACGACAAACCCTCCAAACTTACGGAGGAAAACCTTAAAACGTACCTCCAAACCTTGCCCGCCAATGCCCTGGAACGTATTGAGGCCATTACCAACCCGTCGGCCAAGTATGCCACTGACGCTGAGGCGGTTATCAACATCGTCACTTCGGCGCACGTCAAGAGCAACCAGTTTGTCAGCTTCGGTGTCAACGGCTCCAACCAGCCGTTCATCTCCCCCTGGGTCAGCTATATGTGGACGAAGGAAAAGCTGAGCATAAACTTCTTCTTGGCAGGACGTTACAATGCTCGCCGCAATACGGATGAGACGACCTCCTACCAGCGCCGCGATGCGGAAACGGAGGGCGATTACGATACCACATGGTCGGCCCAGACCTCCCAGATTGACATCAACCGCAGAGGTGGCGGCAACTTCTTCCTCGGCATCAACTACGAAATTGACTCCACCAACGAGATTTCCGTCGATGCTGGCGGTTTTTACAACTACAATGCCACCCGCCTGACCAAAGCTGAAGACCAGACCTACTACGGCATCTATGAGGATGAACCCTACGACCAGAATTACATCGACACCACCCATAGCAAGACCAAAGGACAGTCCATTTTCACGCACGCGGGGGTCGATTACACCAAAAAGTTCGACAAGAAAGGTCACAATCTGCGTATCAGTTTGAACACGCGCTTCAATCACAATGCCAGCGACCAGTGGTATAACCGTTTCTACGATACCTATTACGACCTCGACGAGCACCGTTATCTGCTGACGCGCAACTATGGTTTCGGGGGCAGCTTGGATGCCCGCTACAACCGTCCCTACAGCGAAAAAGGGGAGATGAGTTACGGTCTTCGTGTCGATCAATCCTCAATGAACAATGATTACAAACGTTACAATGATACCCTCGGCTTGCTGGTGGATACGTTGCGTACCTACCATTTCAACGGCAGTTCGACCAACCTGAACGGCGATGTGAACTGGACGCATCGTTGGGGCGGTTTCACCCTCAGCACGGGCTTGGGCCTCGGGGTGTTGCGTGATGCTTACGAATATATCAGCGATATGCCGTTTGCGGATGCCGGCGCGCCCATTTACTTTTCGGCACGGCCTTCCATCCACCTTTCCTACCGTACCGAGAGCATGCACAACTTCAAACTCAACTACTCCATGCGCATGTCCCATCCGGGTGAGGAAGATGTGAGCACCTTCCGTCGTTATGGCGACAACAGCTATTCCACCGGTAACCCGACGGTGAAGAGCGGTTTCACGCACAGCATGGAAGCCGGCTGGCAGAAGTATTTCACCAAATTCGGCAATGTCGGTGTGGAACTTTACGGGCGGATGAGCACGAACGAAATCAGCTCGCTGACCGACTCCAAATACGATGAGTTCCTGGACCGTGTGATCAGCTATTCCACACCTTACAACCTCGGTTCCTCATGGCGTTACGGTGGATCGTTGAATGCCACCTACCGCCCGACGGGCTTTATTAACCTGCGTCTTTATGCCAACGTTTATGATTACGGTTACAAGATGGCCTATATGCGTGACGGCGAGATGCAGTATGACCAACGTGACAAGTGGTCATGGAGTGTGCGTCTGAATTTCTGGGCCAAGGCTTTCGACTGGCTGCAGTTCACCGCTTCGGGATTCTATAATTCCCCGACACTCAGCCTGATGAGCGAGCGCAAAGCCCGTTATGCGCTGAATTTCGGTATCCGCAGCGACTTGTTCAAACGCAAACTGTCCATCTACGTCAATGTGCAGGACATCTTCAACTGGGGTGGCAGATTTGGTTCCGGTTCCGAGAACACGAACCCGTACTACCTGAGCAACAGCACCAGCAAGATGCTCAACAGCCGTTACATCGCGGCGGGCATCACTTTGCGTTTCGGCAAGATGGAGTTGGAGAGCAAGGCGCAGCAGACTGGCGAGAGCGAGTCGGGCGAGACGATGTAGAGACGTGCCATGGCGCGTCTTTACCTACAGACGACGTGAAGAACAACAAACGTTAAACGAATGAAAAAGATAATTGGAATAGGCAATGCGCTGGTGGACATACTGGTGCATATTGAGAATGACGAGATTCTGGACCGTCTGGGATTGTGTAAGGGTGGGATGGAAATGATTGACGCCCAGCGGAAACGCGAGATTTTGGAGGTGATTTCCGGGATGCCGCAGACGATGGCCACCGGCGGTTCCACCTCCAATACCATGCACGGACTGGCCCGCTTGGGTGCGGATGCCGGCTATATTGGCAAGGTGGGTAACGATGATCTCGGACGGCTGTTCCGGGACGAGTGTCAGCGGTATGGTCTGAGACCTCATCTAATTAGCAGTGAGGAAGATACGGGCGTGGCTATCACGTTTATCTCCCCCAATGCAGAGCGCACTTTCGCCACCTACCTCGGAGCCGCCGCCACCATGCAGCCCGACCAGGTGGATGCGGAAATCCTGAAAGGTTACGACCTCATCCACATCGAAGGCTACCTCATTTTCAACCACGATTTGATTTTGGATGTCTGCCAGAAGGCCAAAGCCTGCGGGTTGCAGATTTCGATGGATATGGCCAGCTACAACCTTATTGAGAGCAATCTCGACTTCGTGAAGATGTTGCTGCGCGATCATGTCGATATTATCTTCGCCAACGAGGAGGAAGCCAAGGCTTTCGCGGGTGTGGAAGGCGTTGAGGCGCTGCATACGCTTGCAAGTTACTGTCCTGTGGCCATTGTGAAGGTCGGCAAGGATGGCTCCTACATCGAAATGGACGGCAAAGTCACCGCTATCGCGCCCGTGGATGCGAAGCGGATTGATACTACCGGGGCTGGCGATATTTACGCCTCGGGATTTCTTTTTGGGTATATAAACGGATATGATCCACTGAGATCTGGGAACTTAGCGTCCTATTTGTCCGCGCGATTGATCGAGTATGTGGGAGCCAAGCTTCCCGATGACGAATGGATGAAAATAAAAAAAGAGGAGCTTTAAGTTCCTCTTTTTTAATGTTTTAGAGCCACTTGTGAGACTTGAACTCGCGACCTACGCATTACGAATGCGTCGCTCTACCAACTGAGCTAAAGTGGCTGGTTTTGCGGGTGCAAAAATACACTTTTTTTTGATTCCCGCATCGCTGAAAAAATTTTTTTATCAAAACGATATTTTTCACAGTTATTCAGATATTTTGTATTTTCGCAGTTTCTTTTTCCAATCAAAAATGGGCAAGAATCTGTATATCATCGGAGGTTGTAACGGAGCCGGCAAAACGACGGCTTCCTATACCATCTTGCCCGAAATTCTCGACTGTCGTGAGTTTGTAAATGCCGATGAAATCGCTTACGGTCTCTCCCCGTTCAATCCGGAGGGCGTGGCGGTGGAGGCGGGCCGGCTGGCGTTGATGCGTGTGGCTGAGTTGCTCGAAAGGGATGAGACTTTCTCCATTGAGACGACCTTGGCGGCCCGCACATTGGTGAAATTGGTGCGCCGTGCCCAGGGAAAGGGCTACAATGTCAGTCTGCTCTTCTTTTGGCTCAACTCCATGGATCTGGCCATCCAGCGTGTGGCCGAGCGGGTCCGGAACGGAGGTCACAACGTGCCCGAGAAGGTCATTCGGAGCCGATACGTCAGCGGGATTCACAATTTGTTCAATCTTTACGCCAATGCGGTGGATTACTGGACGATTTTCGACAACAGCGAAAGTCCTCGTCGCCTCATTGCCACCGGTGGGCGTAGTAGAAAGACGAAAGTTATTGAAACAGAACTATTTAACCAAATAAAAAATTATGTCCAACAAGGAAATTAAGGAGTTCGAAAAGAAGCTGATCTATGGTCTCACGTTAGCCGAGAAACGCATGTTGCAGGAAAAGGCGTTGCGTGAGGAATTTGTCATCATGCAGTCAGCCGACGGCGAAATCCGCCGCGTCCCCGCCAAACAAGTAATTGCCGAAAACGTTATTTTAAACACACAGCTGCTCGCACAACCATGGAACTACCAATCGACCGCATAAAAAAAACGCCCTCGGCTGAAGGCGTTCCTTTCTGAAATCTGGAAAACTTCTCTTACTCTTGCGTGGGAACCACGGAGACGTAAGATCTGTCTTTGTAGGTCTTTTTGAATTCGACGATACCGTCACAAAGGGCGAACAGGGTGTGGTCTTTACCCATACCGACGTTCTTGCCAGGGTTGTGGACAGTACCTCTTTGGCGGACGATGATGTTGCCAGCCTTGGCGAACTGACCACCGAAGATCTTCAAACCTAATCTTTTACTCGCTGATTCGCGGCCGTTCTGTGAACTACCGACACCTTTTTTATGAGCCATAAGTCTAAATTTTAATCGTTAATACAAAATTTTACAGGGTAATGTTATCAATCTTGATGGAGGTCAAGAACTGACGATGACCATTCAATTTCTGATAACCTTTTCTTCTTTTCTTCTTGAAAACAAGAACTTTGTCACCTTTCAGGTGTTGGAGGACGGTAGCGGTAACATTCGCGCCCGAAACGGTCGGAGTACCCACTTTGACATCACCGTCATTATCCACTAACATTACGCGGTCAAATGTGACTTGCGCACCTTCTTCAGCCTTGAGGCGCTGAACATAGACTCTGCGGTCTTTTTCAACCTTGAATTGTTGCCCGGCTATTTCTACGATTGCGTACATTTTGGTATAATTTTTGTTTGTAATTTTTTTGGGCGGCAAAAATAAGATTTTTTTCGATATAAATCCGTCCCGTGCAATTTTTTTTAAACTTTTGCGTTATGGATAAGTATTAAACAGTCGCAAAGAACCTAAAATAGTAAAGATATGACGTATAAAAATGTTTCTAAGGTTTTGTTAATCACTGTGTTATCGGTGATTATGGCCGTCTCTTCCAGCTGTGCCCAGCCGGAGAACCGTACGGCAAAATATGTCGATTTGACAGATGCGGCAGAGTCTTCTGTGAATGCCGTCGTCTATATTAAGACCGAATTTATGCAGAAAAACTCCGCTTGGGATGACTTTTTCGGCGGTACGATATGGGAACATTTCTTCGGTTCCGCCCCGAGTGCCTATCCGGTGCAGGCGGCCGGTTCGGGGGTCATTATTTCCTCCGACGGCTACATCGTGACCAACAACCACGTGGTGGAAGATGCTGCCAAAGTGACCATCACTCTGAACGACAAGCGCGAGTATGAGGGTGAGATTATCGGTACTGACCCCGCCTCCGACCTGGCGCTCATCAAGATCAACGAGACCCGCCTCCCGTACCTGAAGTTCGCCAACTCCGATTCCGTGCGTATCGGCGAATGGGTGTTAGCTATCGGCAACCCCATGGGACTGAACTCTACGGTCACCGCCGGCATTATCAGTGCGAAAGCCCGTCAGCTCAGTACTGGCCGCAACACCTACTCCGATGAGGTTTACCTCCAAACGGATGCGGCGGTCAATTCCGGTAACAGCGGCGGCGCACTGGTGAATGCTTCCGGTAAGCTGGTGGGTATCAATACGGCCATTGCTTCTGGTAACGGTTACTACACCGGTTACTCATTCGCCATCCCGTCCAACATCGTGGAGAAGATTTGCTACGATCTGCAGCATTTCGGGACCACCCAGCAGGCTTACCTCGGTGTCTCCATCATGGAACTCAATGCTACCAATGCCAAAGAGCTGAACCTCAATGATGTGAAGGGCATTTACGTGGCGGAGGTCTCCGAAAACGGTGCCGCTTCCCAGAACGGCTTCCAGGAGGGCGATGTTATCACGCACATCGACGATACCCCCGTGAACAGCCTTGCGGAGGTGCGCGGCGTGCTGAAAACGAAGTCCCCCGGCGACAAAGTGAAGGTCATTCTGGTCCGCGACAACGAGAAAATGACAAAAAATGTAACTTTATTAAATAGTAAAGGTACAACAGATAAGGTTGAAAAATAAATATGAGACAATTAAAGATATCGAAATCTATCACGAACCGTGATTCCGCTTCGTTGGAGCGGTTTTTGTCCGACATCAGCAAGGTGCAGATGATTGGTGCCGACGAGGAGGTGGAACTGGCTCGTAAAATCAAGGCGGGCGACGAAGATGCCCTCAACAAGCTGGTGACCACCAACTTACGCTTCGTCGTCTCAGTGGCCAAGCAGTACCAAAACCAAGGTATCGGGCTGCAGGACCTTATCAACGAGGGTAATTTGGGTTTGATTAAAGCCGCGCAGCGTTTCGACGAGACTCGCGGCTTTAAGTTCATTTCCTACGCTGTGTGGTGGATTCGCCAGGCCATTCTGCAGGCCATCGCCGACCAGTCGCGTATTGTGCGTCTGCCTCTGAACCAGGTGGGCGTCATCAACAAAATCAAGAAGGAGACCGCCCGTTTGGAGCAGACCCTCAACCGTCTGCCCACCACTGAGGAGATTGCCAACGCCATGGACATGCCCGTCTATAAGGTGGCCGAAATCATGAAGATGAACAACCACCCGCAGTCCATCGATTCTCCCATCGCGCCCAACGAGGAGACCCGTTTTGTGGATGTGTTTGTCCATGACAACGATGACGACACGGACACCTCCCTGATGCACGAGTCGCTTGCCTCGGAAATCAACGACCTGTTGGAAACCCTTCCCGACAAGGAAGCCGACGTGCTGAAACTTTTCTTCGGCATCGGTACCACCCACGAGCATACGCTGGATGAGATCGGCGACAAACTGGACCTCTCCCGCGAACGCGTCCGCCAGATCAAGGAGCGCGCCTTGAAACGCCTCCGTCAAAACAGTAAGAACAAAAACCTCAAGAGTTATTTGTAAAAATATATTCCTTAAGCAGCCCTGAAAGGGCAAGATATAACAGCCCAGGGTGAAGCGAAGCGGAACCCTGGGTTAATAGTCAAATGAAAAGGCAATCGTTCATATATATAATTATAGCGACGGTTTTGGTCACATCGTTAACGTCATGCAAGCCGAAAGCGCTACCGGAGCCCAAACCCATGGGCTATTTCCGTATTGACCTGCCCGAACACCGGTATCGACTCTTGGACACGGCGATGCCTTTCCAATACGAGCAATCGGTTTTCGCCAATACCACCATCGAGCCGCAGAAAGACAACTCCCTATGGATGAACATCACCTATCCGGACTTGGGTGCCACGTTCCGGTTCACCTGTTTTACCGTGAAAAATGCCGACAGTCTGCGGAAACTGATGATTTCGGAGGACAAGATGGTGAAATTTCACTACCAGAAGGCCGACGATGTGCAGTTCTCCGTGGTTGACGACCCGAATGCGCACATTTTGGGGCAGACTTACGAGATTTTCGGTAAGGAGGTGGCTACACCGTTTCAGTTCTGGCTCACCGACAGCGCCCACAACTTTGTCCGAGCCACACTCTACTTCGACGGTACTCCGAATAATGACTCATTACAGCCTGTAATCCAGTATCTTAAGGAGGATGCGATGCATCTCATCAATACGTTCGCATGGAAGCCCTGAACCCCTTCTCGTTTTTCCAAATCCATTCCCAGGAGTTTTTCGAGAAGGCGGCGTTGGCTGTTTTCCGTTTTCAGTACGACCATAATCCAGTCTATCAAGAGTATTGCCAATGTCTTGGTGTAGAGAAAGATAGTGCACACAAGTTGGAGAATATTCCGTTCCTGCCCATCTCTTTTTTCAAGACCCACGAGGTGAAGACCACCCTTTTCACCCCCAGTCTGATTTTCCGCAGCAGCGGTACCACGGGTATGCAAACTTCCCGCCATCTTATCAAGGATTCAGCTCTTTATCGGCAGAGTTTGGTTCAATGCTTCCAGCATTTTTACGGGAAACCGTCTGATTACACGTTCCTCGCTCTGTTGCCTAACTACTTGGAACAGAAACAGTCGTCGCTGATTTATATGATGGAGACGCTGATGCAGGAATCGGGTTCGCCGCAGAATGGATACTATTTGTATAACCACGAGGATTTGTACAACACTTTGATGGAGCTTCGTGGGCAGCAGCGGAAGACGATTCTTTGGGGTGTCACGTTTGCCCTGTTAGATTTTGCAGAAAAGTACCGCATAGATTTTCCGCAACTAATTGTGTTTGAGACCGGTGGTATGAAAGGCCGACGGAAAGAGATGGTGAAGGAAGAGCTGTACGATATCCTTCGGAAGGCTTTCGGGGTGCCGGATATCCATTCCGAATACGGTATGTGTGAGCTGCTTTCGCAGGCTTACAGTAGGGGAGGGAACCTTTTCACGACCCCGCCGTGGATGCAGATCTGCCTTCGCAGCGAAAAAGATCCGTTAGACGGTAGCGACACGGTTAGTACTGGCGTCATCAACATTATCGATTTGGCCAATATTTACAGCTGCTCGTTTATCGCCACGGACGACTTAGGCCGTCGGCATCCGCAGGGGATTGAGATTCTCGGTCGCCTTGACCATGCGCAGATTCGCGGCTGCAACCTTCTCGTGGTGTAACTCCCCTTGATTCAGATTGTTGATATTCCAATGAAAATAACATTTCCGCAATATGATTATACGAAACAAGGTCGGTTTACGGCTGACCGCTTTGCTCATGCTCGTCGTTTCACTAAATTTTCCCGTCATGGCGCAGATTTCACCCTTTGATTTCGGGTTGCGCGAGGCAACGGACGGCATTGACCGCTACTGGGCGATGTACAACGCCCATGTGGAGGCGATTGCGCAGGGTACGAGTGTGACGTACGCGGGCATCGATACGCTCGATATTGAGCTGCCGCCTGACTATCAGACCATTCCGCTCGGACCGCAAACCGATTTTTGCGGTCTCGTGCTCTATGTCACCAATAATGTACGGCACGGTACGCTGTTTTCCCTGCAAAATTCGCTGAAACCGATTGCAATCGACAAGGCAATGGTGGATGAGGGCGATTTTCGCTCCGTGCCAGAGCTTTCGGACAGTGACAAGCTGCTTGTCCTTGCGGATCGCAACGTCTGGACTGAGCGTATTGGTTACGGTTATGCTATCCACCGTCAAGACATTTTGTTGTTGCATAAGGGCATCGCCGCCAATGCGCCCATCGCACCGTGGAATACCGATTCCACTGACCTCAATGCCTCTTACACGGAGGTGGATGTCTCTTCCAAGCAGTTTCGTGGCCTTACGATGCACCGTACCGAACAGTCGCAGTACAAAACCTACTGTCTGAATGTGTATGGGCAGTGCAATGTACTGATTGAGGATGTCCATGTGACTACCCCCAAGAGCCGGATGAACGCCGACGGGGTGTTTGGGATTACCCATTCTGTGAATGTGACTTTCCGTGATGTGACGGTCGATGGCACCTATTCGGGGTATGGAGCCTCGCGCGGCTACGGCTATGCTTTCTCGCTGAACAACCTCTGGAATACCGTTTTCGAGCGGGTCGCTGCCGATGGCAACTGGGGCGTTTTCGGTACGAACTATCTGTCCAACACGACCTTGCGCGACTGTGACCTCAATCGTTTCGATATCCACTGCTACGGTCGCGATGTGCTGCTGGAACGTTGCACCTTGCGCCAACGACAGACCCAGTTTTCGTCCATGTATGGCACCGTAACCTTCGATTCATGCCGCTTCATCGACTGCATCCCCGTGCGTATCCGTTCCAGCTACAACGCTTACACCCCATTCGACATCGAGATGCGGGATTGCACATTCGAGATGACCACCAGGCATCACTCTTTGGTCAACGTGATGCTATTGGATACGGCCACAAATGCCCGTCCGGAGTTGCGTGCCAAGTGCTGGCCCAATCTGAAAGTCGAGAATATGACGGTGGTGGCGCCCGCGCTGGTCGGCACCCTGAATCTTTACGAACCCACGGGCAAGCTCAGCGAGCTCAAAAAGCCGGTGGATTATATCAGCAATGTGACGGTCAGCGGGCTGAAGGTTGTCCGCCCGAATGGAAAGCCGGCAAAAGTCAACGTCAAGCTCTCTTCCCGGGAGTTTATAACGGTCAGGAAGGCAGCGTTTACGATAAATCCGTAGTAAAATTGTAGGAATTAAATCCGCTCAAACCGCGCGGCCACCCATTTGTCTTTGGTTTTGTGGTCAAGGTAGCGCATTCCGTTTTGAGCGCAGCAGTAGCGCAGGGCGGGCAGGTCTTCTTCATAGAATCCGCTCAAGAACAGCAAAGCCTTATCGTTCATGCATTGGACATATTGCGGGATATCCTGCAGCAGGATATTGCGGTTGATGTTGGCCAGGATGATGTCGTAACGTTCGTCACCGAGCAGGGAGGCATCACCTAACAGCACTTTAAGTTGCTCACAGTGGTTGTGTTGAGCATTCTCAATGCCGTTTCGGTAGGCCCATTCGTCGTTGTCGATGGCCGTGACGGGGAAAGCCCCTTTCATGGTGGCGAGGATGGCTAATACGCCTGTGCCAGCACCCATGTCGAGCACTGCCTTGCCATGCACGTCCGTCTCCAACAGGTAGGAGACCATCTGTGCGGTGGTAGCGTGGTGTGCCGTCCCGAACGACATTTTCGGTTCAATCACGATTTCGTATTCGGCCTCCGGCATCGGGGCATGGAACGGTGCGCGGATGTAGCATTTTCCGTCAATCAGCACGGGCTCGTAGTTAGCTTCCCAGGCGGCGTTCCAGTCCTTGTCCTCCATCGGGGCCACCGACCAGGAAATCTTCACCTCAGGAAACTCCGGATTCTCCAGCATATCCTTGAAAACATCCTCTTGGTAGTCTTTTTCGGGAATGTAGCACAGCAGCTCGTTCTCCGATTCGCAATCCATGAAACTGTCGCACCCGGCATCCGCCATCAGCGAGGTATAAACCTCTTTCCACGGCTCCGCCGGCTCAATACTCAATTTGATTTCCAAATATTTCATAACATCCGTTTTAACCTCTCAACCTGTTCTATTGCCTATTGCCTGTTGCCTGTTGCCTTAATACTCAATCGGTTTGCCGGAGAGGTTGAACCAAAGCTCCTGCTCGTCCTGGGTCTTCTTGTTGACGACGATGACCTTATAGGCGGTGAGTTTGTCGGCGAGACGTTTCACGGTGTAGAATTCCTTGAGTTTGTAGTTCTTATACTCTTTCTTGAGGTAATCCTGGATGGTGGCGGAGAGGCTCTCGTTCTTGCCCATCACCCAAGTTTCCGTGAGTTCGCCGTAGCTGTTATAGACGCAGAACTCCTTGCCCCGGGTGGTGTAGAACATCGCTCGATAGTTCATGTAGCCGTCCTCGGTCCACTCCACGTTGGTTACCTTCGGGTATTTGAGTTTGAAGGCGGCCTTCACATTTTCCGGCACGCTGGAGGCATCGTCACTGTCCAGCGTCATGTTCATCTTCTCGTAGTATTTGTTGAGGGCGTCATCCTCTGCACTCTCACTCTTGCCGCCGCCCAGCTCGTAATCGGGGTCCACGGTGCGAATCAGCTTGCCAGCCTTGTCAAAGAAGACGGTAGTGACCAATTTGGCCTTGTAGTTGGCTTTTTCGTAGAATTCCACCATCATCTTGTCATCCTTGTCGGCACGCTGTTCCTTCACGGCGCTTTTGAATCGCCAGCCGGGGTAGAAATCGTTGAGGTGCTTGGCCATCAGACCGGTGACGGACTCTTCCGGCATAATGGTGAGGGTCTTATCCCAAACGCCTTGCGGGGTGATATAGACGGCCGTTTTCTTGCCTTGGTTGAGGCAGCGGGCGATATACATGCTATCCACGAGGAACCAGTTAAGTTCGGCCGGGTGCAGCACTTTCTTGACCAAGGTCTTGGAAACCGCCTCGGGCACGGTATTGGCCTTGATGGCGATATTGCCATGTTCGTCTTTCACCACAGGCTCGGGCTTCTCCTTCTTGGACTTTGTCTCCTTTTGCTGTTCGGCGGGCTTGGACGCTGTGTTGGTCGGTTTTGAAGCGGTAGATGTCGTAGCCGGCTTGGGAGCGGGGGTCTTGGCAGCAGCCTTAGCTGCTTCCTTGGCAGCTTTCTCGGCGGCGGCCTTCTCCTCGGCCTCCCGTTTGGCGGCTTCGGCCTTCTGTGCCTGTTTCTCGGCGGCGGCAGCCTTAGCCTGCTCAACCTTATCCGGATGCTTCACCGTAGGATCCTTGAAATCGTCAGGATCGGTACGTGAGAGCAGTTTGTTCGTGCCGGTGCTGGAAAAAGTCAGCACAGACGGTTTTGCCCCGACAGCGTCCTCTTTCACCTCCAAGTAATAGTGCGTGCTCTCATCCTCTTTCTCCTCCAAAGCACTGATGGCGATGACGAAATCGGGATAATTCTCTTTCACATAGTCCGTTATGGATGACGGAAGTTCGTTCGTCGGCACGGTGAAAAGGGTACGGATCCACTCGCCGGCGCTGCTCAGATAGACTTTTCCGTTTGTGGAACCGTCCTTGATGCTGGCGATGTAGGTGTTTCCTTCTTTCATCCAGCCGGTAACTTTCACGTAGGAATATTGCTCTTCCAGCGTTTGAACGACATCCGACGGTACTTCGGCGGGTTTCAGCTTCTGTGCGAAGAGGCTGTTGAAATTGATAGTAACCAACTGAATGACAGAAAGTAACAGTACGAATAAAATCTTATTTCTCATTTTTTGTCGATATTTTCAAATCAAGCTACAAAAATAGTTTTTTTTTGTTTACGGTTACATGGTTAGACGGTTACACGGTTAGGAAGTTAATTGTTACTGTTTAGGGTTTCGCGGATTTTGGCGGTGAGGATGTCAATGCCGATATTGTTGTGGCCGCCCACGGGTATGATGATGTCAGCAAGGCGTTTGGTAGGTTCGATGAAAAGTTCGTGCATAGGTTTAACGAAGGTGCGGTAGTGACGGATGGATTTGTCCAGTCCGCGTCCGCGCTCGATGACATCGCGGCTGATGATGCGGATCAGCCGTTCGTCGGCATCTGTATCCACAAAAACTTTGATGTCCATCGTGTCGCACAGCTCGGGGTTGGTGAATACCAGAATGCCCTCCACGATGAGCACTTCCGCCGGATGCACGGGGATGGTTTCCTCGCCGCTGCGGCAGGTTACGTAGGAGTAGGTGGGCATGGGAATGGTTTTGCCCTCCTTAAGCTGTTTGATATGATCGACCATCAGCGGGAACTCGATGGCGGAAGGATGGTCGAAGTTGATTCGCTCTTTCTCCTCTTGGGTAAGGTCGCCATTGTCGCGATAGTAAGCGTCCTGCGACAGCACACTGACATGGTGCTTGGGAAACTGGTTGACGATTTTCTGCACTACGGAGGTCTTTCCCGAGCCGGATCCGCCGGCAATACCTAATACTAACATGATGGTCGATATTGGTTTAACAATTTGGTTTTTGGATTTTAGCCATTAACCTTTGGCCAACAGCCAATAGCTAATAGCCAACAGCCAAATTCCGCGGCAAAGATGCAAAAAAAAACTGAATCCAGGCTTGGACTCAGTTTTTTTGTTGCCCCGATAGGATTCGAACCCATACAAACAGAACCAGAATCTGCGGTGCTACCATTACACAACAGGGCACTAGCTAAATGCGCGGCAAAGATACACTTTTTTCTTTACCGCGCATTGTTTTTGAAAATTTTTTTTTTAGCTGACGAAAACCACTTCATACCAGATGTATCCACTCACCACAACTGCCTTGTAATAAACGTTATCCACTTTGTAGTACAGGGTGTTGTCGAGGATGATTTCTTCGTAGTTGCTGGGGAGTTCAGCCACGCGGGCACCGATCGGAGGGGCTACAACTTGGTAATTATCGCGGTACGGGAGGTAAAAAGTGCCATCATCGTAGTAGTAAGTGACGTTGTTGTGAACCACAATTACGGGTCTCCAGGAGTTGAAGATGGCGTAGGCGATGACGGCTCCAAGGGGCGGGCGGCAGATCACATAGTAGCCATTGAGGTAGCGGCAATAGACACCGTTGTAGAAGTAGTAGGGGACGCCGCTGTAGTAAACCGGTCTGACATGGTGCGGGACGTGCATGTGATCGTGGTAGTGGTGGTGATTCGGGTGTACGTAGGGAGTGTGGGGGTGTCCTCCAGGGCCTGCGCCAGGACCTCCAGGGTGACCGGGATTTCCGGGGTTGCCGCCAGGCTTTCCGCCGTTGTTGTCATTGTTGCCACCGTTACCCTCATTGCGGGGACCTGTCACCGGCTGCGGTTTTGCCTGACCTTGTTCGGTGTATCCGCGTCTTTCCGAGACAGAGGCTGTCTCTGCGCTTGCAGATGCGGTGGGACGGGCTGCACTTACGTTGGCGTTGGTGGCCGGCTTTGCCGTCATATTGTTGGCCGGTGTCGTGGCAGAGTTGTTTGTGGTAGTCGGACGGGCAGAGGTGGCAGGCGTCTTGGACGTGGTGTTCGTAGTGGCCGGACGGGCAGAGGTGGCAGGCGTCTTGGACGTGGTGTTCGTAGTGGCCGGACGGGCAGAGGTGGCAGGAGCCTTAGACGTAGTGGTCGTGGTAGCCGGACGGGCAGTCGTAGTCGGAGTTTTGGAAGCGGAAGAAGTGCTTGCCGGACGGGCGGTCGTCGTAGTGGAGGGTCTGGAGGCGGAAGTCGTCGTAGCGGGTTTGCTAGTCGTTGAGGTCGTGCGGGAAGCGCTTTGCTGCGCTTTCTGATAGCTATTGTTAGCCTTGTTCAGTTGGGCGTCGCCTCTTTGCATCTGGCGGGCTGCCTGACTGGAGGCGGACGTCGTGCTGTTTTGTTTAGTCGCCGTAACAGCGGTTCTGTTGCTTGCGGCGGAGGATCTGGATGAGTTGGGGCTCTGTGCCACAGCTTCCATGGACACTAAACCAGTCATCAGGAAGATACTCATCATCATCATTAACTTTTTCATAACTTTGAAGTTTTAGGGTTAAAAGTTACTGGTAAGACAGCCTGTCCGCAGGTTTGTTTAATGCCGTATCACAATTTTTTGATGGAGGGTACGGCCACCGCTCTCCATGGATAGGACGTAGATGCCGTTAGTGAGCTGGTTGACAGGGATTTCAATGTGGTCGGCATTGTCGTACTCTTGTGCAAACACGGCCTGTCCTACCATATTATATAATGTAACGACACTGTGATCGAGAGGTTCGGAAAGGGTGATGTGGAGGATGTCGGAGGCCGGATTCGGCAGAACGGACATTTCCGTTGCGAAATCCTCGATACCTACGTCGGAAGCAGACCATAGCACCTTGAATCCCGCAGCATTCAGATAGTTGTCGGAGTTGAAGGCGACTTGGATTTTGCTGGCGTAATAGGTGACCGTTCCGGGATTTTCGTTCCCAGTAAAGCTGCCTAACAGTTCGTAAGGGTATGTGGCCATGTCGTAAAATTCCAGATGGTCTTCGGGGCTGATGTCCAGCTCCTCAAATGTGAAGGTGATGAAAGGCACGTTGGAGAGGCGAATCATCCAGCGGCAGGTCATGTTGTCGCGGTAGTTGTAGTCGTCGCCACTGTTGTCATAAATCACCCCTGTGTGATCATGCGTGTTGTACACGCCGCAGCCGATGCCTTCGCGCAAGGAATGGTAGCTCAGGTGCCAGCCTTCTGCTGTCACCGAATCATCCGTCTCAAACGTGATGTACAGGCTGTCGGTGCTAAACTGATGGGAGAAATTGGAAACGGATCCAGAAAGTTCTGCCAAAAGGCTGTCTTGGGAAGGATGACCGTTCCAAAACCGCAGATAGTCGTGGTTTTCCTGTGAGGAAAGCTTTTTCAGGGTGATGTCCACGGCATATTGCAACTGACCGGTGATCACGTAGGTGCAGTAGGTGTTGTTTTGGTAGTCCAAATTGCCGCTACCGTCCTCCAGCGTTCCGTTGGTGGAGGTGATGGTTTTATCCTCACAATACCTGGGGTAGTTGTTGTATAGCGGATGGAGGTTGAAGATGGCGTTTTGCCCGTGTTCGTAGCCGTTCACCGCATTGTTGACGGAGTCATTGCTTTGGGTGACGTAGTAACCGTTGCCGCTGCCTCCCCATCCGAAGTTGAAATGGAAGTAGTCGTCACTGTTGTAGCCGTCGCAAACGAAGGCGTGACCGCCGCTTTCGGAATAGCCGGAGTAGTAAATCGGCCGTTTCGCGTCAAGGTCGGTTTTGAGCATCACATGCCATGCGGAGTCACTGTAACTGTTTTTGTGACGGTATTGACTGTCGGTGTTGTATCTGAAATAGGTGGAAAGGGCAGCAGGTACGTCGTGGGAGTAGGCTCCGGAGCCGTCAGCGCCATAACCCATATCGACGGAGGTGGCGCAGTGGAAAATCAGCTTCGCGACCTCGTTGTTGTAAGAGCTCAGCTGGTCGTCCATGGCTTCATAGTTGTAATGCTGCTGGGCGAAGTTAACGTAAAAGCTGCCGTAGTCGTACGTGTAGTTCGTATGGCTGCCCGTGCCGCTCTCAGGGTATCGGTAGTAATAGATAATCTGGCTCATGGCGACTGCCACACATCCGTTCGGCACCTTGCCATCGTAGCCTCCCGGTGCATTTTCGTCTTGCGGGGAATAGTAGTTGTAGTATTTGTTCTGATTCCAACGGGCGGTGATCAGCGGGGCGACAACAACCTCCGTAGTCACACTGCGGGACGGGTGTCGCAGTTCCCGCCACGCATCTGCCACACGCTCGGATTGCGCAAGGTTCTCACTGCGAGCGACGGCAATCTCGTTCTGATATTGCGACAGGAGAAATTCCACGCCGGGTGCCAGGTTGCTGAGGTCGATGTCGTTGGTGAAATCATACGCCAGCACGGGCATCACCGCGTCCTCGGCCGAAAGCAGCAGGAATCCGTGGTCGAAGTGCAGCACAGCCATAGAGATTTCCCCTCCGTCGCGAAGATACTCGCAGTCTTTCAGGGAATAGGAGGCGGCTTCCGGACAGATTTGCTGCGCCTTTTGTTGGAAAGCACGGGTGCCGAGGGTAGTCATCTCGTTCTTGGTCAACGTTCTGGCTGACATCAAGACGGGAATGAGAATCAAGAAAAGAACAAATCGTTGGATTTTCATCGGGCGTGTTTTATTGAAACGTGACTTTTCAGTCTTCTTTATTACAACTGTGGATATTCAAATTATCAGTTTATAAAAGGAAACGAGCAGTTTCACTGCGGGTTTAAAAAACGGCCGCAAAGATACTCAAATAATTGACACTACGGGCGAGTTACTCGTTTAAAAAGATTTGCACGGAGTGAGCGGGGAAATTGGTGCAGAGAGCAGAAAACATCGTTCCCGAAAATGTGTATTTTTGCGGCCTGTTTTTAAGACAAACGTCCAAACAATGTCACGGGAAAAGGAGATTTACAAGGTTACGCTGGTGGGTTCGGCAGGGAATGTTGCCCTGCTGACCTTCAAATTCATTGCCGGGGTGCTTGGGAACAGTGCGGCAATGATTGCGGATGCGGTGCATTCGTTGTCCGATTTCATCACCGATATCATGGTAATCGCTTTCGTGAACATCAGTTCGAAGCCGCAGGACAAGTCGCACGATTACGGGCACGGCAAGTTTGAGACTTTGGCCACCTTCTTCGTGGGGTTGGCGTTGGTGGCCGCCGCTACGGGCATCATCGTGTCGGGATCTGTGAAACTGGCAGACTGGCTGAAGGGTGAACAGTTAGAAGCCCCGGGTAGGCTAGCCTTGTGGGCGGCGATGATCTCCATCCTCGTGAAAGAGGGCTTGTACCAATACACGATGCGAAAGGGGAAGTCTCTTGATTCCCAGGCGGTTGTAGCCAATGCTTGGCATCATCGCAGCGATGCGTTGTCATCGGTAGGGGCGGCCATCGGCATTGGGGGTGCGATTCTGCTTGGTGACCGTTGGACGGTGCTCGATCCTATAGCCTCCATCGTGGTGGGCGCCATGTTGGTGAAGGTGGCCGTTGAACTGCTCAAAGGAAGTGTTAACGAGCTTACTGAGTGTTCGTTACCTGAGGAGACGGAGCGCGAAATCGAGGAAATCATCACCTCCTTCCCGGATGTGACAGACCCGCATAACCTACGCACGCGACATATCGGCAACCGTATTGCCATTGAGGCACATATCCGAATGGATGGTGGTTTGACGTTGGACACGGTCCACGCCCGCGCCACCGACATCGAGCGGAAGTTGAAGGAGCGTTTTGGTGAGGATACGCACGTCACGTTGCACACGGAACCGGTGAAGGAGGCGTAGAGACGTGCCATGGCGCGTCTCTGCAAAAGCGTCTTTGTAACCTGCGTCTTTACAAGAACATCCTCGTTCTCTCTTGGTACTCCGCATACCCCGGCTTATTCTGTAGCTGTCGTTTCTCCATGAGGGGAACGCTGATGAAGCGGAACAGGCAAGTGTTCAGTATGGGACCGAGAACGCAGAGGTCGCGAAGGGTGGGAGGGGCTCCGTATCCGACATAGAGCGACAGGTACATCATCCAAACTCCCCACCACATTAGGATTTCCCCGAAATAGTTGGGATGCCGGCCGTATTTCCACAGCCCGACCTCGCAGATTTGCCCCTTGTGCGTTTTCGCAAAACGGTGGCGTTGTGTGTCGGAAACCAACTGCAGGGTGGCTGCCGCGATGCACATCAGAAAACCGAACCGCATTCGCCTGCGCAGCCGCCTCGATGACGAAAAAGCCCGGAATCATCACCAAGAAGACGATAATGGTGGGCATCATGTTGAGACCGAAGAAGTTGATGATATGAAACACGAACGGACTTTGTTCGTTGCGGTATTTGGTATAGCGCCAGTCCTCGCTGTTGAGGTTCTTGAACGTGAAGGCCCAGTTTCCGGTCAGCCGGATGCTCCAGAACCAGACGGCGATGAGCAGCAGGACAGTGGCGGAAGTCCAGCTGTGGCAGTGCGTGGCCCACAGGGTGAGCATCACGGGCGGCGAGACGCTCCAGTAGGGGTCATAGACCGAGACATTGCGGAACAGCAGTCCGAAAAACCATACCACCACTGTGGCCGCGACATCGGCAACGAACAGCTGCCAGAGGTAGTGCCAGCCGCAGCAGGCCAGACTTCGGTAAACGAGCAATCCGATCGCGAAGGCGAGCGCATAAACGACTGCAATAATGACAAAACTGAGACTTCTTGACTCTTTGATAGACATTCTGGGTTGCATTTTTATTTGGGCGGCAAAAATACAAGATTTTTTCGAATCAAAAAGCGAAGTGGAAACTCAATCGTCGGACGAATATGTGTCACCATCCGATATAACCAGCTGTACCACCTCCGCCATGTCATCGATGAGGAATTCCGCACCGGCGGCAGACAGCTCCTCTGCGGAGGCGTTCCCGTAGGTGACCGCGCAGGTGTGCGTACCGGCGGCCGTACCCATGAGGATATCGACGGGCATATCACCCACCACGAGAGTTTCCGAGGCGGGCACACCTAAAGCCGATAGGATGACGTTCACGGGTTCGGGATGCGGTTTATGGTGGGTTACCTCGTCGGAGCCAACCACCATGGTGATTTTGTCGGTCAAGTGCATCTCGTTGATAAAGCCGTGCAACGAGGCTGAGGTACGTGATGAGGCAATCGCCATCTTTATTTGATGGGCGTGTAGCAGGTCAATGGTTTCTTGTACGTTTGGGAACATGTTGGGCACCAATGATTTGGCATTGGCGAAGAAAATCTGGCGATAAGTCTCGGCACAGTGTTCGGCAGCATCGTCGGTCAGTTCGGGGAAAATCTTGCGGAAGCAGTCCTTGAGCGGCAGCCCGATGGTGGAAGCGCAGGTCTCCTCATCGGCCACGGGCATTCCCAATTCCCGCATCACCCGTTGCATGGTGATGACGATATTGTGGCGTGTATCGGCCATTGTGCCGTCAAAATCGAAAATTACGAGTCGGATGTTCATGAATTACGGAATCAAGTGGTTATTATCGGGTTTGCATAGCACCAGCATCGCAATCATGGCGAACGGCGGCATAATGCACAGCGAGATGCCCACCCAGACGGAAAAAGAATGGCTTCTCAGTTTAGCCAAAAATCCATTGAACAGTGCCCATCCGAAATAGACCAGAATGACAGCCACAAGAATCACAATATCTGATGTTGACATGATGAATTCGTTTTTGCGGGCAAAGGTACAATTTTTCCCGAACCAAAGCCCCGTGTTATAATAAAACATCGTATTTTTGCCGCCTGAAATTCAAAAAAAGTGAGATAACCAAAAAGGCAATTCGAAATAAAATTGTACCTTTGCCCTTTCAATAATAAACACCAATACTATGCTGCAAATCGGAACAAAAGCCCCGTACTTCGAGGGCGTTGACGAAAACGGGAACACCGTGAAACTGAGCGACTTCGCTGGGAAGAAGCTCGTGCTATACTTCTACCCCAAGGACAGCACGCCAGGCTGTACCGCTGAGGCCTGCGACCTGCGGGACAACTACCAGCGGTTTCTCGCTATGGGCTACGAGGTTATAGGTGTGAGCCGCGATTCCGCCGCCTCGCACCAACGGTTCATCGCCAAATACGAACTGCCCTTCCATCTTATCGCTGACACTGACCTCACCATCCTTAAGGCCTACGAGGCGTGGGGCGAGAAAAAGATGTACGGCAAGGTGACCGAAGGCACGCTGAGAACGACCTACGTCGTTGACGAAAAAGGGGTTATCATCGATGCCATTGGTAAGGTGGATACCAAAAACCATACGGCGCAACTGCTGAAATAGCCAATCCATTATGACATAGAAAGGGCGCATTTCATCAACGAAACGCGCCCTTTTTGGGATTTGTAGAAACGTGCTATGGCGCGTCTCAACGATTATTGCACAATCTTCAGCTCCTGCATCAGGTTCTGGGCGTTGGCCATCTTGTCGATGATGAAGAGCAGGTAACGCATGTCCATGCAGATGGTGCGTTGCACTTGCTGCTCGAAAGAGATGTCGCCGCTCATGGCCTCCCAGTTGCCGTCGAAGGCCAGACCGATGAGGTTGCCTTGAGCGTCGATGACTGGGCTACCGGAGTTACCGCCCGTGATGTCGTTGGTGGTGATGAAATTGACCACAAGGTCGCCGTTTTTGTCAGCATAGCGGCCATAATCCTTGTTCTCCCACAGCTTGATCAGCTCTTGCGGCACGTCAAACTCCCAGTTGCCGGGCACGTATTTGGCCATCACGCCGTCCAAGGTGGTGTAATAGTTGTACGTTACGGCATCCCGCGGCTCACAATCTTGCACGTTGCCGTAGGTGAGGCGCATGGTGAAGTTGGCGTCGGGATAGAAGTTGCGGTCCTTTTGCATCTCCATCAGTCCCTTCATGTAGAGACGCTCGGCATGGCTTTCGCTCACACTTTCGGAAACCTGATCAAGGACGAGGTAGGTTTGCACAATGTCGTACATCAGTGCGTAGATGGGATCTTTGCTCAAGGATTTGGGGTTGTCGAGCCAGGCGTTGAGCTTGCTCTCATCCACAAACACAGACTTTGCGAAGGCACTGTTCACGAATGCGGTGAAATCTCCACCCGTCTTGTCGCCCACTTTCTTGATGGTGGCAGGTAATTGGTTGGGATTCACGTCTTTGTAGTACAAATTCAGCAGCGCGATAGTGACATCGCGATCGAGTTCCTTATTGTAATCCTTGAAGAAGTCCTTCACGGATTCCTTCATGCTTTGGGCAATCTTTTTGATTTGATCCGCAGAGGCAGCCTTCTGGTTGATGGTGTTGTTCAGCCGCATGAAACGGGTGGCAAAAGCCACGGCCTCACCGCCGCGCCAACCGGCTTCGCGACTGTAAATCAACGCTTTCGTGTATTTTTCCTGATGATTCCAATAGTTGTCGAATTCCTCAAAAATGCCGTTGTACTCTTTCTGTCGTTCTGCGTTCTGACTCATCCATTTGCGGAAATCCTGCTCTTGCGCCAGACGTTTCTCATACACTTTGTTCTGCTGCAGCTGTTTCACCTGCCCGATGTAGTATTTCCAATAGTTGCTGACGCCGGCTTGTTTGGAAGCATATTGGATGAAGACAGCGGGGTCGGCATCCATGTGCTTGCGGTACTGTTCCAGCTTGGTGGTACGGCAGGCTACGATAGCAGGGCCTTCCAAATCGATGACATTCTTCACCGCACCGGAAGAGGAGTAGCGGTCGGTGGAGCCTGGGTAACCGAGAATCATCGTGTAATCGCCTGGCTGAACGCCTTTTAAGGAAATCGGAAGGAAGTGCTTTGACTTCATGGGGACATTGTTCTTACTGTACTCGGCAGGGGAGCCGTCGGGGGCAGTATAGACGCGGAAGATGCAGAAGTCGCCCTTATGACGCGGCCAGGTCCAGTTGTCGGTGTCGGCACCGAATTTGCCGATACCCCACGGCGGGCAGGCCACAAGACGTACGTCCTTATAGACATCATACTCGAATAGGATGTACTGATTACCGTGATAGAAGGGGACAATTTCCACTTTCACGTCGCGTTTGCCCTTGCGCTCAATGGAGAGTTTCTTGCTGTTCTCCGCAATTTTGGAGGCGCGGTCCACCTCCGACATGTTGTCGGTAACGCCTTTCAGCACGGCGGTCGTAACATCTTCAATATAAGCGAGGAAGGAGACGGTAAGACCTTCGTTCGGGAGTTCCTGGTCCTTGCTGCGGGCCCAGAAGCCCTCCTGCAGATAGTCGTGTTCCACGGAGGAATGAGCCTGTACCTGACCGAGGCCGCAGTGGTGGTTGGTGAGCAGCAGCCCTTCGGGAGAGATCAGCTCACCGGTACAGCCGCCGCCAAATTGCACGATGGCGTCCTTGAGGCTGGGCTGGTTGAAGCTGAAAATCTGTTCGGCGGTGAGCTTGCAGCCGAGACGCTGCATATCAGCCAGGTTTTGGCCGTTGATGGAGTAGGGAAGCCACATTCCTTCATCGGCGCGGGCACCCATCACGAGCATCATCAGCGCGATGCACAAAAGGTGGATTTTCTTTGTCATAGTGGATATTTTTTGAAAATGCAAAAGTACGTAATTTATTAATATGAAAAAAGGACATCCCGAAAGACATCCTTTTGTATTTTACATCCGAAAATGTTAGCGTTTTCGGGATAAATTAAATCATCTCATCGAAATCGTCCGGTTCCGGGATGCTGAGGTCATCGTTATCGTCGGACGGTTTTTCGTTGTGGCCGTAGCCCAGTGAGGTGCGCTGCAGGGAGGCGATGAGCGAACCGATCATTTTGGTCAGCTCCATCAGCTCGTTGCGGGAGTGTTCTTTGGCTTCTTCGGTGAGGATGCCGTAGCGGGAAGCGATTTCCGTGTGCACGACACACTCTCTGACAGAGCTCTTCGCCATCTTAAGGTAGTACAGGAACTGGGTTCTATTGCGGGAGGATCCCTCGGCGGTGTTCAGGGCGATGTCCTGTGCAGACCGCAGGAAGGATTTTTGCATAAATTTCTGATTATCAGATACATCTCCGTTAGGAAGTTGTTGGTACAGCCACACGATGTAATCCATGGCTTTAGCATAAATTCGTAAATCCTCAAATCTGAAGAAACTGACGTTGATCTCTCTTTCGTTCATAATACTTGATTTTAATTTTAGGGTGGCAAAAATACGAATATTTCTTTACCAATGGTAAGAAAAATGGCATTGTTGATATAAAAAATTGCACTGTTTCTTCTAATCGGCTATGAGATAGCGGATTAAGACGTTAAGCAAGTAGTTGGCAAGTATGTCCGAAATTTGTGTACTTTTGCGCCTTGCTAACGGGTAGCATAGAGAAATGAGCAAATTCGAGAAGATAAAGAAGATTTGGGGCGTCATCGTGAGCGAATGGAAGACGCGTTACCGGCTTGTGTTCTCCAATGAGGAGACCCACGAGCAGAGTTTCGTCATCCGCCACATCACCATACAGAAGATGGCCGTGGTGGCAATTCTCGCCGCTTTTGTCATCATTGTGCTGACCACCGTACTAATCGCCCTCACCCCGCTGCGTGTCTATATCCCCGGTTATACGGACCAGAAGGACTATAAGATGTACAAGCAGACGGCCGCAAGAGTGGATTCGTTAGAGAAGCAACTGGCCCTGAACCAGCAGTTTATAGAGAATTTTACCGGAATGCTGAAAGGCGATGACGGTGCGGTATATGAGGATGATGACCCGCAGATGACCCCCGATGTGCATCCTGTGGAGCGCGATCCGTCGCGGGGCGAAAGGCTGCATGAGGTAATGGAGGAGGCCGAAATGATCCTCGGGCGCGTGGGGGAAAATGGCTCGTCCAACAGTGCGGGTGTCCCCAATATCGAACAGGCCAAAATTACCAACATCTCCATCTATCCGCCCGCCATGGGTGCGGTAACCCGCCTGTTTGATGCCTCCCAAAACCACTACGGAATTGACATTACCCCTTCCGACAACAAAACGGTTACCTGCGTGGCCGATGGCGTGGTGATTGCCGCAAATTACACGGCATCGGATGGTTACACGATTATTGTGCAACATCCGGGCAACATGATCTCCATCTACAAACGCAATGCCACCTTGCTCAAGACGGTCGGTTCGCGCGTGACCGCTGGAATGCCCATCGCCAAGGCTGGCAACACAGGTGCTGATGGAGGTTCCTCTCATCATTTGCATTTTGAACTTTGGTATAACGGCTTTCCTATCAACCCTTTAAACTATCTTGTCATCGAATAATAGCAACATGGACAGAATAATTGACCTCAATCCTGATAACGCAGTCGAACTGCTTGGTTTTCAAAATAATAACATTAAGATGCTGACCCATATCTTCCCGAAACTGAAGATTGTGGCTCGCGGCACCGAAATCAAAGTCTCTGGTGCGGATGATGAAGTTCAAGAATTTGAAAATCGCATCTCGTTGCTGGAGAGACATATAGACCAGTTTGGAAAACTTACTGAAACGGACATCATCAACATCACGGCGATGGAGGATGACAGCTTCTATGCCCTTAACCAGACCGACGGCAATGTGATTGTGCACGGACGCGAGGGCAAAATCATTAAAGCCATCACCCCGAACCAGAAACGGTTGGTGGAAAGTGCGGAGAAGAACGACATGGTTTTTGTGGTGGGCCCAGCTGGTACGGGTAAAACCTATACGGCTGTGGCTTTAGCTGTCAAAGCGTTGAAAAACAAACAGATAAAGCGAATTATTCTCACCCGTCCGGCGGTGGAGGCTGGCGAAAATCTCGGCTTCCTGCCCGGCGACCTGCGTGATAAGCTGGATCCATACCTTCAGCCGCTTTACGATGCGCTTTGGGATATGATGCCCATGCAGAAGCTGATGACGATGATGGAGGATAAGGTGATTGAAATTGCGCCGTTAGCCTTCATGCGCGGTCGCACCCTCGACAATGCGTACGTCATTCTCGATGAAGCTCAGAATGCCACTTCCGCACAACTCAAGATGTTCCTCACGCGTATGGGCAAGAACGCCAAGTTCTTCATCACTGGCGACATCACCCAGATTGACCTGCCTAAGCACCAGCAGTCGGGACTCATTCTCGCGGACCGCATCCTGCGCGGGGTGAAGGGCATTGATTTCATCTACATGGACAACAAGGATGTGGTTCGTCACCATCTCGTGACCAAGATTATTAACCGCTACGAGACCTACGAGAACGAGATGGAGGAGGCTGCACAAAAGCGCCGTGCGGAGCGGGAGGCGGCCAAACGTAGTGAAACTTCCGACAATGCCATTTAAGCTCATCATAGGACTGCTGCTCGTCCCGTTTTCCCTGATTTACGGATGTGTGGCCGCGATACGGCGGTTTCTGTATCGGGAGAGGATACTACGGAGCGAGGATTCACCCGTTCCCGCCGTTGACATCGGCAACCTGGCTGTAGGTGGAACGGGAAAAACCCCTCATACCCAATATGTTATCAATTTGCTGAAACAAGACTTCCACGTGGCGGTACTCAGCCGTGGCTATGGTCGGAAATCGAAGGGCTATCATTCTGTATTACAGACAGATCCCCAAGATCGGAATGCAGAATTGTTAGGTGATGAGCCGTTTATGACGCATCTGCGATTCCCGGATATTCCGTTGGCGGTGGATGGCGACCGTTGCGAGGGGGTGCAGAACCTTCTGGATGAGCATCCTGAGACGAACGTGATTGTGCTGGATGACGCTTACCAGCATCTCCGTTTCCGTCCTACGTTCCACATTCTGCTGACGGAATATGACCGCCCGTTCCGTCCGGATATGCCGATGCCTGCGGGGAAGTTGCGCGAGTTTTCCCGTGCCTCACGATTTGCGGATATGGTGGTGGTGACCAAAGTGCCCGACGGGGCTTCCGTTGACGAATCCAGTTGGCGGTATCGCCTCCGGCTGAAACCGCATCAGGACCTGTTTTTCACCCGTTTCCGCTACGAACCGCTGTCGCCGGTCACTCCGGCCGCGCAAAATCTCGACCCCGAAACCATTCGGGATGTGGTGCTGCTGACTGGCATTGCAAATCCGAAGCCGCTGCTTGATCATCTTCATAGAGACGCGAAATTTTGCGTCTCTACAATAGCGAGAAAATTGAATGTGATGAAACATTATGCCTTTCCCGACCATCACACATTTACCGAAAAAGAGATCCAATCTATTTATGATCAACACTTTAACAATTTGGGTGAACGTACTGTACTGGTAACAACGGAGAAAGATTGGATGCGGTTGCAGTCTGCGCATATTAGAAATATTGTATCTTTGCTACCCGTTTTTGTGATTCCAGTGGAAGTTGAGTTTCTTACTGAGACACAGCGGGATACGTTTAACCAAACAGTTATAGGCCATGTTAGAGGAAAAGAGAAAAAGAGTTGAAAAAACGGTTGAATATTTGAACTTCCGTAAAACGATAAACCCGAAGATTGCCATTGTGCTGGGTTCCGGCTTGGGCGGTCTGACGGACAGAGTTGACATTGTGGATGAGATTCCCTACCAGGACATCCCCTATTTTCCAGTTTCCACGGTGGAAGGGCACAAGGGAACGTTGATTTTTGGCCGGTTGAACGGTGTGGAAGTCCTCGTTTTCAGTGGCCGTTTCCACTATTATGAAGGCTATTCGATGGATGTGGTGACCTATCCGCAGCAGATTTTGAGTGGGCTTGGGGTGAAGACGCTAATCCTTTCGAATGCGGCAGGTGGCATGAATCCCACGTTCCAAGTGGGCGACATCATGCTGATCCGTGACCATATCAACCACTTTTTCACCAATCCGCTGATTGGTCCTAACGACGATGAGTTGGGCCCGCGTTTCCCGAACATGAGCGAAGTTTATTCGCACCGGTTAGTGAAACTGGCGCAGCAAACCGGCAAAAAGCTGAATATCCATCTGCAGGAGGGAGTCTATATCGGTGTGTCGGGTCCTTGTTTCGAGACCCCTTCGGAGTACAAGATGTTCTACCTTTTCGGCGCCGATGCCGTGGGTATGTCCACCGTTCCGGAAGCCATCATGGCCCGCCATCGCGGCATTGAGGTGTTCGCGCTTTCGGTTATCACAGATTTAGGCATTATCGGCCGCGTGGAGAAGGCCAGCCACGAAGAGGTTTTGGAAGCCGCTGCCGCTGCCGGCCCGCAGGTGGTGGAACTGATTTATAATATGGTTCCGGAGATTTAAAAATGCAATTTAATATGACGACGTTGTAGAGACGCAAAATTTTGCGTCTCTACGGCTACATTCATCGGTTTCATTGATTGTCAACGTCGCTTTAGGTCTTCTGCTGCTGTTTTTTTGCGGCGGGGAAGAGTACGTTGTTGAGAATCAGACGGTAACCTGCTGAATTGGGGAACAAGTTGAGGTCGGTGGGCGGGTCATTGACGAGGTGTTGGTAATCCTCGGGGTCGTGGCCGGAATAGAAAGTCCAGGTGCCTTTGCCGAATTCGCCGTGGATGTACCGCGCCTCATTGAAATAAGCACATTCGCCCATAATTGTCACCGTCGGTTTGATAAGCTCCTTGCGGAAGGCCGTGGTCTGCCCCATAAATCCCGGAATCACCTGCAAGTGATTCTGGCACAGCATGGTAGGCACGGGATCCCACTTGGCCGAAAACTCAAACAGCGTGAAGTAGTCGTGTGATTTGTTGGAAATATGCAGATTGGGGCTCACGTCAATGTCGGAAACCTCATAGACGTAAGGGTTTGTTTCGATGTGGAAGTTAGTGAAAGCGAAGCAGTTATCATAGTTGAGTTTGCTTTGCGCATTCGGGTCCATCGGGTCGCCGTCGAACATCGTTTCGCAAATGTCCACCCCCTCAGCGGCTAGGGCGATATCGTAGCTGTCGGGACCGGAGCACATGGCAAACAGATATCCACCGCCGGCCACAAAATCGCGGATGGCCTTAGCGACGGCAAGCTTCATCTGCGACACTTTTGTGAAACCCAACTGTGCGGCCCGCTCCTCATTCTCCTTCACATCCTCTTGGTACCATTTGGTGTTGCGCTGGCTTGCCCAAAACTTCCCATACTGCCCGGTGAAATCCTCATGGTGAAGGTGCAGCCAATCGTATTTCGGCAGTTCCCCCTTGATGACCTCTTCGTCATAGACGATGGTGTAAGGAATTTCCGCGTAGGTGAGCACCAAAGTCACCGCATCGTCCCACGGCAGCTTGTTTTTCGGGGAATAGACAGCGATTTTGGGCTCCTTAGTGAGACGGATTTCGTTCATGTTATTCTCCACCACAGCGATCTCGTTGAGGATTTGGGTGGCCTGCATGTCGGAGATTACCTCATACGAAACCCCACGCACCACACACTCATCCTCCAAAACGCTGTTGTAGGGACACATGAAACTGCCGCCGCGGTAGTTCAGCAGCCAGCTCATATCGACCTGGTGCGCCACGGCGAAATAGGCGATACCGTACGCCTTCAAGTGGTTACTTTGTTCCAAGTCCATGGGAATCAGCAGGTAGCTGGCCCGTGCTCCCAGCATGGAAATCAAAATTATGAGAACTATTCTTTTCATCATCACAAAATTGGCGGCAAAAATACCACTTTTTTGGATTGATGAAGGCAGGTTATGTTTAATTTGTATGAGCGTCTCTACGAGGCGAACGGCGTTTCCAAAAACAGCTCCATTCCGCGTTCGTTCAATGCTGGTGTCAGGATGTACCGTAACACATCAGGACGATTTTCCTCCTGCACATCAATCAGGAAGAGGTTATTCAGCAAGAACGGGATGTAGATGTCCAGATTCAAATCCTCGTGGATATGGAAACATTGCTTGCCTCTTTGCAAGATTATCTGAATGGACGAATAGAAAAAGGAATCCGGCTGGAGATATTTGCGGCTGTCACGTGTGAGCTCGAAAAAGTGAGGGTCGTTCTTGCTCGTCTCTTGGATGAAGTACAACGTCATGGTCAGCGCCTCGATGCTGTGATTGCAATGCTGCATCAGCTCAAGCCATTTTCTCCGGCATACTCCCTGCCAATACTGCCACGCGATTTCGACAGATTTCGCCTTGTTGCCGTAACGGTTGAAGAATGTCTTATGGCATACTTCCAACATGTCAGCGATGTGATCTGTGGACTGTTGGAGACCGTTTTCCGAATAATATTCGTATAATTTTCTGATTTTAGATTCTGATAAAGCCATAGTGTTATGATTTGTTTAAAACAAAACTGCAAAAATACAAAAAAATCATTAATGCAGGTAATTACAAAGATTTTTTTCTGTCAGATGACGTAAATCGGCAGTGCTTTCCACATTGCCATCTTTGATGAACAGGTAGGTTGGGAAGTGTCCGTTGACAATATGCACGGCACTGATAGCGTTGATGGGAACGTAGCGGAAAGCTTCGGTTTTGGTCTCCGTTTGGAATTCCCGCACCGCTGTGCTGTCGCCACCCCATACGAAATAGAGGATCCGGTTGGTGTCCAAGTGGTTGTTGTCCACCATTTCCGACATTTTGAGGCAGCTGATCCGGCAGAATTTGCATCCGGCGGAGATTACCCCGACCACGTAATTGCCGTCTTCGAGATTTACATCCTGCATGGTGGAATCGGCCATCAGGGCGTTGAAAGCGGTCTCGTTGTAGTCCAAATTGTCGGATTTGGAGAAGAGGTTATAGACATTGTCCATCGGGAATAGGACGAATGGCGGCACGATGGCGGCCACAAACGCCCCGAAGAGTGCGAGTTTGCGCCCTAAGGGCCCGAACTGGTAGTCGTCCTCCTTGCGCACTAACAGCAGTAACGCAATGGCTATCAAGTTTTTGACTAACGACAGAGACGGTTTGATCTCTACCAAGTCTCCCATACAGTGGCAGTTGCTGTCGTTGCGGAAGAGAATCACATAGACCAGCAGCAGTGAAAACCCAACCAGCATCAGCATGGTCAGCCACCAGGCAGGTTTGTATTTCACTTTGATAATCAGCAGGATGCCGACCAAAATTTCGCAGGCGATGATGGCTCGCGCCGCCAATGCACTCCACGTGAAATTCAGGATGTTGAAACTGTAAATGTAGAGCTCAAACTGGTCGAGCGACAACAACTTCAGCACTGCGGACACGATGAAAAACAGCCCGATGCCAATGCGGATTATCGTTTTCAGAATATTTTGGATGTTGTTCATATTGAGACTTTAGACGTGAGACTTAAGACTTGGGAATATATATAACCGTGTAACCTTTAAAATCCTTTCGGGATGGAATCTATAAGTTTCTGCGTATAAGCTGTTTGCGGGTTAGCGCAAAGGGTGTCGGCCTCGTTAGTCTCCACAATGACGCCCTGCTGCATGACGGCGATGCGGTCGGCCATGAACTTTACCACCGACAGGTCGTGGGAGATGAAGATGTAGGTGAAATGGTATTCGGATTTGAGCTCGTTGAGGAGATTCAAAACTTGCGCTTGCACAGATACATCGAGGGCGGAAACTGATTCATCGCAGATGATGAATTTCGGGTTCACGGCCAATGCGCGTGCGATGGAGATACGCTGCCGCTGTCCGCCGGAAAACTCGTGCGGGTAACGGTAAAAGTGTGATTCATTGAGACTTACACGTTCCAAAAGCTCAATTACCCTATTCTTTCGCTCTTTGTCGTTGCTCAGGATGCCGTGTACCCGCATCGGTTCCATCAACGCCTCGCCGATGGTAAGTCGCTGGTTAAGCGAGGAATAGGGGTCTTGCAGGATGATTTGCAGGTCCTTGCGCATTTTCCGCATCTCCGACGTGGGGAGCTGCAACAGATTGCATCCTCGATAGAGAACCTCGCCGGATGACGGCTCAATCAACCGCAGCATCGAGCGTCCGAGGGTAGTTTTGCCACACCCAGACTCTCCAACTAACCCCAGCGTTTCGCCTTCGTAAATGTCGAGGCTGACATCGTGCAGGGCGTGGAAATACTGCTGTTTCTCGAAAAGTTTGCGCTTGCGGACTTTGTAAATCTTGTTGAGATTCTTGATGGTCACGATTTTGTCGCCGGCGTACAAGTGTTGATGGGCGGCTTTCCGCTCTTCTGGCTTAACGGTCAGACTATCTGTGATTTGACGCATATCAGCCTCGTCATTCCCTTCAAAATCAGACACTTGAGGCAATTTGCGTAAGCGGGTGGTCATGGAAGGACGACACGCGATAAGTTGCTTGGTGTAAGCCTTTTGCGGTTTCAAGAAAAGGTCGCGAACATTATTGTCCTCCACCATCTCGCCCTTGTACATCACGATAGCCCTGTCGGCAATTTCAGCCACCACGCCCAAATCGTGGGTGATAAACAGCACCCCCATGCCGTGCTTGTGCTGCAGTGTCCGGATGAGTTCCAGGATGTTTTTCTGAATGGTGACGTCCAAGGCCGTGGTCGGTTCATCCGCGATGAGCAGCTTGGGGTTGCAGCTCATGGCCATGGCAATCATGATGCGTTGCTTCTGCCCGCCGGAAAGCTCGTGCGGGTAGGAGTCGAAAATCTGCTTCGGGCGCGGCAGCATCACCTCCTCAAAGAGATTGAGCACCTGCTCTTTGGCCTCTTTCTCGGTGACTTTCTTGTGCAGGAGAATCTGCTCGGTGATCTGCTCCCCGCAGCGGATGACGGGGTTTAGGGAGGTCATCGGTTCCTGAAAGATCATCCCGATTTTGTTACCCCGAATGGTCTGCATTACAGACTCTTGCGCCGTCAGCACATTAACGGGTGCCTGGTCGGGACCGTTGGCATGAAAGAGGATGCGACCGGAGTGGTAGCGGGCAATACCGGGATTCAGCAGCTGCATGACCGAAAGCGCCGTGACGGACTTTCCGGAACCCGACTCCCCGACAATACCCAACGTTTCCCCCTCAGAAAGGGAGAATTGGATATGATGCAGGATGGGATTCCATTGGGTGTCGCGACGCAGTTCAAGCGACAAATCTTCTATTGCTAACAAAGGATTCATCGCGGCCAAAGACATAGAATGCGCGGTTAGTGCGAAAGAGCTGTGCTATTTTTTCTTCTCTTGCAGCTTGGTGTCAATGTCCAGTGTTGCGTGCGGTACGAGTCTCAGTCGTTCCTTGGGAATCAGTTTGCCGGTGATGCGGTCCACACCGTAGGTCTTGTTCTCAATGCGGACCAGCGCGGCCTCCAAATTGGAGATGTATTTCACTAATCGAGACATCAGGCGGCCGTTCTCCTCCTTGGAGAGCACCTGGTTGCCTTCTTCGAGGTTCTTGAAGGTCGGGGCAGTGTCTTTCGTGTCATTACCGACACCGCTGTAAGCCTCCTGATAAACTTCGAGGTTTTTTTTAGCTTCCTCGATCTTTTTCTCAATGAGGGCTCTGAATTCTTCCAAATCTTCGTCCGAATAACGGTTCACAACGACTTCACTCATAATGGTTTTTCTTTGTTATTAGATGAAAACGAACGCGCAAAAATACACTTTTTTCAATCTGAAATGCTCAATGCGCAGGTTTTTACTTCTTATTGGCTAAAAACAGATTACTTTTTTGACAGTTTTATGCCCTTTTTTATACTGAAAACGCACTAAATAAGCACCTTGGCCATACGGGAACGGATAGTTGAGGTAATGTAAGCCCTCCTCCAAATTTTCCTGATAACGGTTGAGCCGCCGCCCGTCCATCGTGAATAGATCGATGGTATAGGGGCCGGATTCGTTGCTCTGAAGCTCGATTTGCAGCGTTTCGCGCACCGGATTGGTTACCTTGACGAAAAAGTCGTTTTCGTGCGTCTGCACCCCGACATGCGCGTCGATGGCCATGTCCATGATGACCGGAAGGTGGTCGGACTGCCGGTACAGCGCGTTGGCCACCTCGTTCGGGACGGAGTTGTTGGCGGGGGAGAGGACGGAACCGTTGAAGCGCATACCATCCTGCCCCAGAGTTTGATACGAACCTTCTATGATGTGCATACGGTCGCTGCCGTAGTAGAGGTAAGGGGATACCAAGATGATGTCGAAACGGTCGTCTAAACCGCCGGAAGAGAAACAATCGGCCTCCTGCGTGCGCGTGGATTGCGTGTGCAGGGAGGCAAACTGCGCATTGTTATGCCAGTACCCCGGGCTGTTTACGGGATCGTAAAACCGGTAAAGGCTGTTGGAATACTCGGTAAGTTCCTGGTAGGCTGGCTCTTCGCTGCTATAGATGTTGAAATCGCCGGAAAAAGTGTAGTTGCCGGGTGTTCCGAAGTTAGAAAGACGGGTCATCAGTTTCTGTGCTTGCACGTAACGGGCATTTTCGTTCGTGGTGCCCGTGCCTGCCTTCAGATGCGCAATCCAAAATGTCATAAAAATGGTGTCGCCCGTGTATAGATTGTCGGCATTATAATAAAAGGTGTAACCGTTAATATCTCTATATGAGGTGGTTATGTTGGCCGATTTGTAAAGGGTCAGCTTGCGAGAGTCGTAATAGATCATGTTGGCGATGGTGCCGCCCGACTGGTTAGTGAGCGGTCCGCGTTGATAATAGTCGATGCCGTCCGTGTTGATGGCATTGTTCAGCAGCCGGTCGGCATACTGATTTTGCGACCCCATCTCGCACACGCAAAACACCGTCGGATGCGCATACTGGAAGATGGTTTTGATATACGAATCTTTGTTGTTCAGGTTGTTGGTCATGCTGTTGCAATCCGAAATGCCCGAATTGTTGGTGTAGTACATCAGGTTGTACTGCATCATGCGGATGGTGTCCTGCGCCTGAGCACGTGATACCCCTGTCGCCATTACCAGCAGCAGACAAAATGCGTATATCTTATTGATGTTCATGTGATTACAAGGTGTATTGAAGAGACGCGCCATGGCACGTCTCTTCAATCGGTTACCCAGTATTATTTCTTGTGTTTTTGATAATATTTCACCCCAATCTTCACATTCTCCTTCACGGCGTTGGAGGAATAGGTCGCGCCAGTCACCGCATCAACATTGGCAGTAGCAGCTTGTGCCACGGTCATGCCATTCCATTTGTCTAGCATTCCGCTCTTCACGCGTTCGAAAAAGCCGGGGGTCTCGTCGTTGGGGAGAGCCTCAATCTTTTGGATCTTGTCATTTTTGATGTAAATGTTCAGCGGCGTGGGACCATTATAGCCCTGCACGTCGGCTCCCAATTTGGTGGTGTTCACAATGTAAACGCCGTCTTTTTTAGTCATGTGTTCGTCGCCCGGGGTGCATCCCAACAAAATGGCGAATACCGCCAGCAACATCACGGCACTAATTCCTGCCAAAAGTCCTTTCTTCATACTTTTATAAATTAATACATTAATATACAATAATTTATCACAACTTGAAAAAGTTTGCAAATGTACAAAAATTTGAATACGCCCCGACAAATGGCACAGTATCATAATATGGAAAATGTTATCTTTGCCGTCTGAAAAAAAAACATTCAATATGAAGAAAATATACCTCCTGATTTTGTTATGCGTGTCATTGTTCACGCTCACCTCTTTTGCCCAAAACTATCCGAAAGCTCCGGCCATGCCTGCCGATGCGCTGACGCTGAAAAGTCCTGACGGTCAGTTGGAACTGCAGTTTGCGGTGGTGAATGGGCAGCCGCAGTATGCGCTCAACCGTGCCGGAAAGCCGGTCGTGATGCCCTCGCACATGGGTTTTACCCTCGAATGGCGCGATGACCTGGCCCACGCTTTCGTCATTAAGGACAAGGCCTACAGCACGTTCGACGAGACATGGGAGCCCGTTTGGGGCGAGGAGGCTCACATCCGCAATCACTACAACGAGATGCTCGTGACCCTCGAACAGCCTGTCGGGTCGGTGGAGAGTATGGACCATTCGACCGAAAAGAAGGCCACCGTGATGCTGATTCGTTTCCGTCTTTATGACGACGGTCTCGGCTTCCGCTACGAGTTCCCGATGGAGAATGCGCTTGCGTATTTCTGGATTACTGAGGAACTTACGGAATTTGCTATGTCAGGAGACCACACCGCATGGTGGATTCCCGGCGACTATGACACGCAGGAGTACAATTTCACGGAATCGCGGCTGTCGCAGATCCGCGATTTGTGGGAGGCGGGTCACAAGGACGGTGGCTGGCCCTGGACGGGGTTCTCCAAAACCGGCGTGCAGACCGCTCTGCAGCTGAAAACCGACGATGGGCTCTATATCAACATCCACGAGGCTGCCACCCTCGATTATCCGACCATGCACCTCGACCTTGACGACAAAAGCATGGTGTTCCGGGCTTGGCTTTCGCCCGACGCCACGGGCTATAAGGGTCGTATGCAGGCCCCTTGCCATACGCCTTGGCGCACGGTGATGGTTTGCACTTCGGCTACCGATGTGCTCGCTTCGCGGCTGATTCTCAACCTCAACGACCCTTGCGTGCTGGAGGATGTCAGTTGGATTCACCCTGTGAAGTACATGGGCGTTTGGTGGGAGATGATTTCCGGCAAGAGCAGCTGGTCATACACCAGTGATTTTCCGTCGGTGAAGCTTGGGGAGACCGATTACGCCCACGCGAAGCCCAACAGCAACCACGGCGCCAACAACGCGAATGTGCGCCGCTATATCGATTTTGCGGCCGCCAACGGCTTCGACGCCTTGCTCATTGAGGGCTGGAACATCGGCTGGGAGGACTGGTATGCCAAGCAGAAGGATTTCGTGTTCGATTTCATCACCCCCTATCCCGACTTCGACCTGCCCGCGCTCAACAAATACGCCCACGAAAAGGGTATTCGGCTGATTATGCACCACGAAAGTTCCGCCTCCACCGTGAATTACGAGCGTTGGATGGAAAAAGCTTACACGTTGATGAACCAATACGGCTACGATGCGGTGAAAGGCGGTTATGTGGGCACGATTATCCCCTTCGGCGAGGGGCACTACAGCCAGCCCATCAACAACCACTACCATTACGCCATCGTGGAGGCGGCCAAGCACCACATTATGGTCAATTCGCACGAGGCAGTAAGACCCACGGGACTGTGCCGCACCTGGCCCAACATGATTGGCAACGAAAGTGCCATGGGTACGGAGTTCCGCGAACGCATCAACCCCGGACACACCACCATTTTGCCGTTCACGCGTCTGCAGGGTGGCCCGATGGACTATACGCCCGGCATTTTCGAGACCGACATGGGCAAAATCGTGCCGTGGGGCAAGCAGATGAAAACCACCATCTGCAACCAGTTAGGCCTCTACGTGACGTTCTATTCGCCGTTGCAGATGGCTGCCGATTTCCCCGAGCATTACGAGCCTTTCATGGATGCGTTCCAGTTCATCAAGGACGTAGCGGTCGATTGGGATACATCTATCTACATTATGGCTGAACCCGGTGCCTACATCGTGACGGCCCGCCATCCGAAGGTTTCCTCGTTGAATAAGGCTGCCGATGGGGTAGGGACGTTGTCGGATGGGAAGAAGGGCGTGATTGCCAATGCCACTCGGTTTGTGTATGCGATTCCCGACACCGTAGAGACGTGCCATGGCGCGTCTCTACAGAACCCGCGTGATGTCTGGTATATCGGCGGCATCACCGACGAGAACGCCCGCGAGGTGGAGGTCAAATTGGATTTCCTGAAACCGGGTGTAAAATACGAGGCCACGATTTACGCCGATGCGAAAGATGCCAACGGTCTGCCCGGGGAAAGCTACAACGCCCAGGCTTATACCATCACGAAAAAGGTTGTGACGGCCAAGAATGTGCTGAAATTGCGGATGGCTCCCTGCGGTGGATTTGCCGTTTCTCTGCGGGAAAAGTAAGGGAACGCTTTCCGCTTATCTGTTTGAAGGAGCTGCAGTAAAGCTGTCGCGGATGGCTCACAAATCCCGGTTCCGGGAAGTGGGCATCTTATTGCCTTCCAGCTCTTTGGTGTACTTCTCCGGCTCGGTTTGGAGTAACTCCAAGGCTTTGTCATACAGAACATCTTTCACGCTCCGTTTGGTCTCCTTGGCCACTTGCAGGGCCTCGTTATACTGTTGTGGATCGTGCGAGAGGTTTTCCCCAAGATTGCGGGCCATGGAATCTATTGTAGCTTTGTCATAGCAGAGATGCAACAGGGCGCTTGACAAAAAGCTATTGCTGAATTGATACAGCGTCACGGTATTATACATCAGCATGATGTAATCGTTGCGCATCAGTTCCTGTTCCATGTCCACCTCCGATGTGGATTTATGCGCGGGGTCGGCATGGATGGAGCTGTTGTAAAACCAGTAGGGGTTTGACTGGAAAATATCCCAAAGCGGGACTTTGCCGAGAATATTCCAGAAGAAGGAGTCGCCCACGGTCAACAGATTGGGCTTGGCGGCTGTGGAGTCTTTATCGACACCCACGGCGGCATACATATTTTGCGGTGTTTTAAGGGGGTAAATCAGATTAAGAACCAGTTCGAGATCGTTGTCGGGAGGTTGAGTCTCATCGTGGTGCTTCCCATAGATGTCGAGATTGACAAGATTTTGATTCCCAAGATGTTCCATATATCTTACGATAGAGTCGAAGGAATACCAGGCGGCGATGTTGCTCCAGTGTGCTCCGGTTTCCGTAAACAACGGATAATCAACAGTGTCTTTCATGCTTTTGAAAACGGGCACAAAATCAATGTAGTTCACCCCAAGCGCATCGAACCGTTTTTTCAGGTAATCGTAAGCGCGGACACCCACCGGTCGGGTATAGGTCCTGTTTTTGGGAAGATATTCCGGGAAAATCACATGTTTGCTGGGGTTTATTTCAACGAAAATGTGGATGTCATACTCCTTCAGCAGTTCCTGCACCTTCCACATTCGGAGTGCCTCGGTCTCCAAAATGCGTTTCATTTCGGTCGTATCGCTGGTATAGTTGTACATCAGACTTTCGTAATGATCCCTGACTCTTTTCTCGCCAAACAGCCAGTTGCCTTTTCCGCGCATCACCGTGGCATTGTTCGTCTCGTGGAAACAGCTCCAAAGATACTGATTGTAAAATCGGATCAGCCATTCCCGGAAACCGAAATGGTCCTTCAAATACCAATCCACACCGGCTTGGAAAGAGCAGTCTGCATAGCTTTTGAGGGTCAGCTTCGGTTTTTCCGCCTCTACGGTGACCCCGTTGAGCGGCTTGAGGGTGAAAACGCCAGTGACGGTTTGGACCAGGAGGAGCATCAAAACCGCTATTGTGCTGACGAATAATATCTTATGGAAGTGTTCTCGCATAGTCTTGTCTTAGAATCTGAAGTAAATAAACGGACTGAAACCTGTAGCGTTGAGGGAAGCGAGGCAGAATATGAGCAGAAACATACTGATGGACCATGCCGCGAGATGCTGCCTTTTGGGAAAATCCGTATAGAACACCCTGTTTTGCAACTTTTTCCCAAAGGGGAACAGAACGATGAACGCGAATACTAAAGCAATGGCCAACGTGACGTAGAAATGCGGGCTTTGGATAGGTATAAACGATTGGAAGTCAAAGGTGAACATCCTTGAGATGAGCGTGAATGCATCCGTAAGGTTTTCATTACGGAAAATGGCCAAACCCACTAAAACGATGATGTATGTGATTATGACGCTTGGCGATTTACCCATTTTTTCATAGACCTTCCCCAATCCGATACGCTCCAGTATGAGCCAGAAACCATGGTAGGCGCCCCAAAGGACGTAGTTCCAACTTGCTCCATGCCATAATCCGGATAGCAGGAACACGATCCAAAGATTGAAATACATCCTTGGTTTGGAACAGCGGTTGCCACCGAGCGGGATGTACAGGTAGTTGCGCATAAAGATGCCGAGTGTGATGTGCCAGCGTTTCCAAAACTCATGGATACTTGCTGAATTATACGGATTGTCGAAGTTCTCTGGGAAGTGGAATCCCATGATTTTGCCTAATCCGATGGCCATGTCGGAATAGCCCGAAAAATCAAAATAAATCTGCATGGAGTATGCGATGATGGTGATCCAGGCGGTGCCGGTGCCCATGGTTAACAAATCGCCCGCTAAAAGTATATCCACCTGACGGCCAATGACATCCGCAATGAGGACTTTCTTGGAAAGCCCTATCACAAAACGGTAAAACCCCTGGAGGATTTCCGGCCAGTTCTGCTCCCGGTGGCGAATCTCATCGGCGATGTCGCAGTAACGCACAATGGGACCCGCGATGAGCTGCGGGAACATGATGATGTAGAGCACGTAGTCGGTAAGCCGTTCCATCGGCTTGTGGACGTTGCGGTAGGTATCGACCACGTAGGTGATGGACTGGAACGTGAAGAAGGAGATGCCGATCGGCAGCACCACTTTCGCCAACGTGAAGGGCTCCAACCCGAAAGCGCCAAGCACGGCATTCAGGTTGTCCACGAAGAAATTCGCGTACTTGAAATAGGCCAAAAGTCCCAGACTAATCGCTATCGCCAATCCCGCAAACAACTTCTTATGTACAAGATTGTCAGAATTATACAACCCTTTTACAAGGTAGAAATTGAGGATTGTGGAACCGAGAAGCAGCAGGATGAAGGTCGGGGCTCCATACGCATAGAAAACGACGGAAAATAGCAGCAGAACGATATTCCTCCACCGTTCCGGACATGCAAAATAGCAAATCAGAAAGATGGGTAGAAACAGAATCAGGAAAACGTTGCTACTGAAAACCATTTTGGGGTATTTGTAGAGACGCACGGCCGTGCATCTCTACGACAGGCATTTACGTCTCTATTCCTTGATACCGTACGCCAGATCCCCAGCATCTCCGAGACCCGGCACAATGAAGGACTGTGCGGTAAGTTCCTCATCCACAGCCCCTACCCAGAAGGTGCAGTTGTCGTAAGGGAGCTTGCTCATCACGTAGTCGAGACCTTGACGACTGACAATGCCGCTCACGATGTGCGTGTGCAACGGGTCGCCCTTGCTCATCAGCTCTTCGTAGGCTAGCACTAACGACTGCCCTGTGGCCAGCATCGGATCACAAAGAATCAGCGTTTTCTCGTCCAAGTCAGGAGAGGAGAGGTAGTCGATCTGAATCTCGAAGGTACCGTCGCGATAGTATTTCCGGAAGGCGGAGATGAAGGCGTTGTCAGCGTGGTCGAAGTAGTTGAGCATACCTTGATGCAACGGCAGACCGGCACGTAAAATCGTGGCCAGCACCGGTTTCTCCTTCAGCCGCGGAACATTGGCGATACCCAGCGGCGTCACCACCTCTTGGTCTTCGTACGTCATCCGTTTGCTGATCTCGTAGGCGAAAATCTCACCGATGCGCTCCAAATTCCGCCGAAAACGCATGCTGTCGGATTGCAATTCAACGCTCCGCACCTCAGCGATGAACTCGTTGAAGAGGGAGTTGGTGTTTCCTAAAATGTGAAGGTTATTCATAATGTAAAGATTGGTTTAAGGTTTAAGGTTTAAGGTTTAAGGTTTAGGGTTTAAGGATTGTAGAGACGCACGACCGTGCGTCTCTACAATGTTCATAATTAACACCCGAATACCCTCTCGAAAATCGCGGGCACCTGTTTGAGGTAATAATCCAAGGTGAAGCATTGGTCGAGCTCCTCGGGGGTGAAGTTGGCCATGACGGTTTCGTTCTGGGAGAGCAGTTCCTTGTAGTCCTGACCTTCAAACCAGGCCTTCATGGCGATGGGTTGCACGAGGTCGTAGGCACTCTCGCGGGAGAAACCCTTGTTGATGAGGGCAGTCATGACGCGCTGTGCGAAGATGACTTTATGAGTCAAGTAGATGTTTTTCAGCATGTTCTCTGGGAAGACGACGAGGTTCTCCAAGATGTTGCCGAAGCGGTTGAGCATATAGTCGAGCAGGATGGTGGCGTCGGGAAGCATGATACGCTCGGCGGATGAGTGGGAGATGTCGCGTTCGTGCCAAAGCGGGATGTTCTCGTAGGCGCTGACCATATAGCCGCGGAGGATTCTCGCGCAGCCGCACATGTTCTCGCTGCCGATGGGGTTGCGCTTGTGGGGCATCGCGGAGGAGCCTTTCTGCCCTTTGCCGAAGGCCTCTTCCGCCTCACGCAGCTCGGTGCGCTGCCAATGGCGGACCTCAATGGCCATCTGCTCCATCGTGGAGGCGATGAGCGCGAGGGTGCCCATGTAGTGCGCATGACGGTCGCGTTGCAGCACCTGAGTGGAGATGCGGGCGGAATGGATGCCCAACTGCTCGCAGACGTAGTCCTGCACGAACGGCGGGGTGTTGGCGAAATTGCCCACAGCACCGCTGATTTTGCCACACTCCACATCGGCGGCGGCCATCTCGAAACGTTCCACATTGCGGCGCATCTCTTCGAACCACAACGCCCATTTCAGTCCGAGGGCGGTGATGTCGGCATGTACACCGTGTGTACGCCCGATGCAGGGCGTGTCCTTGAACTCGTAAGCTCGTTTCTTGAGAATCTCCGTGAACCGAGAGAGGTCCTTGCGGAGGATATTGTTGGCCTGCTTGATGAGGTAGCCGTTGGCGGTATCCACCACATCGGTGGAGGTGAGTCCATAGTGTACCCACTTTTTCTCGTCGCCGAGGCTCTCGCTCACCGCGCGGGTGAAGGCCACGATATCGTGACGGGTTTCCTTCTCAATTTCGTAGATGCGCTGCACGTCGAAGGTGGCTTTGTCCCTCAGCTTCTGCACATCTTCAGCCGGAATCACGCCGAGTTGGCTCCATGCGGCGGCGGCTTCGATTTCCACTTTCAAATAGGCACCGAATTTGTTTTCCTCAGTCCAGACGGCGCTCATCTCCGGACGCGGGGTATCATAATTTGGAATTAATTTTTAATGTAGAATGAAGAATGAAAAATGAAGAATAATGGCGATTAGTTATTATTTGGATTTTTCGTCCATAGCCAGACGGAAACCGACAAAGTTGAACTTGGCATTAGGCGTTTGTGGGGTGCGGGTAGAGACGCGGCAGACATCCCAATAGCTGGTCCAACAACCACCGCGATAGAGCTTGGATTGACTCAAATTGTTTCCGGTGGGATTCACCAAAAGCGTGCTGGCATTCCATTCGTAAGTATCATAGCCGTCGAAACACCATTCACACACATTGCCACTCATGTCATAAAGTCCCAGCTCGTTAGGTTTCTTTGTGCCGACCGCGTGGGGCACATTTCCACTGTTCTCCTTGCACCAGGCCACTTCATCCAACTCGTTGGAACCGCTAAAGTCGTAATTATGGGAAAACTGACCGCCGCGGGCTGCATATTCCCACTCGGCTTCCGTGGGCAGACGGTATTTCTTGCCCGTAAGCTCGTTCAATTTACCGATGAAGGTCTGTGCGTCATACCAGCTGACAAGCGTGACAGGCAGGCTGTTGCCGACGACTTTGGAGGGGTTCTTGCCACCCATCACCGCCATCCAAAGTTCCTGGGTCACTTCGTATTTGGCAATATAGTAACCGTCTATTTGAACCGGATGGGCCGGAGCCTCGTTAACGTTGCAGTCGGCATGTTTGCCTGTGCAGCCCATCATGAATTGTCCGCCCTGCACGTGAACCATCTCGATGTTAGGAACTTGTGCACAAACCGTTGAGGTGAGCACGACGGAGAGAATAGCGATAAAAAGACGTCTGTTTTTCATTTTCCAGAGTTTTTTTGAACTTGCAAAAGTACAATTTTTTTGAAATAGAAAAAGTGTATTTTTGCCGTTCAAAATTAATCATCATTATGAAAAAAACAAGCCTTTTAGCATTATTTCTTGGACTATTATGTTCATTGGGTATTGCTCAAAACATCTCCCTCAATGGCCCTACCGTGGATATGGAGCGGAATGCAAGTTTATGGGTTTTGGATGACAACGATGACCAAATCGTATTTGCGACACTACAACCCGGAATACCAAGCGGTTACGAAGATTTTTTAATTCATCGTTACGATAAACGCGCCCATTCCATCGAAACTCAAAAATTGGATGACGATTTGGATTGTCGTTTTGCGTATCTTTATAATGATCAGGTGATTGCCGTCAAGCAGGGCATGGACAGTAAAACGAAATCGGTGGATTACCTTAAAGCGCCTGTTCCCGCTGTCGTTTCTGACAAAGCAATCAAAAAATTGCCTTTCACCTCGTTCTATCAAGTGCCGTTGGAAGGGTACAAGTATTCTTTTTGCAGTTCGGTCTTCTCTCCAGACCATTCCAAATTCTTCTGACCATTTTGAAACCAAAATCCAACAAACAAATCTCTCATGTTGCGGATGTTGCTGTTTTTGAGAATACTGGCGAGCTTTTATGGCATCAACGCCAAAACGCCCATTGGGTGGTCAACGATGAAATGACGTTCTATTTGTCTGATGAAGGGGTTGTTTATTTGGCGGAATATGGCAGTTATTATAATGCCTACCTGCATCAGATAGATTCACTTCATATTTCGGTTTACAATAATGGGGATATTTGGAATTATGCAGAAGGATTTGGAGCCAAAGCCGTGTTTAATTGCGGAAAAGCACTGTTGAAAGACGGCAGATTTGTGGTTTGTGGGGTGCCGTGCCCGAACAATCGTAATTCTGGACAATTGATCACCTATTTTGTCTCTCCGGATGGCGATGTGGAGAAAGAAGAGTCTTCTTTTGAATTCCCTTTTAATGATGAATTCAGGTACGAATACAATGAGTTCAACAATGGGCTCGAAAAATTCCTCCCCTACATTTTTGACATAAAAGAACTGAATGACGGCAAGTTGATGTTGGTCGGTGAGCTGAATTACCGAACCCAAGTGGGCACAACGGTCACCATTGGCGCATCTTTCGGCGTTGATGACATCATGGGTTACGCTTCCCGGAATCTATTTGTCACAACCCTCTCTGACAAAGGCGATGTGCTGACCACCTACACGTATCCGAGGGCAACCTCCACGCCTGAAATACGTTATATGGTTTACAATCTTAACACGCCGGATGTTTTTATGCATGACGGAGATTTTTGGTTGATTTACAACGACCATAAGGATAATTTCGCCCCAAACAACAAAATTTGGCATCTTTTGCATAACAATCAAGCGGGAAATGTCAGCGTTGTGGTCACGCAAGCATTGCAACAAGGGGAGTTCAACGCCAAAACAATTTTCACGGCAGGAAAATCCCCATACCTCCAGACCTCCCCTTATTCAGGTCAGTACGAGTTTTTCCATAAAATTTTGTCAAACGACGACGACGCCGTCTATTATCTGATCAAATACGACAATCATTTCCACGTGGAGCGAATCACTTGGTAAAGGACAAAGATGGTGTTCAGAACGGGTAGCGCATCCGCGAAACTTGTCCCAGTCGAATATGTTATTGTTTGAGTGTTTGTCGCCTCCGCGGCACTTTCAAGAAATCTAAAATTTTTGAATATGAAAATAGTTTGTTTACCCTTTTTGCTATTGCTGCTTTGCTGCTCCTTTTCAGTAAAGTGCGAAGCGCAGGTGACATTGGATTTTAACACACTCGGCGTTAACAATCTTAACGGTTGGACTAATCATAGAACCGATCCGGAAATGTTGTTACAGTATCCGGGTGTGGTTATGTCAGACGCATCTGTCAATATAACAGCCAAATTGACCAATACGAGTGCTGCCGTTCTCTATTTTGGCGATGAGGTCTATGGCGGTGCTGACAATGTCAGGTTGGCCATGTACTTTTATGAAATGGGTTCCGGATGGGAAAAAATGTATTTGTATAATCCAGCCTCGCACGATTTCAATGTGATGCCGGAAATTGGTTCACTGGCTTCAGGAGAAAGTATAACTTTGCGGGCAGCCGCTATCTTTCCTGCCAGGCTTTTTGTGAAAGAAACACCGCTGTACTACATGTCCAGCATAGTGCCGACAATGTACTTGGTGCTTGAGATTCCTGGACAAGTGCCGATATTTTCGGCATTGCCAGAAAATGTTTTTTTGAACGGTGTGAAGTTGAATCCAAGGAAAAGTAAGTGTTATTCTTGTGGAGAAATATATTTGTTGACTCATAATTCAGAGTCCATTGACGAATTGATGGCATGGGTACCTGGTGAAAGGGCCAGTTTGACAGGTCTGTTTGGAGATGTGTATAAAAGCTATTATATGCTGGAGAAGGCATTTGTTTGCAACATGGATTACACACGCCGGTCGCTTCCTATTTACACGCATCCTTGATCACTCAAGGGTATTTGACTCCGAAAAGAACGGCGTAGGGTCGGATTCGAAGAATCCCGATTGCCATAGCCTCCGTTAAGGGGGCAGGGCTGCCGCAGTGCGACAGTCCTACATCTGCGAGACGCAGATGACTCCATAGTCGCGTCGCGTCTCAATATCAAAATGCACTACGGCCAATATGTCAAAGAACGTCTGAAATCCGCATACAGACGGATTCCAATCTCAGGCATGCGGCATAGCGGTGGGACTGTTCGAGGCAGTCTTGCTGTGTGGCGCATACCCTAAAATCTTTGCAAAGATACAAAAAATAAAAGGCTTTGTCAAGGGGTAAATGCATTTTTAACTATTTTTAAGAGAGGGGGATCCGCTCTTCCAACGGGTTGTCGTACCCGGCCAAAACCTGTCAACTCGGATCAGTCGTAAGACACAAAAGTGACAACCTAAATCAGCGGATCACACAGAGAATCACAGACGCAAAATTTTGCGTCTCTACACTAGTCCAACATTGGTCTAACTCCGGTCTAACTCCGATGTAAGTCCGAAGTAACTCCGATGAAGTCCGATGAAACTCTACCATAGTGCCAATTTCGTGTAGCTTTTACCTGTGAAATGTAAGAGCTGAGAGTGTTTCGCCCCTCCCCACGTGCCAAAGGCACGTTATCCCAATAACCCCGCACTAAGGCCGTTAGGCCGCAGTGTGGGGTGTGCGGACAATATGCGAGGACCAGCGTGCCAGAGGTACGCAACTATATGATGCGTCATCTCTGCCTTTGTGAAAAATAACGGAGCAAGGTCGAAAAAAGTGTATCTTCGCGCCATGATGATACACAATCGAAGTATATTGCTGTCGGAGACATTGACCGTTGTCTTTTGTGCGATTGTTCTTTTTGTGTCTGCGCAGAAACCTCAACAACCATATATCGCTTACCATCAACTGGTTGTGCAAGCTGAAGAAGCAATCTTGGATGAGGACTACCAAAACGCGTTAAGTATCTACGTAAAGGCGATAGCTATTGTTGACTACGCCTTCACGAAAGATTTGTACAATGCGGCGGTTTGTGCCGCCATTGGGGATGACACGGCAACACTGTTCATCTTGATGGAACGCTGTCTGAAACAAGGGGCGGAATTCACCACATTTGAAAACAACAGGACTGTTTTTTCAAGATTTTTTCCAATAAAGCAATGGCATGTTATTGAAAATGAAAAGGATAACTACAGGAAAGAATACTTGAGCCATCTTAATATGCCGTACAAAAGAGCTTTGGATTCATTGAATAGTATAGACCAAATGGCAAGAAGCGGCAACGTATATTCTCTGCTTCATAGACCCCAAAGCAAAAAAGCACAACAGCGACGAGAAATCATCAGACAAACAGACAGCTCAAACTACGAAGCCATCAAACAGTTGATTGAACAGTTCGGCTATCCTTCCGAGCGGAACATAGGAGTTGGCAGAACATTGAACTATTTCGGACACGTTTGTATTTGGCAATTACAGACAGTTCTTTCCTTGATGTTCAAAAGGATGCTTTTCTAAATGGAGAAATCCCCGTTGAGAGATATGTGGCAAAAATGGAATATTCCCATAAGGATTGTTATAACTACCTGTATCATTGCGAAAATGAAAGCAGAGATGAGAATTACGATAGTAGAAGAGTCGCCATCGGATTTCCCCAAACCCGATTTTTTGAAAAGTTAAAACAATATCACAAAAAGACCCATAACGAGTTTGGTTTTCTGTTCCTGTATTTCAACTAAATAAATTTTTTTGTGTGTGATGTAACATTTTTGAAATTTCCATACATATAGGGTGGAACAGGTTAGAAGAAACGCTTAAAACCGGTACAGAATGAAGCCAGAAAAACTTGCCGATGCGATGATTGTTTTCCTATCGGCGTGATGTTTAGGCAACCAAATTGTATTGTTATATGAGACAGGAAACTGCTGAAATAAATAAACAACAATGAGCAACGAATTGACAACATATCAACCATCTGACGAATCCATCGTTGTATATAAAAGCAACGACGGCATAGTGCAGTTGGAGGTGCAGTTGGCCAATGATACCGTATGGTTGACACTGGATCAGATGGCAGAGCTTTTCCAGCGCAATAAATCGACTATCTCCCGACATATCAAGAACATTTTAGAGTGTGGAGAATTGCAGAGGGATATGGTTGTTGCAAAAAATGCAACAACCACTCAACACGGCGCCATACAGGGTATGACCCAAACGCACGACGTGACAATCTACAACCTTGACATGATTATCAGCATTGGATATAGAGTCAATTCCATTCGTGGTGTGCAGTTTCGTCAATGGGCAAGTCGTGTGTTGAAAGAGTATTTGCTGCGAGGTTACAGCATTAACCAACATTTGGTATATGTGGAACGGAGGATTGACCACCGATTGCAGGAACATGCCGAGCAGATACACGAGTTGCAGGATAAGGTGGACTTCTTTGTGCGCACATCACTACCGCCAAAAGAAGGTGTGTTTTACAACGGACAGATATTCGATGCGTATGTGTTTGCCACGGATTTGAGAAGGTCGGCTAAGAAGAGCATCACGCTTATCGACAACTATATTGACAAGTCAGTGTTGCTTATGCTTTCGAAACGTGAGGCAAAAGTTCGTGCAACAGTTATTACACGTTCCAATTCTAAAGTGTCACAACTTGACATCGAGAAGCACAATGCGCAATACTCACCCATTGAGGTGAAGTTCTGCGACACCATCCACGACAGATTCCTCATCATCGACAACGAGGTTTACCACCTCGGTGCTTCATTGAAAGATCTTGGGAAGAAACTCTTCGCTTTCTCTAAACTGGAGATGTCAGCAGAATTATTAATGAAAATGGCCGTGCTGGAAGAGGGGGTGTGCGGACGATGCGCGAGGACGGCGTGCCAGAGGCACGCAACTTACTTTCTCACAGTGAAAAGGGTCAGAATGCCATGCAACGCCAAGAACAGGTAAGCGGAAAGTGCGAACCAGAGTCCGCCTGCACCGGCAGGACGATTGCGGAGAAGAGCAAAGCAGAGGACAGCGAAAACGACCCAGCCGAGCACGGAGATGAGGTTCCGTTTCTGTATGACTGCCCGCTCTGATTCAGAAGGCGGATTCTCTTTTGTATGACGGACCATAAACACGGAAAATAGTCCGAGGAGAACGGCGGGAAGGAACGCCCATTCGTTATGCAGCACGAAGCAGAGTGCTGCGCCGACAAAACCGATGATGATGTAAACGTAGGATTCTGTTTTTCTCATTGTTTTGATATTTTTGGTGATTATTTTGTAAATTCTGCCATCTACTCCTGTATCTCCTCCAACTCTTTCCGTAGCCGCCGATACTTGCGGAACAAGAGAGGGTTACATACAAGCAGCAATGTCACATATACGACAGCCGATGCAAACCAATAGACCATTGTTCCAATATTTTGGCCGTTTAAAAGGGAAATAATGGCAGGCATAGTTCCTATCAAAACCGGCAACAACCACCACAGCCACAGCATGCGCTCATATAAAAAGAAAAGCTGGTTGTGGACTACCAAAATTGCGTATTGATGGACGGAGATTTCAAAACGACGTTCTTTACGGTAAAAAAGCAGCGTGAAAACGCCTTTCGACAGGCTATAGAGTGCGATTATGAGTGAAGCTATCCAAACTGTGAGATTGTTTCCCGTGATGATTGCATCTTTTGCCTTCAACACCAGCACAGCCAACAACAGGACTCCAGCCAAGAGGCAGGCACATCCTGAAATGCCGTTTTTGTGTCGGGAAAGACGGTTGCCAAATCCAACGCACGGCATTGTCGGGGCCAATGGCAACGATTCTGCATCCCAGACTGTCCGTTTTAACATATTCAATTCTTTATTCATCATTCAACCTTTTAAGTTTCTGTTTGATACGTTGTATTTTTGTTCCTACGTTCGTGACGCTGATACCTAAGATCTCCGCCATTTCAGTATGGGACTTCTCATCCAAATAGAGAAAGATAAGCGCCTGATCCTCTTGGTTGAGTTGTGCGATGAGCTCATACATCTGATCCGTCAGGTTCTCTTCAGCTGAATTGTCCTTGACGCGTTCCTCCACCTCCGAAAGCGATTGTAATTTGCCAGATCCTAACTTTCTCACCTGGGAGATAGCCACGTTCAAGGCCACGCGGTAGAGCCAAGTAGATGGCTGGCACTCCGGTCGCTTCACATAGCGTGGGTAGCTTTTCCACAGATTCAGCACAATCTCTTGGAATAAGTCCTCTTCGCATACGGCACTACATAGCGCGGCATAGTAGCGGCATACCACGCACAACTTTTGCCGGTTCTCCTGCACCAGTTCCAGAAATTGTTCCTCGGTCGTCATTCTGCTACTTGTTTTTATTGATTAATCGCGATGAAGCGACAAAAATCACATCGTAGTGAATTTTTCATACGGCAAAAATACAAATAGTTGCGTGTTACAACACGCTGCCTACCTCACCGCACCGTTCACCCCACACCGCGCTCCACTTCGTTACGCTTGGTGTGGGGTTATTGAGATTTCGTGCTTTCAGCACGAGGGAAATCGCGAGGCGAAACGGTGCGATGCTCGGAATCACCGCCTCGTAGAGACGCAGGGCCGTGCGTCTCTACGTGCAAATGCCTCCACCCGTGCATCTGCGAGACGCAGATGCCTCCACAGCCGCGCCGGCTCACCCAAATAATAAAGACAAAAAATAAACATTTGGCCGTTTATATCCGAATATTTTTGTACCTTTGCGCGGTTTTTATTGAAAATCAAAAACTGTTAATAATCAACCAATTAAGAATTTATAATCAAGTTATGGCAGAAAAAAAATTTATGACTTGTGACGGTAACCAGGCTGCGGCCCATGTTGCCTACATGTTCAGTGAAGTCGCCGCCATCTATCCTATCACGCCCTCTTCCCCGATGGCTGAGTACATCGACGAGTGGGCTGCTGGCGGCAGAAAAAACATTTTCGGTGAGACCGTGAAGGTCGTGGAGATGCAGTCTGAGGCTGGTGCCGCCGGCGCCGTCCACGGTTCCCTCCAGGCTGGTGCTCTGACCACCACCTACACCGCATCACAAGGTCTCTTGCTGATGATCCCCAACATGTACAAGATCGCTGGTGAGCTCCTTCCCGGCGTCTTCCACGTCTCCGCACGTGCCCTCGCCGCTCAGGCTTTGTCCATCTTCGGCGACCACGCCGACGTGATGAGTGCCCGCCAGACCGGTTTCGCTATGCTGGCCACCGGTTCCGTGCAAGAGATCATGGACCTCGCTCCTGTGGCTCACTTGGCCGGAAGGTCGTGTCCCGTTCTTGCACTTCTTCGACGGTTTCCGCACCTCCCACGAAATCCAGAAAGTGGAAGCTGCTGACCAAAGCAAGATTGAGAAGCTCCTCAACTGGAAAGCCCTCAAGGAATATCGTGAGCGCGCCCTGAATCCGGAACACCCCGTGACCCGCGGTACCGCCCAGAACCCGGATATCTACTTCCAGACCAGAGAGTTGCAGAACAAGTACTACGACGCTCTTCCCGACATCGTGGCCAAATACATGAAGAAACTGAGCAAGATCACGGGTCGTGAATATGCTCCGTTCACCTTCTACGGCGCAGAAGATGCCACCGACGTCATCATCGCTATGGGCTCCATCACCGATGTCATCAAAACCGTCATCGACAAGGAGAACAAAGCCGGCAAGAAACTCGGTCTCATCAGCGTGCACCTCTATCGTCCGTTCAGCGTGAAATACCTCATGGCTGTAATGCCGAAGAGCGTGGAGCGCATCTGCGTCCTCGACCGCACGAAAGAACCCGGTGCCAACGGCGATCCGTTGTACCTCGACGTTGTGGAAGCTTTCAAGGATGCCGAACTCCACCCGATGATCATCGGCGGCCGTTTCGGTCTCTCCTCCAAGGACACCACCCCGGCTCAGGTTCTCGCTATCTACAAGAACCTCGCCTCCAACAAGCCGATGAACCAGTTCACGGTGGGTATCAACGACGATGTCACGCACCGTTCCCTCAAGGTCGGCAAGGAAATCTCCATCCTGCCTAAGGGCACGTTCGAAGCCAAGTTCTACGGCCTCGGCGCTGACGGTACCGTGGG